>NZ_JBFAPE010000006.1:0-71279 GCF_040675615.1 Streptomyces sp. NPDC049585 | reverse complement strand
CGTCAGTCGTCGATCCCCGAGCGCTCCACCCCCGCCACGATGTAGCGCTGCAGCAGCAGGAAGACCAGGAGCAGCGGGAGGATCGAGACGGCGGCCGCGACGAACAGTTCGTGGATCTGGACGGTCTGGGCCGTGGTGAACGTCGACAGCGCCACCTGCACCGTCCACGAGTCGCGGCCCTGGCCGATCACCAGCGGCCACAGGAAGGCGTTCCATGCGCCGATGAAGACGATCGTGCCCACGGCGGCGAAAACCGGACGGGAGTTGGGCACCACCACGCGCCAGTACGTGCGCCAGTGGCCGAGCCCGTCCACCTGGGCCGCGTCCTCCAACTCCCGGGGGAAGCCCAGGAAGTACTGGCGGAAGACGAAGCACGCGAAGGCGCTGAAGAGGGTGGGCACGATCAGGCCGCGCAGCGTCGAGATCCAGCCGAGCGAGGAGACCAGCACGAACGACGGGACGAAGGTGACCGCGGCCGGTACCAGCAGGGTGCCCAGGATGGCGTAGAAGACGGCGTCGGCGTGCCGGTAGGGGATGCGGGCCAGCCCGTAGCCGGCGAGGGAGGCCAGCAGCAGCGTGCCGAGGGTGGTGGCCACGGCGATGAGCGAGGAGTTCAGCAGGGCCCGGGCCATCGGCACGTCCGGGTCGGTGAACAGCTCCCGGACGTTGGAGAAGTGCGGGCTGTGCGGGAAGAACGTCCAGCCGGGCGCCGTGATCTCCTCCTCGCTCGCCAGGCCGCCGCGCACCAGCAGGTAGAAGGGGATGAGGAACAGCACGGCCAGGGCGCACAGCAGCACCATGCGCAGGGCCCGTCCGGCACGTACGAGTGCGTCGTCCATGGTCTCCTCGGTCCTCCTCAGTCCTCTCTGCGGCCGAGCCCGGACCAGCGGGCCTGCAGGATCGTCGCCACCGCGATGACGAGCGCCAGCAGCACCGCGCCGGCGCTGCCCAGGCCCAGGTCCTGTCCCTGGCCGAGGGCGAGGTAGTACAGGTGGACCAGCGGCGGCCTGGCGTAGGGCGGGTAGCCGCGCTGGTCGGACAGCAGGTTGTAGAACTCGTCGAACGCCTGGAAGGCGCCCACGACCAGCAGCAGGACGACGGCCACCGAGGTGCTGCGCAGGGCCGGGAAGGTGATGTGGCGGAAGGTCTGCCAGCCCGGCCGGGCGCCGTCCAGGGCGGCCGCCTCGTACAGCCGGGGCGGGATGCGTTGCAGGCCGGCCAGGAAGAGCACCATGTAGAAGCCGGTCTGCAGCCATAGCCGCACGCTGACGATCACCAGCCAGTACCAGGGCGGGTCGGTCTCCGCGAGCCAGGCCACCGGCTCGGCGCCGAACCAGCCCAGGACGGTGTTGGCCAGCCCGAAGCGCACCCCGTTGAACAGCGACAGCTTCCACACCGTGGCGGCGACGACGTAGCTGCAGGCGGTGGGCAGGAAGAAGACCGACCGGAAGAACGCCCGGGCGAAGCGCAGCCGGCCCACGGCCAGGGCCAGGGCGAGCGAGAGCGCGTAGGTGGCCGGTACGACGAAGGCGGTGAAGACGGCGAAGGTCACCAGCGAGGAGCGGAAGGAGGCGTCGCCCAGCAGCTCGGCGTAGTTGGCCAGCCCCACGAAGTCGCTGGGGGAGACGGTGTTGTGGGCGTCGAAGAAGCTCAGGTACACGCTCCAGGCGAGCGGTACGTACGTGAAGAGGGCGAGCCCCGCGGCGAAGGGGCCCACAAAGATCCAGAACCACAGGGTGCGGTGCCGCTGCCGGGCGGCCGGGGCGCCGGCGGAGGCGGGCATCAGCCGTGGTTCCGTACGCGCCGCAGTTCGGCGTCGGCCTTGCGGGCCACCGCCCTCAGCTCGCCGGCCGGGTCGGCGCCCTCGCGGATGATGCGGCTGAGTGCATCCAGATAGGCGGTTTGGCTGGCCGCCGTCCACAAAAGGGGCACCGCCCAGCCGTGGTCCTTGGTGAAGCGCACGATGTCGGCGGCCGCCCCCGACGTCAGCCGGTCGGCGCGGGCGGCCAGGGAGGTGCGGGCGGGGACGTGCAGCCCGTAGGACTGGGCGAAGTCCAGCTGGAAGTCGGTACGTTCCACCCACAGCCACTTCACGTACGCCTCGGCGGCCTCCCGGTGGGCGCTGCGGCTGCTGACGGCGGCGGCCCACGCGCCCACGGGGACGGCGGGGCGCCCGGCCGGGCCGTCCGGCGGGAAGGGCAGCACCCCGAAGTCGTCGCCGAGTGCCTTCCTGACCTGCGGCAGCGCCCACAGCCCGCACCACTGCATCGCGGCCAGGCCCTGGGTGAAGGCGGCGGGGTTGAACCAGTCCGTGGGCGCACCCAGCAGCAGCGAGCCGTCGGTGTGCAGCCGGTGGAGCTTGCCGAGGGTGCGCGCCGCGGCCGGGTCGTCGAAGCCGACCCTGCCGTCGGGGGTGACCAGCGACAGGCCGGCTGCGTACAGCGGGGTGCCGCCCAGGGCGCCGGCGCCGCCGGCGTTGCCCAGGAAGAGCCCCTTGACGTCCTTGCGGGTCAGCCGGCGGGCGGCGTCGACGAGCTCGTCCAGCGACTGCGGCGGCCGCACTCCGGCCGCCCGGAGCAGGCTGGGGCGGTAGTAGAGCACCTGGGTGTCCACCAGCTGGGGGATCCCCCATACGCGCCCTTGGTAGGTGCGGGGCGCCAGCAGCGCGGGGGCGAAGTCGTCCTTGGCGTCGCCCAGCAGGGCGGTCAGGTCGGCCACCTGACCGCCCTGGATCTGGTCGATCGTGGGGCCGGCGACCTCGAAGACGTCCGGCCCGGAGTCGGTGAGCAGGGCGGCGGCCGTCTGCTGGTCGTAGTTGCCCGGCCGCCATTCCACGCCGACGTCCGCCCCCCTGTACGCGGCGGCGTACCGCTCGACGGCCTGCCGGGTGCCCGGCTCGCCGTACTGGTGGTACCACTGCGCCAGGCGCGGGCCCGAACCCCCGCCGCCGCGCCCGGTGTTGGCGCCGCACCCGGGCAGCGTGGCCAGCCCCAGGCCGGCTCCGCCGGCCAGGAGGGTTCTGCGACTGATCGGCATCCGGGCTCTCCCCTCGCGCTTTCCGTCGTAAGGTCAACGATCAGCGATGAGGGGCGATGTCGAACAGAGGTGTCAGCGTCGCATGTCGGCCAATTCCTCGGCGCTGCGCGCCGGGCCGACGCGAAAGCGCAGCCGGCAGATGACGGCGTCGGTGTCGCGGCGCACGGCGTGCGCCAGCACGGCGCCGCGCTGGTTCTGCAGCAGCCGCTGCCACAGGCGGGCGGGCTCGACCTCGGGGATGAGCACGGTGATGCGGTGGTCGGGGCGGCGGGCGGTCAGCTCGCGCACGTAGTCGACGACTGGGCGGCCCAGCGAGCGGGAGGGGGCGGGCAGCTCCACCAGCGCGACGCCGGGGTTCCACAGCTCCCAGTCGCGGCGCAGCGACTCGGCGGACCGGCGGCCCTCGGCGTCGGCGTGGACGACGGTGACGGCCACGGCCTCGTCGCCCAGGGAGACGGCGGCGGTCAGGGCCTTGCTGGTGAGGCGGGAGAGCGAGGAGACGGGGACGACGACCAGCGAGTGGCAGCGGCGCGGCGGCTCCGGCACCCGGCCGAGCTCCAGCCGCTCGCCGATGCGCGCGTACGCCCGGTGGACGGTCTCGAAGGCGAGCACCAGCAGGGGCAGGGCCAGGGCGATCAGCCAGGCGCCCTCGGTGAACTTCGTGGCCGTTACCACGACGGTGGCCACGCCCGTCAGCAGCGCGCCGAAGCCGCTCAGGAACGCCTTGCCGCGCCGGCCGGGGGCGTGGCTCTGCCTCCAGTGGCGCACCATGCCCACCTGGCAGAGGGTGAAGCCGACGAACACCCCGATGGCGAACAGCGGCACCAACGTGTTGACGTCGCCGCCGGAGAAGACCAGCAGCAGGGCGGAGACCGCGCCGAGTGCCAGTACGCCGTGCCGGTGGACCTGGCGGTCGGCCTTGAGGGCGAAGACGTGCGGCAGGTAGTTGTCGCGTGCCAGCAGGCTCATCAGCACGGGCAGGCCGCCGAAGGAGGTGTTCGCCGCCAGGGCGAGCAGGACGACGGTGGCGATCTGCACGACGTAGAAGGCCCAGGTGTGGCCGAGGGAGGCGTCCGCGAGCTGGGCGAGGACGGTGACGCCCTCGACCGGCTGCAGGTGGAAGCGGCCGATGAGCACCGACAGCCCGATGAGCATCAGGCCCAGCAGCGCGCCCAGCGCGACCTCGGTGCGCTGCGCGCGGCGGGTGGCCGGGGCGCGGAAGGCGGGGACGGCGTTGGCCACGGCCTCGACGCCGGTGAGCGCGGAGCAGCCCGCGGCGAACGCCTTGAGCAGCAGCAGGGCGCCCACCGACGTAGCGCCGCCGGCCAGGACGGAGGCGTGACCGGCGGCGGCCTCGGTGCTGACGGGGGCGGAGCGGAAGAGCCCGACGACGATCAGGGCGAGGATCGAGCCGACGAAGACGGCGGTGGGCACGAGGAACGCCTTGGCCGACTCCACGATGCCGCGCAGGTTGACGGCCGTGACCAGGACGAGCACGGCCAGGCACAGCCACAGCCGGTGGGGGTACAGGGAGGGGACGGCCGAGGTCAGGGCGGCGACGCCGGCGGTGACGGAGACGGCCACGTTCAGGACGTAGTCCAGGACCAGGGAGGCCGCGGTGACCAGGGAGGCACGCCGGCCCAGGTGCCGCCTGGCGACCGCGTAGGAGCCGCCGCCGTCCGGGAACGCGGCGATGACCTGCCGGTAGGAGGCGACGAGCACCGCCAGCAGGACGGCGATGGCGAGCGTCACCGGCAGCGTGAAGCCCAGGCCGTGCGCCCCGGCCGCCGCCAGCACCAGCACCACCGATTCGGGCCCGTACGCCACCGATGCCATGGCGTCGAGCGACAGGGCCGCGAGTCCCTGGACGGCGGTCAGCCGGTGCCGCTCCTCCCCGCCGGCCGCGGCGCCGGTATCCGGCGGCTCCTCTCCCGTCCCGGCGCACTGCTCCGTATTGCCCAGCATGGACATCTTTTGTCTTACCTCCGTTGGTCGGAGGCCCAGCGTCTGCCCGGTCCGCCGGGGCCGCGCCCGCTCTTGTCGCGTTCTTGATGGTTCCTGCGCGAATCCGTATGCAATCTTGATGTCTTCTGTGACGTGATGTCAGTGCAGCGCAAGGATTGGCCAAGACCACGTCAGTACGCCGTCAACGTTCCATGGCAGGTACAGCGATCCGCCCTAGCGTCGGCCCCATGGGACGGCGACAGACCATGCGCGCACGGGTGCGCATCCTCGACGCGTACGGACCGGCAGGCGCCGGTGGCCCGGTGGCGGCGGCCGCGCACGTACTGGCCCGGGACCGCACCTGGCGGCGCGAGGCACGGGCCGCCTGGTGCTGCGGGCTCGCGCTCGGCGGCGTGCTCCTCCTGGCCGACCTCGCCCGCGGCAGCCTCGATGTGCCGCGCGGCTGCTGCTGGGCCGTCCTCGGCACGACGCTGGTGGCCCTCCTGCGGCCGGCGCGCATCAGCGCCGGCGAGAACTGGTTCGCCTCCCGCGGCCTGTTCGGGGAGCGGCGCGTGCGCACCGACCTGCTCGTCCAGGTGCGCCGCGCCGACGGGGTGGCCCCGCGCCTGGTGCTGCGCGACGCCGCCGGCGGCCGCGTCGAGTTCGACCCCGGCGTGCTCGCGGCGAACCCGCTGCTGTGGCACCTGCTCGAATCCGGCGCGCGCCGCTCCCGCCGGCGCGGCCTGCTGCGCGAGGGCGCGCCCGTCCTCGCCGCACTCGCCGAACGGGTCGACGGCGACGGCGCCCGGCAACTGCTGCGCTCGGCCGGCCTGGAGTAGGCGCCCGGTCCCCTCGCGGCCTACTCCCAGCCGTACCTCACCCCGGTCAGCCGCTCCGACAGCCGCCACAGCCCCGCGCTCGCCCGGTCGTCCCGTGTCCAGCCGGCCCGCACCGAGCGCACGGGCGCCCCGCGCCACAGCTGCAGACGCGGGCCGAAGAAATCGTCGGGACGGACGTCCGGTGCCGTGGCGGCGTACAGCGAGGGCAGGGCGCCGGCCTCCGCGCTCTGCGCGAGGAATCGGTTCAGCAGCTCCACCAGGCGCTCCCGGGCCGCCCGCTGCTCCATGCGCGGCCCCGCCGCCTGCAGGTTGGTCGCCGCATAGCCCGGATGCGCGGCCACCGCCACGAGCGGCGAGCCCTCGGCCGCCAGCCGCCGCGCCAGCTCGTGCACGAAGAGCAGGTTGGCGCTCTTGGAACGGCCGTAGGCCAGCCACCGCCGGTAGCGGTGCTCCATCTGCACGTCCCGCGGATCGACCGTCCCCAGCACGTGCAGCCCGCTGGAGACCGTCACCACCCGCGCCCCCGCGCCGGCCGCCCGCAGCCGTGGCAGCAGCAGCCCGGTCAGCGCGAAGTGCCCCAGGTGGTTGGTGCCGAACTGCATCTCGAAGCCGTCGACCGTCTGCCGCTGCGGCAGCGCCATCACCCCGGCGTTGTTGACGAGCACGTCGATCCGCTCGTCCTTCAGGTCCGCCGCGAAGGCCCGCACCGACGCCAGGTCGGCCAGGTCGAGCAACGCCAACTCCACCTCGGCGCCCGGCACCTGGGAGCGCATCAGCTCCTCGGCCGCCCTGCCGCGCGTCTCGTCCCGGCACGCCAGCACCACCCGGGCCCCGCGCCGCGCCAGCTCGCGGGCGGTGACGAAGCCGATGCCGCTGTTGGCGCCCGTCACCACGGCGGTGCGGCCGCTCTGGTCGGGGATGTCGCTCGCTTTCCAGCCGTTCCTGCGCACCTGCGCTCCTCCACGTCGGTGGACGACTCCACGGCCCGGGGCCGCCCGGCGGACCCACGATAGGCGAGGCCCCGCATACCATCCCGCGGTGATCTCCGAGATATCCCTGCCCACCCTGCTCGCCCTGTGCCTGGCCGCCGCCGCGGCGGGCTGGATCGACGCCGTCGTGGGCGGCGGCGGCCTGCTCCAGCTGCCCGCCCTGCTCGTCGGGCTGCCGCACGCGCCCGCCGCCCACCTGCTCGGCACCAACAAGGCCGTCGCCGTCTGGGGCACGGCCGCCGCAGCCGTCGCCTACGCCCGCACCGCACCCGTCGACGTGCGCCTCGCCCTGCGCATCGGCATCGCCGCCCTGGGCGGCTCCCTGGCCGGCGCCTTCTTCGCCAGCGGCATCGACAACTCCGTGCTCCGCCCGCTGATCATGGTCGCCCTGCTGGCCGTGCTCGCCTTCGTCCTGCTGCGCCCCGCCTTCGGCGTCACCGCCGCCGCGCCCGGACCCCCCGCCCGTACCCGCGTCCTCGCCGCGATCGGCGTGGCGGGGCTCGGCATCGGCTTCTACGACGGCCTGATCGGCCCCGGCACCGGCGCCTTCCTCGTGCTCGCCCTGGCCGGAATCCTGGGATTGAACCTGGTGACCGCCTCCGGTACCGCGAAGATCGTCAACGTCTGCACCAACCTCGGCGCCCTGGTGACCTTCGCCCTCAAGGGCGCGGTGCTGTGGCAGCTGGCCCTCCCGCTGGCCCTGTGCAACCTCGCCGGCGGCGCGCTGGGCGCCCGCATGGCCCTCAAGCGGGGGAGCGGCTTCGTGCGCGGCGTGCTGGTGGTGGTCGTGGTCTCGCTGGTGTGCAAGCTGGCGTACGACCAGTGGGCCCTGTGAGGCGAAGCGGCGCCCTTCGGGCAGAGCCCCCCGATCGGACGATTCGTCGGTCATTCCTCACTACAGACGGTGCGGAAAGCTGTCCGCTCCGCCGAGTTCACAGCTTCGGCGGTTAGCCTGTCGACGACCTTCCTGACGTGGTGGGGGTGGCCGTGCGTTTCTCCCGTTGGTGCCGTGTCCCCTGGGTGCGGGCCCTTCTCGCGGGGCTGTACGTCGTCGCGCTGGCCGCCGCCGTTCCCCACGGCGCCGGCGGGCACGCCAGGCAGGGCGACTGGACCAGCGAGGAGGCCAGACGCTTCTGGGGCCCCACCCGCATGTCGGACGCCGCCGGCGACGACTCCGAGGACGGCTCCGGCACCGAGGCCGCCCGCCGGCGCGCCGCCCAGCGCATCACCACCAGCGCCCGGCACTTCGCCGGCGTCCCCACGGTCGGCGTCATCTTCTACGTCGGCCAGGACCTGAAGGACCATCACTGCACCGCCAGCGTGGTGCACAGCCCCAAGGGCAACCTCATCATCACCGCCGGCCACTGCGGCCTCGGCGACGACGCCGCCTTCGTCCCCGGCTACCGCTCCGGCGCCGACCGGCAGCCGTACGGGATCTGGCCCATCGACCGCACCTTCACCGACCCCCGGCGCGACGACTACGGCGACGGCTCCGACCTCGACGTCGCCTTCGCCACCGTCACCACCGACGAGCGGGGCCGCCCGATCGAACGCGTCACCGGCGCCAACCGGCTCGTGCGCACCCCCGGCTTCACCAACGTCGTCACCGTCGTCGGCTACCCCGCCTCGGATGCCGATCCCGCCGACCAGGCCGTCCGCTGCACCGCCCTGACCAGCAGGCTGGAGGGCCACCAGCAGATGAAGATGCGCTGCGACGGCTTCTACTCGGGCACCTCCGGCAGCCCCTGGTTCACCCGCTTCGACGACCGCAAGGGCGTCGGCGACATCGCCGGTGTCCTCGGCGGCCTCAACGGTGGCGGCCCCGACGGCGAGGACAGCGACAGGGTCTCCTACAGCCCCCTCAACGGCGACGACGTCTTCGCCCTCTACCTCGACGCCATAAACGGCCGCGAACCCCGGCGCGACTGACCGCCGGCGGGCCGCGGCGCGCGTCAGCCGGCCTCCGCCAGCGCCCGCTCCACCCCCGGCTCGTGCGGCCCCAGGAACCGCGGACCCGGCCGCACCAGCGCGTCCAGCGCCGCCTTGCTCGCCGCGAACACCTCCCGGGCCCCGCCCGCGTACCAGGTCACGTCGTGCGCATCACCGGACGCCCCCACCCCGTACGCCTCGATGCCCGCCGCCTCGCACAGCGCCAGGGCCCGGCGTATGTGGAAGCCCTGACTGACCAGCACCGCCCTTTTCACGCCGAAGATGCGCTGCGCCCGCACGCACGAGTCCCACGTGTCGAATCCCGCGAAATCGCTGACGATCCGCTCTCCCGGCACCCCGCGCGCCCTCAGGTACGCCCGCATCGCCTCGGGCTCGTCGTAGTCGTCCCGGCTGTTGTCCCCCGTCACCAGCACCACGCGCACCTTGCCCGCCCGGTACAGGGCCGCCGCCGCGTCCAGCCGGTGCGCCAGGTACGGCGAGGGCCGGCCCTCCCACAGGCCGGCGCCGAAGACCATGGCCACCGGCGCCGACGGCACGTCACGGGCCGTACGCACCCGGGGCGTACCCGCCGCCCACACCCAGGTCACCGGCAGCAGCGCCGCCACGCACACCCCCACCAGCACCCGCACCGCGCGCCGCCGCCCGCGCACGGTCGCCGGCATCCGCACCCGCGCCCGCCACCCGCGCACCCCACCAGCCCCGTCCGTCCGGCCTCCCCGTCGTTCGAAGGAGGATCAAGGAAGACCAACGCCACAGGCCGGCGCGCGGTTCCCGCGGCCGGCGCGCATCGCCCCTGTCACACCCGGCGGCTACGGTCGGGGTATGAACGGCAGCACAGCACACCCCGTGACGGAGAACGGCATCCCCGGCTACGCCGCCGACGACCTTCGACGCTGGGCGCCCGAGCCCGACAAACGGCCCGGCCGCACCGCCTTCCAGCGCGACCGGGCCCGCGTGCTGCACTCCGCCGCCCTGCGCCGCCTCGCCGGCAAGACCCAGGTGGTCACCCCCGGCGTCAGCGCCCACCCCTGGGACGCCACCCCCCGCACCCGCCTCACCCACTCCCTGGAATGCGCCCAGGTCGGCCGCGAGCTCGGCGCCGCCCTCGGCTGCGACCCCGACCTCGTCGAGGTCGCCTGCCTCGCCCACGACCTCGGCCACCCGCCCTTCGGCCACAACGGCGAACAGGCACTCGACGACGTCGCGGCCGGCTGCGGCGGCTTCGAGGGCAACGCCCAGTCCCTGCGCCTGCTCACCCGCCTCGAACCCAAGCGCTTCACCACCGCCGAGGACGGCACCCAGGTCAGCGTGGGCCTCAACCTCACCCGCGCGGCCCTCGACGCCGCCACCAAGTACCCCTGGACGCGCGGCGGCCACCCCCTGGTGCCCGACTCCCGCAAATTCGGCGTCTACGCCGACGACGTCCCCGTCTTCCAGTGGCTGCGCCAGGGCGCCCCCGGCCACCGGCGCAGCTTCGAGGCCCAGGTCATGGACTGGGCCGACGACGTCGCCTACTCCGTCCACGACGTCGAGGACGGCCTGCACGCCCGCCACCTCGACCCCGCCGCCCTCCTCTCCGGCCCCGAGCGCGACGAGGTCTTCGCCGTCGCCGCCCACCGCTACGCCCCCGGCGCCGAGCCCGGCGAGCTCGCCGAGGCCCTCGACCGGCTGCTCGCCCAGGAATGGTGGCCGCACTCCTACGACGGCTCCGCCGCCTCCCAGGCCCGCCTGAAGGACGCCACCAGCCAGCTCATCGGCCGCTTCTGCCTCGCCGCCGAGACCGCCACCCGCGCCCGCTACGGCCCCGGCCGCCTCACCCGCTACGGCGCCGAACTCGTCGTACCCCCCGGCACCCAGCTGGAGTGCGCCGTCCTCAAGGCCGTCGCCGACCGCTACGTCATGCAGCGCGAGGACCAGGAGAAGCTGCGCGCCGAGCAGCGCATCGTCATCGCCGAGCTCGCCGAGGCCCTCGTCGCCCGCGCCCCCGACGGCCTCGACCCGCAGTTCCGCGCCCTCTACCTCAACGCCGGCGACGACACCGGCCGGCTGCGCGCCGTCGTCGACCAGATCGCCGCCCTCACCGACGCCTCCGCCCGCTCCCTGCACGCCCGCCTCACCGGGGCCGGTGCACCCCGTCGGTGATCCCCGCACGGCCCCTTGCGGGCGGCGCCCGCCGCGGGGTACTCCCTCTACCGGCGGCACGCGGGGTGCGGGACCCTCTGCGATGGCGTACCGGACCGGCGGACGTACCGTGCGCAGCGCGGCGCGGCGGCAGCGAGGAGGCAGCAAGTGGTGGACGCGAACCAGACGTTCGTCATCGTCGGAGGAGGACTGGCCGGCGCCAAGGCCGCCGAGACCCTCCGCAGCGAGGGCTTCACCGGACGGGTGATCCTCATCTGCGACGAACGCGAACACCCCTACGAGCGCCCCCCGCTCTCCAAGGGCTACCTCACCGGCCGCGACGCCCGCGACAGCGTCTTCGTCCACAAGCCCGACTGGTACGCCAGGGCCGACGTCGAACTCCACCTCGGCCAGCCCGCCGTCCACCTCGACCGCGCGGCCAGGACCGTCCGCCTCGGCGACGGCACCCTCGTCCACTACGACAAGCTGCTGCTGGCCACCGGCGCCGAACCGCGCCGCCTCGACGTCCCCGGCACCGGCCTGGCCGGCGTCCACCACCTGCGCCGCCTCGCCCACGCCGAGCGGCTGCGCGGCGTGCTCTCCTCCCTCGGCCGCGACAACGGCCACCTCGTCATCGCCGGCGCCGGCTGGATCGGCCTGGAGGTCGCCGCCGCCGCCCGCGGCTACGGCGCCGAGGTCACCGTCGTCGAACCCGAGCCCACTCCCCTGCACGGCGTGCTCGGCCCCGAGCTCGGAGCGCTCTTCACCGACCTGCACGGCGAACACGGCGTGCGCTTCCACTTCGGCGCCCGCCTCACCGAGATCATCGGCCACGACGGGATGGTCCTGGCCGCCCGCACCGACGACGGCGAGGAACACCCCGCCCACGACGTCCTCGCCGCCATCGGCGCCGCCCCGCGCACCGCACTCGCCGAAGCCGCCGGCCTCGCCCTCGTCGACCGCGCCGACGGCGGCGGAATCGCCGTCGACGCCTCCCTGCGCACCTCCGACCCCGACATCTACGCCGCCGGCGACGTCGCCGCCGCCGAGCACCCCTGGCTCGGCACCCGCCTGCGCGTCGAGCACTGGGCCAACGCCCTCAACGAGGGCCCCGCCGCCGCCCGCGCCATGCTCGGGCAGCACGTCTCCTACGACCGCGTGCCGTACTTCTTCTCCGACCAGTACGACGTGGGCCTGGAGTACTCGGGCTGGGCACCCCCCGGCTCCTACGACCAGGTCGTCTGCCGCGGCGACATCGGCAAGCGCGAATTCATCGCCTTCTGGCTCCGCGAGGGCCGGCTGCTCGCCGGCATGAACGTCAACGTCTGGGACGTCACCGCGCCCATCCAGACCCTCATCCGCTCCGGCGCCGCACTCGACCCCACGGCCCTGGCCGACCCGGCGACCCCCCTGGAATCCTTGCTCCCATGACCACCACCCTCCGCACCGCCGTCGTCCCCGTCACCGAGATCTTCGACCTCCGCCACGCCGTCCTGCGCCCCGGCCTGCCGCCCGAATCGGCCGTCTTCGCCGAGGACGCCCTGCCGGACGTCTTCCACGTGGCGGCCTACGACGAGGGCGGTGCGGTGGTGGCGTGCGCCACGTTCTTCCCCCAGCCGCTGGAGGGGCACGACGCGCCCGCCCACCGCATACGCGGCATGGCCAGCGCGGCGGCGGTACGCGGCCGCGGCTACGGCGCGGCGGTCCTCGAGGCCGGCCTGGCCGAGGCCGCGGCGCGGGGGGCGCAGCTGGTGTGGTGCAACGGGCGCACGGTGGCGCGCGGCTTCTACGAGCGGCACGGCTTCAAGGTGATCGGCGAAGAGTTCGAGGTCGAGGGCGTCGGCCCCCACTTCGTCTGCGCGAAGGAGCCGGCAGCGCCCGCGGCGGGCTGAGCCCCGGTCCTCGATCGCCGGACGGGCTGCAACGCAGCCCGTCCGGTGTTGCCCCCGGGCCACCGTAGAATTCACGCGTGGCAGGCAGGATCAACGATGACGACGTGAAGGCCGTCCGGGACGCCGTCCCGATCGACGCCGTCGTGTCCGAGTACCTCCAGCTGCGTCCCGCCGGCGGCGGCAACCTCAAGGGCCTGTGCCCCTTCCACGACGAGAAGTCGCCGTCGTTCCACGTCAGCCCCGCCAAGGGCCTGTACCACTGCTTCGGCTGCCAGCAGGGCGGCGACACCGTCGACTTCGTCATGAAGATCGACCACCTGTCGTTCGCGGAGACCATCGAGCGGCTCGCCGGCCAGGCCGGCATCACCCTGCGCTACGAGGAGGGCGGCTACACCCCCGGCCGCCAGCAGGGCGAGCGGATCCGGCTGATCGAGGCGCACAAGCACGCGGCGAAGTTCTACGCCGAGCAGCTGGGCAGTCCCGAGGCGGAGATCGGCCGTGCCTTCCTGGCCGGGCGCGGCTTCGACCAGGCGGCTGCCGAGCACTTCGGCGTGGGCTACAGCCCGGCCGGCTGGGACCATCTGACCCGGTTCCTGCGCGGCAAGGGTTTCTCCGACAAGGAGCTGCTGGTCGCGGGCCTGGCACAGGAGAGCCGCAACGGCCGGCCCATCGACCGGTTCCGGGGCCGTCTGATGTGGCCGATCCGGGACATCACCGGCGAGGTCGTCGGATTCGGTGCGCGCAAGCTGCGCGACGACGACAACGGCCCGAAGTACCTGAACACCCCCGAGACGCCGATCTACAAGAAATCGCAGGTCCTCTACGGCATCGACCTCGCGAAGAAGGAGATCGCCAAGAGCAATCGGGCGGTGGTCGTCGAGGGCTACACCGACGTCATGGCGTGCCACGTCGCCGGCGTGACCACCGCGATCGCGACCTGCGGCACCGCCTTCGGCGGCGATCACATCAAGATCCTGCGCCGGCTGCTGATGGACAACGCCGCCTCCGAGGTGGTCTTCACCTTCGACGGCGACGCCGCCGGCCAGAAGGCGGCCCTGCGCGCCTTCGAGGACGACCAGAAGTTCGCGGCGGAGACGTCCATCGCCATCACCCCCGGCGGCATGGACCCGTGCGAGCTGCGCCTGGCCGAGGGGGACGCCGCGGTGGCGGCGCTGGTCGACGCCCGTACGCCGTTGTTCGCCTTCGCCATCCGCCAGGTCGTCGCCCGCCACAACCTGGAGACCGCCGAGGGCCGGGCCGCGGCGCTGGAGGCCGCCGCCCCCATCGTCGCGAACATCAAGAACAGCGCCATCCAGCACGAGTACGCCGTGCAGCTCGCCGGCATGCTCGGCATCCTCGATACCCAGTTCGTCGTCCGCCGCGTCGGCCAGCTGGCCCGCTGGGCCCGTGAGCGCGGCCAGCGCCCCGACGCCCGGGGCGGCGCCCGGCAGGGCGCCCCGCAGGCCCCGGCGGCCGCGCAGCCGCCCGCCCCGCGCGGGCCCGCGCTGAACCTGCGCAGCCCCGCCGCGCTCACCGAGCGCGAGCTGCTCAAGCTGGCCCTGCAGCACCCCGCGCTGGTCGCGCCCGCCTTCGACGCGTACGGCGAGGACGAGTTCACCGCGCCGCCCTACGCGGTCGTCCGGCGCTGCATCGAGCAGGCGGGCGGCGTGACCGACGCCGACGACGGCTACCTCGCGCGCGTGCGCGACGCCGCGCCCGACGACACCGTGCGCTCCCTGGTCACCGAGCTGGCCGTCGAGGCCGTGCGCACCAAGAACGTGGACGAGAACTACGCGGGCATGCAGCTGGTGCAGGTCCGGCTGCGGGCCGTCGAGCGGCGGGTGAAGGACGTCCAGGCCGGTCTCGTCCGGCTCGGCGACCGGCCCGACCCCGAGCATCTGGCGGCCGTGCAGAACGAGTTGTGGGTGCTGGAGCAGTACGGCCGCGCCCTGAAGGACCGCGGCGCCGAGGCCCTGTGACCTCCGCCCTGATCTCCACGCCGCAGTAGGGCCCGTAGCAAAACGTCACGGTCCGCGCTCAGAAAGTGAGCGCACGCCCCTCGTGGCGGGCCCGCGTCGTGCCCCACACTGTTGGGCGGTGCCGTCACTCCCGGAGCGCGGCGGACCGGCCCGCCGGACGGGCTCCCCCGCGACGCCGCGCCCGCTCCCCGGCCCGGGCGGCCCCCGCCGCCGCGCCCCACCGCTATGCCGCACGCTCTGCCTCAGTCGCGATCACCCTGGAGGTCGCCCCCGTGCAGACCCGGACCCCGACCCTGACCCCGGCCCCGGCGCACCCGCTGCCGGTGGTGCCCCAGCAGGCCGAGCCGCCCGCCGCCGAGACCCTCCCACCGCACCAAGAGGCCCTCCCCGAGCCGGAACGGCCGCCCGCGGCCGACGGCGGCCCGGTGGAACCGGTGGCCCGGGCCGACACCGGCGGACCCTCCTCCGACCTCTTCCGCCAGTACTTGCGGGAGATCGGCCGCATCCCCCTGCTGTCGGCCGCCGAGGAGGTCGAGCTCGCCCGCCGCGTCGAGGCCGGGCTCTTCGCGGAGGAGAAGCTCGGCAACACCCCCGACCTGGACACCCGCCTCGCCCTGGACCTCGACCGGCTCGTCGTCCTCGGCCGCATGGCCAAGCGCCGCCTCATCGAGGCCAACCTGCGCCTGGTCGTCTCCGTCGCCAAGCGCTACATAGGGCGTGGGCTGACCATGCTCGACCTGGTCCAGGAGGGCAATCTCGGGCTCATCAGGGCGGTGGAGAAGTTCGACTACGCGCGCGGCTACAAGTTCTCGACGTACGCGACGTGGTGGATCCGCCAGGCCATGTCCCGTGCGCTGGCCGACCAGGCCCGCACCATCCGCGTACCGGTGCACGTCGTCGAGCTCATCAACCGCGTGGTGCGCGTCCAGCGCCGGCTGCTGCAGGAGCGCGGCTACGAGCCCACCGCCGAGGAGGTCGCCGCCCAGCTCGACCTGTCCGAGGAGCGCGTCACCGAGGTGCTGCGGCTCGCCCAGGAGCCGGTCTCGCTGCACGCGCCGGTGGGGGAGGAGGACGACGTCGCGCTCGGCGACCTCATCGAGGACGGCGACGCCGCCTCGCCCGTGGAGTCCGCCGCCTTCCTGCTGCTGCGCGAGCACCTGGAGGCCGTGCTCTCCACGCTCGGCGAGCGCGAGCGCAAGGTCGTCCAGCTGCGCTACGGGCTGGCCGACGGCCGGCCGCGCACGCTGGAGGAGATCGGCCGCATCTTCGGCGTCACGCGCGAGCGGATCCGCCAGATCGAGTCGAAGACCCTCAACAAGCTGCGCGACCACGCCTTCGCCGACCAGCTGCGCGGCTACCTGGACTGAAGGCCGGGACCAGGCCGGGACCGAAGGCCGGGCTGTGCGGGCCCCTCAAGGGCCCTTCACGCGCCCGGGACGGCCCCTCACGCGGCCGGGAAGGCTCCCGGGTGGGTCTGCTCGCGCACGGTCGCGTACTGCTGCCGCACGGCCTGCCCCACGGCCGTGTCCTCGCCCACGGGGTCGAAGACCTCGCCGGCGGGCGCCGGCCACAGCGGGGGCTGCTGCGGTGAGAGCACGCCCTGCTGCACGCCCAGCGACCAGGCCGCCTGCCGGGCGGCGCCCAGGGCCGCGTAGTCGGCCGGCTGCGGCACCACGACCTGCGCGCCGAACAGCGCCGGCGCGATGGCCTGCACGGCCGGCAGCTCCGCCGCCGCGCCCAGCAGGAAGACCCGGCGCACCTCCACGCCGCGTCCGCGCAGCACGTCGAGCGCGTCGGTCAGGCCGCACAGCATGCCCTCGAAGGCGGCTCGGGCCAGGTGCTCGGGCTTCATGCTCTCGCGCCGCAGGCCCGACAGGGTGCCGGCGGTGTGCGGCAGGTGGGGGGTGCGCTCGCCCTCCAGGTACGGCAGCAGCACGAGGCCGTAGGAGCCGGGCGAGGACGTCAGGGCCAGTTCCGACAGCCCGGGCAGGTCGGTGCCCAGCAGCTCCGCGGTGCCGCGCAGCACGCGGACCGCGTTGAGCGTGTGCACGACGGGCAGGTGCATGCCGGTCGCGTCGGCGAACGAGGTGATCGTGCCGGTGGAGTCGGCGAGGGCGCTGTGGTGGACGGCGAAGACCGAGCCGGAGGCGCCGAGGGAGACCACGGCGTCCCCAGGGCCCACGCCCAGGCCGAAGGCGGCCGCCATCGTCTCGCCCGTACCGGCGGAGATCAGCAGGCCCTCGGGGGTGTGCCCGGCCGGTTCGGCGGGCGCCAGCACGTCCGGCAGCACCGCCTGGCGGCCCAGGGCGAGCTCCACCAGGTCCGGGCGCCAGCTCTCGGTGGCCGCCGACCAGAAGCCGGTGCCCGAGGCGTCGCCGCGGTCGGTCGTACGGCGCGCGGGGCGGCCCAGCAGCTGCCAGACGAGCCAGTCGTGGGGCTGCAGCACCGCCGCCACCCGGGCCGCGTGCTCGGGCTCGTTGCGGGCCATCCAGCGCAGCTTCGCCAGGGCCTGCGCGGCCTGCGGTACCGCGCCGACGGCCTCGGCCCACGCCGCCCGGCCGCCGAGGGCATCGGTCAGGTCGGCGGCCGAGGGCTGCATGCGCTTGTCGTTGCCGAGCAGGGCGGGGCGGATGAGGACTCCGCCCGCGTCCAGGGTGAGCAGCCCGTGCTGCTGGGCGGAGACGCCGATGGCCTGGACGCCCTCCAGCAGTCCCCCGGTGGCGGCCTCGCCCAGCGAGATCAGCCAGGCCTGCGGGTCCCCTTCGGGGAACGAGGAGGGGTGGGGTGCGTAGCCCTGCCGCAGCACGGCACCGGTGTCCGCGTCACAGACGACGATGCGTGTGCTGTCGGAGGAGCTGTCCAACCCAGCGACTATGCCCATGCCGAGATGATGCCAAACCTCTGCCCTTCACCGGGCATCCGGTCACGTGTTGCTCGTACCCCAGTCGTCCTCGGCGCCCTGCCCGCGCTCCCGCAACGAGCGGATCCGGTCCGCCACGTTGCCGGGCAGCTTGTCCCCGGCCCGGGCGACGGTCCGCGAGACCAGGGCCCGGCCGTTGACGGCGGCGGTCTCGGCGGTGTTGCGCACCGCCGGGTTCTGTGCGATCCGCAGGGCCCCCTTGCGCAGCTCTTCGTACCGCTCGCGGCCGGCCCGCGCGCCGAGCACGTAGCCGACAGCCGCGCCGGTGATGAACGTCAGCCGGTAGCGCATCGCGCCCATCCTTCCCTTGGATCTTCCCTTGGATCCGCTGTGCTCGCCGCCTACCCGGCGGGGCCGAAGGTCACTCCCGGCCCGCCCCGGGCCCCTGCCCGCAGACACCGATTGGCGGAGCACCCCCCAGCTTGCGCTAATGTATGTGTCGCAGCGAGCGCACGCCGCCCGGGAGACCGGTCGGAGGTGCATTCGAGGCAGACGCGCCGATCCCCTGTAGCTCAATTGGCAGAGCAGCCGGCTGTTAACCGGCAGGTTACTGGTTCGAGTCCAGTCGGGGGAGCGCGGTCCCTTGTAGCTCAATTGGCAGAGCAGCCGACTGTTAATCGGCAGGTTACTGGTTCGAGTCCAGTCGGGGGAGCGGTGAGAGGACCCCTCCGGGGGTCCTTTTTTCATCCCGGAACCCGGTCACGGGAACCGGACGGCTCGTGATCGAAGTCCTCATGGTCGGACCGATCACACGATACGGCCCCGCCGGGGCAGCAGATCGTATGAACGGCTATGCTGCGGCAGACGGCGCGCACAGATGTGCGCGACGCGCCGTGAACGGGGCGGTAGCTCAGCCGGTTAGAGCAGCGGACTCATAATCCGTCGGCCGTGGGTTCGAGTCCCACCCGCCCCACCACGGACTCCAGGCGCAGAAACGATGCGACCTGTGACTATGGCTGTGACCATGGTGAACTGTGAGTGCCCCGTACGGCTCCGCCGGGCGGGGCACAGTGCTGTCCGGGGCGCCTGCCCGACCGCCCGTGCGGGAAGCCGTTCCGGCATGGGTGAGCTGCTGCTCGTCCGGCACGGCGAGACCGAGTGGAGCCGTGACGGACGTCATACGAGCTGGACCGACCTGCCACTGACCGGGGCCGGGGAACGGCAGGCGGTCGCGTTGCGGCCGCTGCTCGCCGGGCGGAGGATCGGGCTGGTGCTCGTGAGCCCCCTGCTCCGGGCGCGGCACACCGCCGAACTGGCCGGGCTCGGCGACGCCGAGGTCGAGCCGCTCCTGCGCGAGTGGGACTACGGGGCGTACGAGGGCGTCACGACCGCGGAGATCACCCGTGAGCGCCCCGGCTGGTCCCTCTTCGACGACGGCGTCCCGCCCGGGCCGCCCGGACACCCGGGGGAGTCGCCGGATCAGGCCGGTGCGCGCGCCGATCAGGTGCTGGCGCGGATTGCACCTGCTCTGGGTGGGGAGGCGGGCAACGGGAGTGACGCGGGTGAAGCGGGTGACGTGGTGCTCGTCGGGCATGCGCACTTCCTGCGCGTCCTGACGGCCCGTAGGCTCGGGCTGCCACCGGCGGCCGGTGCGCTGTTCCGGCTGGACACCGGCACCGTCAGCGCACTCGGTACGGAGCACGGGCGCCCGGCGCTGACCGCCTGGAACGGGCGTGTCGGAGCCGAGGCCGGCCCGGCCGGGGCATGATGATCGCAACGTCATGACCGCAATGTCATGATCGCAACGTCATGGCGGCGCAGGCCCGGCGAACGGGCCCGCCGCCTCGTCGCTCGTCCCCGGGAGGGAAACACCGTGGCCACTACTCGCACCGCGACCACCGTCTGGGAAGGCGAACTGCTCAAGGGCAGCGGCACCGTCACCTTCGAGTCCTCCGGCATCGGTTCCCAGCCCGTCTCCTGGCCCTCCCGCGCCGAGCAGGCGAACGGCAAGACCAGCCCGGAGGAGCTCATCGCGGCCGCCCACTCCAGCTGCTTCTCGATGGCCCTCTCGCACGGCCTGACCGGCGCCGGCACGCCGCCCACCCGCCTGGACACCAAGGCCGAGGTGACCTTCCAGCCCGGCGAGGGCATCACCGGCATCCACCTGACCGTGCGCGGCGAGGTGCCCGGCCTGGACGAGGAGGGCTTCGCGGCGGCCGCCGAGGACGCAAAGAAGAACTGCCCGGTCAGCCAGGCGCTGACCGGTACGAAGATCACGCTGACCGCCGAGCTCGCCTGAGGCCTGTCCGCAGCTGGTCACTTCTGCAGTGCAGCTGGTCACCTCTGCAGCGCAGCTGGTCACTTCTGCAGCGTGGCGGATCACTTCTGCAGCGTGGCGGAGACGATCAGGCGCCGATGCTCGTACCCCTCGCCACCGTCCCCGCCGCAGGTCACCAGCCGCAGTGCCTTCTCCTCCGCCGGCCCGTGGGGTTCGGCGGAGGGGAGGGTGTCGCCCTCGACCGTCTCGGTGCCGGTCACGGTGAAGTGCAGCACCTGCCCGTCGCCGCGCACGACGTCGACCACGTCGTTCCTGGCGAGGCGGTGCAGGTCGTGGAAGACGGGCTTGCCGCCGTCGTGCGAGGAATCGTGCGGGGAGTCGTGGCCGACGATCACGGCCGTGCCGGGCGTCCCGGGGCGTGCGCTGTTCAGGACCCAGCCGGCCGTCCCGCTCTTCTCCCGCGGCGGGACGCGCACCCGCTCCCCCGGATCACGGCCGAGCCGGATCAGCGGGCTGTCCACGCCCAGGGACGGTATGACGACCCGCGACGGTTCGTCCGCCCGCGCGGGCCCGCCGATGGCCTTGTCGGTACCCCCGCCGGGCGCGCACGCCGCCAGCAGGGCCAGCAGCAGCCCTGCGAGCGGCAGCAGTGGGGCACTGAGGCGTCGGGACACGGACACGAACATGGCCCCCACCGTAGGCAGGGCCGGCCCCGCGCCGCCTCGGCCGAAAGGACAGGAGTCGTCCTACGGGGCTTCGCCTTACGGGGCTTCTTCTTACGGGGCTTCTGCGGGTTCTTACGGGGCTTCCGCTGCGGGCGCGGGCGCCTTCTTACGGGATCAGCCGCTGGAACAGTCCCCACGTGAACTCCGCCACGTACGGACGGCGCTCCCCGGCCGCGTCCGGGGCCGTGAAGGCCAGCTGCCAGCGCGTCGGTGCCGTGCCCTCCATGGGCCGGGCCGGTGGGAACGCCCGGGCCACCTCGTCGAGCGTGTACGCCCAGGGGCGGAGCTCCTCGATCGTGCGCGGCAGCGCCGGCTCGGCGCCGGGGGCGCGTACCAGCCACTCGTTCCAGACCGCGCCGCCGGGTGCGGCCAGCACCTCGAAGCGCAGGTCCGGCCAGAGTGGCACCCGCCAGGTCGACGCCTCGAACGTGAGCTCGCCGACCCTGCGCTCGCCGACCGTCTCGGGCGGCCCGAGGACCGAGCGGTAGCGCGGGCCGGTGCCCCGGCCGCGCGGCGAGCGCACCATGGCCTGCCAGCGCTTGTTGGCCTCGCGTATCCGGCCGCGGTCGACCTCCAGGGTGCGCAGCGCCTCCTCCACCAGGCCGGGCTGGTGGTCGGCCATGCGCCGCAGCAGGACGAGCTGGAAGTCGAGGGGACCGAAGGAGCCGGGAGGGGCATCGGAAGCCGGTGTCATGGCGGCCATCGTGTCGCATCCGGAACCCGTCGGCGACAACCGCCCCGGTCACGCGGGCGAGTTGCGTCGGGCGGCCCCGAAGTGCCCTGTGAAGTCGCGCTTTCGCGCAAGCTTCACCTCCCGGCAGCCGCGAGCTGTCCGGGAGGCCGCCCATGCCCAGGTCGGGGCCGGTACGGTCGGGCCATGACGGAAATCGACCCCCGGCACAGCGCACTCGTCCTCGTCGACCTCATGGAACGCATGGTGGCGTTGCCGCACGCGCCGTACTCGGGGGACGAAGTGGCCGAGCGCGCCGCGGAGTTGGCCAAGGCCTTCCGCAAGGCGGGGGCGCCGGTGGTGCTGGTGCGGGCCGAACGGCCGGGCGTGGCCGAGCAGCCGCCCGGCAGCGGGCTGCTGCCGGGGCTGGCCGAGCCGGGGGACGTCGAGGTCGTCAAGCGCACCGTCGGCGCCTTCCACGGCACCGGCCTGGACGCGCGGCTGCGCGAGCGGGACGTGCGCACGCTGGTGCTCGCCGGGGTCGCCACCAACCTGGGCGTGGAGTCGACGGCCAGGTCGGCCGCCGACCACGGCTACGCGCTGGTCTTCGTCGAGGACGCGATGAGCGCGCTGACGGCCGAGGAGCACCGTGCCTCGGTCACGCTGGACATGCCGCGGCTGGGCACCGTGCGCCGGGCGGCGGAGCTGCGGATGCCTGGCTGAGCAGTGCTTCGGGCGTCCCGAGGCATTCTCAGGCGTCCTCGCCCAGCATGCGGCGCAGCAGGTCGCGCAGGGACGTGCGCTCGGCCGCGGAGAGGGCCGCCAGCGGCTCCCGGGCGAAGTTCAGGGACTCCCGCAGCCGGACGGCCGTACGGTGCCCCTCCTCGGTGGCGGCGGCGAGCTTGACGCGGCGGTCGTCCGGGTCCGGCCGGCGCTCGACCAGGCCGCGCGACTCCAGCCGGTCGACGATGCCGGTGATGTTCGACGGCTCGCAGCGCAGCTGCTGGGCGACCTTGCGCATGGGCAGCGACTCGCGGGCGAGCAGCGTCAGGACGCGCGCCTGGGCGCCGGTCAGCGTGTGCCGGGCGGCGGCCTCCTCGTACTCCTCGTGGTACCGCGCCACCACGGTGGCGATCAGGTCGACCACCTCGACGGTCAGGGCGTCCGCGGGTGGCAGCGGCGGAGTGCGGGGGGTGTGTGGGGTGGCGGGCGACGACGTCATAGGCGCCAGGTTACCGGGTTGCTTGACAACATGAAATATCGAGGCACATGCTTGTTTCAGTTGCTGAAGCAATTCGAAGAAGGTTGGCTCTCATGACCAGCACGTCCACCACGCCTGCCATTCCCGCCACCAGCCGCGAATGGCATCTCGTCCGCCGCCCCAAGGGCTGGCCCGTGCCCGAGGACTTCGCCCTGCGCGAGGTGCCCGTGCCGGAGCTCGGCGAGGGCCAGGTCCTCGTCCGCAACCTGTTCATGACCGTCGACCCGTACATGCGCGGCCGCATGGACGAGCGCGAGTCGTACATCCCGCCCTTCCAGCTCGACCAGCCCATGGACGGCGGCGCCGTCGGCCGGGTCGTCGCCTCCCGGGCCGAGGGCGTCGCGGTGGGTGACCATCTTCTGCACGGGCTCGGCTGGCGCGAGTACGCGGTCGTCGACGCCGCACACGCCGCCAAGGTCGACCCCGAGGCCGCGCCTCTGTCCGCGTACCTCGGCGTCCTCGGCATGCCCGGCCTGACGGCATACGCGGGCCTGCTCGATGTCGCCTCCTTCAAGGAAGGCGACAGCGTCTTCGTCTCCGGCGCCGCGGGCGCGGTCGGCAGCATCGTCGGCCAGATCGCCAAGCTCAAGGGCGCCTCGCGCGTCATCGGCAGCGCCGGCTCGGACGAGAAGGTGCGCGTCCTGCTGGAGGACTACGGCTTCGACGCCGCCTTCAACTACAAGAACGGCCCCGTCGGCGAGCAGCTGAAGAAGGCCGCCCCCGAGGGCATCGACGTCTACTTCGACAACGTCGGCGGCGACCACTTCGAGGCCGCGCTCGACGCCCTCAAGCTGCACGGCCGCGTCACGATCTGCGGCATGATCTCCCAGTACAACGCCACCGAGCGGCCGTCCGGCCCGGGCAACCTCGTCCAGGTCCTGGCCAAGCGGCTGCGCGTGCAGGGCATGATCGTCTCCGACCACGACGCGCTGCGGCCGCAGTTCGTCAAGGAGGTCGGCGGCTGGATCCGCTCCGGCGAGCTCGTCGTCCGCGAGACGGTGTACGAGGGCGTGGACCGCGCCGTGGACGCCTTCCTGGGCCTGCTGCGCGGGGAGAACACCGGCAAGATGATCGTCAAGCTGGCCGACTGAGCGGACGAAAGTCCGCCCCGTCCGCCCTGTCTGCCCTGTCCGCCCCGCCGGGTACCCTTGCCCGCCATGCGAGATCTTGTGGCGGGCATGAAGTACCTGGTCGAAGGCCAGCGGTGGGTGGCGCGACACCGCCGGCAGTGGGGGTTCGGGCTGCTGCCGGGACTCATCACGGCCGCCGGGTACGCGGTGGCGCTCGTCGTCCTCGCCCTGCGGGTCGAGGACGTCGCCGTGTGGGCCACGCCCTTCGCGGACGGCTGGGGCTCGCCCTGGGCGGGGCTGTTCCGCGGGGCGCTGACCACGCTGTTCTTCGGCGGCGGCCTGCTGCTGGCCCTCCTCACGTTCACGGCGGTGACGCTGCTGGTCGGGCAGCCCTTCTACGAGGCGCTGTCCGAACGCGTCGACCGGGAGCAGGCACGGGAGGGCGAGCCCGTCCCCGAATCCGGCCTGCCACTGTGGCGGGACCTGGGGATCTCCGCGTGGGAGAGCCTCGCGGTGTTGGTGCGGGCGATGCTGTGGGGGCTGCTGTTCTTCGCGCTCGGGTTCCTGCCGGTGGTCGGGCAGACGGTGGTGCCGGCGATCGGCTTCTGCGTGTCGGGCTTCTTCCTGGCGGAGGAACTGACGGCGGTGGCACTGCAGCGCCGGGGAGTGCGGCTGCGGGAGCGGCTGGAACTGCTGCGGTCCCGGAAACTACTGGCGGTGGGCTTCGGGCTGCCGCTGGTGCTGCTGTTCCTGGTGCCGTTCGTGGCGGTGGTCGTGATGCCGGGCGCCGTGGCGGGGGCGACGCTGCTGGTGCGCGATGCGGCAGGGGATGCGGTGCGGGGTGCGGCGGGGGGTGTGGTGGGGGAGCAGGAAGCGGCGGAGTGAGGCTGTAGCTCAGAACTTTCTGCGGTTCCGTACTTTCTGCGGTTCCGTGAGGCCGTGTTGTACCTACTAGTATGTACACTCAAGATCGAATGCGATCGATGCACCACCTCCGGAAGGGGAATTGCCGCCATGCCCTTTGTACGCATTGACGCTTTGACCACGGACAGCGAGCGGCTCGACGGGCTCGGCCGCGCCGTGCATGATGCCCTGGTCGAGACGATCGGGATCCCGCCGGACGACCGGTTCCAGGTCCTGACGGGCCACGACGGGGTCAACAGCACGCTGCGGTACAGCGATTACCTGGGGATACCGAAGGACGAGGGGGTCGTGTTCGTCGCGATCACGATGCGCTCCGGTCGCACGTCGGAGCAGAAGCAGGCGTTGTACCGACGGATCGCCGAACTTGCCCACGCGTACACGGGTACGGAGCCACACAACGTGCTCGTCACGGTGACCGAGAACGTGTCCATCGACTGGTCCTTCGGCAATGGGATCGCGCAGTATCCGTCGTAGGTGCCGGCGGATGTGTCGTAGTACTCCTGGGGAGACGCAAGGACAGGTTCGTTCTCGTTCGGTTCGTTCTCGTTCGGTTGGTTCTCGTTTGGAGTCGTCGATGGCCGTTCGCCGTGTCGTGCCCAACATCCGCTCGGAGGCCGCGCAGGAGAGCCGGGAGTTCTATGGCCTGCTGGGCTTCGAGGAGGTCATGAACCACGGGTGGATCATGACGCTCGCCTCCCCGTCCAGCCCGGCGGCGCAGATCAGCGTCATGGCCGGCGACAGGACCGCGCCGGTCGCCCCCGACATGAGCATCGAGGTGGACGACGTGGATGCGGCTTATGCGGTCATGCGGGAGAGCGGTGCGGAGATCGTCCATCCCTTGCAGGACGAGGAGTGGGGCGTACGGCGGTTCTTCGTTCGCGACCCCAGCGGACGGGTGGTCAACGTGCTGGGCCATCGCTGACGGCAGCGGGGCGGGGTTTTGCGTCGCTTTTTGTGTTGTTGGGTGCGGGTGGTGTTGCGGCCGGGGTCAGAGCTTTGGCTGGCTACGAGGGGACGGGTGGGGGGCGCGGGTCGGTTTGCGGTCTGCGGGTGGGCTTGGGGCCGGCCGCCGTTCTCGTGCCGTCGCGGGGTGGGGGTGCGTGAGGAGATCGCGCCGTTTGGTTGTGGCTGAGGGGGAGCTGGCTGCTGCCGCGATGTGGCTTGTGCCGGTGGAGACGCTCCGCTCGTTTCACCTGTCGTGTGGCTGAGCGCCCGGCTGCGGGTCGCTCGTTGGCTGGATACCTCCGCGAGATGCACCCTGGGGGATCCTCTCCCGAACCCCTCCTGCCCCACCTCCGCATGGCGGTGCGCTCTGCCATCGCTTTCCCCCCTCACCCCGGATGCGGCAGCGATGCTTTCGGGGACACCCGACAGCAAGCAGCCTCGCGGGTCAGTCGAACGCCCGGCCACCGCGATACCGGATCGAGTGGAACGTCTCCACCGGGCCGAGCCACATCGCGGCAGCAGCCAGCTCCCCCTCAGCCACGGACGGGCGGTGCGATCTCCTTACGCTGCTGCAGTGGCGACGGCAGGAGAACGGCGGCCAACCTCCCACCGGCCCGCAGCCCGGGAACCGAGGCGCGCCCTCCACCCTTCCCTCGTAGCCGGCCAAAGTTCTGAGCTGAGCCAGGACGCAGGGGGCGGCGGCCGACGCGCCTACGCCCGCATCGCGGCTCGTACCCGCACCTCGTGGGCCAATACTCGCTCTACGACGTGGCGCGGCGAGGGCAACGAGCGCGGCAGAGATCGTGCCGCGGGCCGTCAGTCCACCACCGCGACGGGCCGGTCGGCGTCAGAACTTTTGCCGGCTACGAGGGGAGGGGTGGGGGGCGCGCCTCGGTTCCCGGGCTGCGGGTGGGCTTGGGGCTGGTCGCCGTTCTCGTGCCGTCGCGGGGTGGGGGTGCGTGAGGAGATCGCGCCGTTTGGTTGTGGCTGAGGGGGAGCTGGCTGCTGCCGCGATGTGGCTGGCGCCGGTGGAGACGCTCCGCTCGTTCCCCGTGGGCGGTGGCCGGGCGTCCGGCTGACGGCGGCTGGCGGGTGACGGCTTTGGGTCCGCCCACGTGCGCGTGCCGTCAGCAGCTGCGCGCGGTCCCGCACGAACGGCCCCCGAGGCGGGGGCCGTTCGGCGCCCCCGCGCGCGTGGGGCGGGAGTACCGTTCTGAGTGCCGAGTCAGAACGGAGCTCCCTATGCCCCCGCACATGGACGAGCACACCGGTGCACGCATCGCGCGTGCGCGCAAAGTCCGCCGCCTGACCCAGAAGGAGTTGGCGGACCTTTCCCATGTCTCCTACAGCACGCTGACCAAGGTCGAACAGGGCGCCCTGCCCGCGAGTCCCTCCGTCACCGGGGCGCTGGCCCGGGCTCTTTCCGTGCCCGTCACGGAGCTCACCGGGCAGCCCTATCTGGACGAGCTGCGGGCCGACCACCTCGACGGCCTCATCCAGCCGATCCGTGAAGCGCTGAACATCTACGATCTGGGCCCCGATCCGGACGTGAAGCCGCGTCCTGTGGAGGAGCTGGAGGCGCACGCCGAAGAGCTGTGCGGTTGGGTCCGGGAAGCCCGGATCAAACAGGTCGCCGCCGCCCTGCCTGCTTTGATTCACGAAGCCACGACCATGGCGCACACCGTCTCCCGGGACCGGAATTGGCGTCTTCTTGCGAGCGCGTACCGCACGGCTTATGACGTGACCACGAAACTGGGCTTCCCCGACCTGTGCACGGTCGCGCTGGACCGGATGGACTGGGCCGCGCAGCGCGCGTCCGATCCCGTGCTGGGCGGCATGCGGCAGTACCTTCGGGCCCTGGCCTACCTTCGTGCCAGCGATTACCGCACCGGCAAGCGGCTCGTACAGCTGGGAATGTCCACCTTGGCGCAGGCCGAGGCCGGTCGTGTGCGCGACGTCGTCACCGGCCAGCTGCACCTGGGCGCGGCGGTGCTCGCCGCCCGCGACAAGGACGAGGCCGCAGCCGACGGCCACCTCGCCGAGGCGCGGCGCATTGCCGACGGCACCGGGCCGGCCGAGCAGGTGCACTGGCTGTCGTTCGGGCCGACGAACGTCGTCGCCCACCGGGTGAGCGTCCTGGCCGAGCTCGACCGCTACCCCGAGGCCGTGGCGGCCGCCGACGAGGCCCCGATTCCCGGCGACTGGCCTCCCTCCCGGCGCGCCCATCACTTCACCGAGGTCGCCCGGGCCGAGATGTGGACCGGCCGGATCGACGCGGCGTTCAAGCACCTGCAGCTGGCCCGGAAAGTCGCACCGCAGCAGACCCGTCACCACCCGACCGTCCGCGAGACCTACGCGGGACTGGAGTCGGCGAAGCGGAGGATGCCGGACACGTTCAGCAACTTCGGCGCGTGGCTGGGGCGGTAACCGGCGGTCATCCCTTGGCCGGGACTGTCAGCGACGACTGATAGTTCCGGCCTTGTCGTGGCGGCACGCTGTCGGCGTCGGAAGACCCCCGCGTCCGGGCGAACGGACCGGGGGCGTGGTCAACGCTGCCAAAGGAGCGTCAACGTGCGAGACCTTATCCGTCGCCTGGCTCGGATGGCGAGGGGCCGCCGCGCACCGCACGTACGTGCGTGTACGTGCGGGTATCGGGCCGTGGTCACCGCGCATGGGATCGACCTGGCGCCCGTGGGGCGGCGATGAGTGCCGCCGCCGTGGTGGCGCCGGAGTGCTACCGGATGACCGTGCCCGTCGCGCCGGGTACGGCGCGGTTGGCCCGGGAGTTCGTGACGGCGTCGCTCGTGGCGGTGGAGCGGCGTCTGCTGATCGAGAACGCGCGGATCTGCGTGTCGGACGCTGTGGCGCACGTCGTGCGGCAGGGGCGGGTGCGTGAGGTGTCGGTGGAGCTGACCGTTCGGAAGGGGCGGGTGGTGGTGGCGGTGCGGGACGACGATCCCGGGCGGCCGCCGTGGCCTCGCCCGGAGGGCGCGGGGCGGACGAGTGGTCTGGCACTGATGCGGCGCTTGGCGCACGCGTCGGGGGTGACGTGGGTGTGGGACGGGCTGAGCATTGTGGGGAAGCAGGTGTGGTTCGAGTTGCGGGAGTGAACCCGGGTCAGGCGTGTCGGCCTCGGCAGAACCAGCCCGCGATGTTGCCGAAGAACGCGCAGGCCCACCACAGGAGCAGCGCGGGGGCGCTGAAGTAGGAGGGCCACAGCAGCCAGGCCACGCCGGCGCCGGAGGCGGCGGTGAGGAGCGGCGGGAGCGCCGCGTGCCACCACCGCCCCGCACGGCGGACCAGCCGCACCGCGCCCTGGCCGGTGAGGAACGCGGCGAGGGCGAAGGCGGCGAGCACGACGAGGCCCATGAGCGGTGAGTTCACGCCACGACGTTACCCGCGTTGCGGATCAGCTGCTGGAGCACCTTCACCGTGGTGACGTAGTCCGCGTCGTCGATGCCCTCGTGGAGGGCGGCGCGGATCGCGGGGGCGTTGCGGGCGAGGTCGATGCGGGCCTGTTCGCCCTCCTCGGTGAGCCACAGCCGGTCCGCGGCGTCCCGGGTCAGCCAGCCGCGGTCGAGAAGTACCCCGGCCTCCGCCGCGAGATCGTCCTCGGGCCGGATGTAGGAGGCCATTGCGTCCTGCAGCTCGGGCAGGGTCATCCCCCGGCCGTCGGGCGAGAGGTCGTTCGCCGACAGGTTGCGCAGCAGCCAGAACTGGGGCTGGGTGTAGCCCTTGGCGGCCTGCTGGGCCCGGGTGTACGCGATGAGGGCCTCGTAGGCGACACCGGTCCAGTGCGCGGCGGGCTGTGCGGCAAGTTCGGCGTCGGACATCTGTTGGGTCGTCATGGGGCCGACCGTAGGACCTCAAGTTCGGTTGAGGGCAAGCTCTGTCCCACCGTCGCCAGCACCAGGCCCTCTTCCTGTGCCGGGCCCTCCGCCAGGACGCTGCCGTCGGGGGCCCAGATCGCGCTGAGGCCGCACGCGTCGTACGGGCCCGCCGGGCCCGTGTGGTTGGCCAGGAGGACGTGGAGGGCGTTGTCGACGGCCAGGGCGGGGAAGATCTGCATGCGTTCCGCGGCGCCGTTGCCGCGGCCGTACAGGGAGCTGGCCAGCAGGACGGCGCAGCCGTCGGTCGCTGCTCGGGCGGCGAGGTCCGGGAAGTGGGCGTCGTAGCAGATCGCGAGGGCGAAGGTGATGCCGTCGAGGGTGAAGCGGCCGTCCGAGCCTCCCGCCACGAAGCCGGCTGCCTGCTCGTTCGGCGTCAGGTGCTGCTTGGCGTAGCGCGTGAGCAGGGCGCCGTCCGGGCCGTACACGTACGAGGTGATGGTGGGGCCCGGCGCGATGCAGTTCACCACCGCGGCCACGCCCGCGGCCCGGCAGGCGTCGCGGACGGGGGTCAGGCGGGGGTCGTCGGGGGTGACGGCGGCGGCGGTCGCCCCGAGTTCGTAGCCGGTGAGGGCGAGCTCGGGGAAGACCACCAGGGCCGCGCCCCGCTCGCCGGCCTCGGTGACGAGGCCGGCCATGCGGGCCGCGTTGGCCTCGATGGCGCAGGGCGCGGCGGTGAACTGGGCCGAAGCGATGATCATGTGCACATCATGGTTGGTGGAGGGTCCCCACGGCCACCTTGAGGATTTCGCGGACCTGGTTCGTGATCGTCAGGCGTTCCCGGACGAAATCGGGGTCCGTGACCGTGCCCGGCGACGGGGCGGAGAGCACCGGCGTGTGCAGATGGCCGCCCGGCACCGGCAGGTGCACCGCGTCGCGCAGGAGCGTGGCCCGGTAGGCGATCTCGTTGGAGAGGTAGTCGCCCCCGCCGCCCGCCCGGGCCGTGGAGCCGGGGGTGGGGCCGTCCGGCCGGTCGACCTCTTCCGTGCCGCCCGCGGGGATCTCGGTGACGGAGGTGTTGTCGTGCACGGGGAAGGGGCCGGTCGTGGCGGTGGTGAGGGTGGCGTACGGCAAGGATGTCGTCGTCCACTGCGGCTGCGGTGTCACGGTCGGGATGCCGCGAGGGACGGGCACGGTCTCGGTGCGGGAGTCGCGCACGTTGTCGGGGTAGCCGCCGCGCCAGGCGCCGTTGGTGCGTTCGACGTCGAAGCGCCCGGGCCGGCCCTGGCTGATGGTGGTGAAGAGGTCGACCCGGTGCGGGCCGGGCCGGAAGGACGGCAGGAGGGTGCGCTCGACGGTGCCGTCGGCGAAGTCGGCCCAGCGCACGGGGAAGACGACGGTCTCGACGCGGGCGGGGCCCGCGGCCGTGTCGATGGTGGTGCCGTCGAGGGCGAGGGCGGCTGCGCCGGAGGGGTTGGAGCGGCGGGGGTCGGCGTCGAGCTGGAAGGGGTCGAAGCCGGTGATCAGGACGCGCTTGACCGCGCTGCCCGCCGGCAGGTCGACGGAGTCCTGGCCGCGGGAGGTGCGCTCGACGGTGGCGAGCAGCCGCTGGCGGGTGCGTTCGGTGAGGGTGAAGGACGGCTGCCAGGTGTGCAGGGCGCGCGTCATGCCGAGCCGGGCCCAATACAGGGGGCGGTCGTCGTCGCGGCTCAGATCACCGCCGGCGGGGCCGCGGCCCTGGGCGCGGTCGACGGCGCGCCGCCACAGCCGGCGGCCCTCGGCGGTGGCCACCTGCTCGGCCTGGGCGCAGGTGCGCGTGCGGGCGAGGGCGGTGGTGAAGGCGGGGGCGACGTCGTCGAAGCCGGAGCGGCGCAGGATCTCCTGGGGCACGGCGCCGGTGAGCCGTTCCTCCTCGACGGTGGGCGGAGCGGCGGGTGCGGCGGCCGTGGCGGGTGCGGCCAGGGCGAGCGGTGCGCACAACAGCAGGGTCGCGGCCAGGGCGCCGCGTCGTATCGGTGACAGATCACTGAGCCTCATGAGGCGGAAGGAAACCACTGAGCGGGCATTGGGCGATAGATGGGGCGCCAACTCGCTGTGGTGGGGAAGGGATTCGGCCACAATGGCCAGATGAACACAGTGCGGCTTCTCACCGATCCGCTCATATCCGCCGGACACCTCGTCGCCGCCCCGCTGTTCGATCCGGGGGCGGGTCAAGGCACGCGGCAATTAGCCGAGTTGGCGCTCGCGCTGCTGCTGTCCTCGCTCATCGGGCTGGAGCGGGAACTGCAGCAGAAGAGCGCCGGCCTGCGCACCCACACCCTGGTCGGGGTGGGCAGCGCGCTGTTCATGGAGGTCTCGATCCACGGCTTCGGGGCCGTGGCGGGCGACAGACTGGACGGGTCCCGGGTGGCGGCCCAGATCGTCTCGGGCATCGGCTTCATCGGCGGTGGGCTCATCTTCGTCCGCCGCGACGCGGTGCGCGGTCTGACCACGGCCGCCACGATCTGGCTGACCTGCGCCGTCGGCATGGCCTGCGGCGGGGGGCTGCCACTGCTGGGTGCGATGGCCGCGCTGGTGCACTTCCTGGTCGTACGCGGCTTCCCGGTGATGACCCGGCGCCTGGCCCACGCGTCGTCGTCCGGCCATGTGGAGCTGAGCCTGTCCTACCGCGCCCGGCGGGGACTGCTGGGCCGGGTGCTGGAGCTGTGCACCAAGAAGGGCTTCACGGTCACCGACTTCGAGATCCACACCGAGGGCCACGGTGCCGAGGCCGGCGAGAAGGGCAAGGCCAAGGGCAAGGAGACCGGCGTGGTGCTGGGGCTGGAGGGCAGAGCACCGGCGTTCGTGCTGGTGGAGGAGCTCGCGGACTGGGAGGGCATCCTCGGCGTCGACCTGCGCTCGCGCCGGGACAGCACCGAATGAGCCGGCGTCCCCGTAGCGGGTGAACTCGCTTGGAAGAACGGCGTGTTCATCGGATAGCGTGCGGGCAGAAGGCGACGCGGGCCCCTCACGGTCCCGTGCGCGCCTTCGCGCCACGGCTCGGGCGTCTTCCGCGCGGGCGTACGGCACGCGGCGCCCGGGGCGAGGGTACGGGTGCCGCGACGTGCGCCCGTGGCGTCCGGTGGCGGGCCCGGGCCGTGCGCGGCCGGTTCGCCGGCCGCTCCCAGGGGCGGGGGCGGGGTCACCTGACGGTCCCCGCCCCTGCCCCGCGCGGGGCCTGTCCGGCGGATCGTGCAGCGCCCCTTCGGGGCGCCCTACGCCTTCGGCGGCTCGGTGGAGGTGATGGTGCGGTAGGCCAGTCCGGCCAGCTCGACCTGGCCGCGCGGGCTGGGGTGGAACCAGTCCCACTTGCTCAGCTCCTGGCCGGTGAAGCCGTAGCCGTGCACGGTGCCGTCGAAGCGGCACAGCGCGTCGCGGGCGCACACCTCGCGCAGGACGGTGTTGTACTCGCCGACCCGGCGGTCGACCTGCGCCCGCCGGGCCACCGCCGCCTCGTCGGTGGCGTCGGCGTCGCCGAGCATCGACGGGCACACCGAGCCGAGCCGCCAGACCTGCTTGCCGATCATGCTCTTGCGCCCCTCGGACCACAGGCGCATCAGGTCGGGCACCCCGGCCACGTACACCTGGGTGCGGGGCAGGGCCCGGCGCAGCTCGCCCAGGGAGCGTTCGAAGTCGGCGCGGAAGCTCGCCACGGGTGTCATATCGGCCACATCCCGCCGGCAGGCGTCATTGGCGCCCAGCAGGACCGTGACCAGCTGGGGGCGCTGGGCGACGGCCTGGCGCATCTGGTCGGGCAGGTCGGCCATCCGGGCCCCGGTGCGGGCGTAGTTCCAGCTGCTGGTCTGCGGCGACGGCAGCAGCCGCCGGGCGAGGCTGTCGACCTCGGTGCCGGTGGCCCAGGAGACCTCGGGGCAGTCCTTGAGCACCGAACAGGCGTCGAAGCCGCGGGTGATGGAGTCGCCGAGGGAGGCGATCGAGGCGGGGTGGGTGTTCCAGGCGGGGCGGGTGGGGCTGGGTCTCGCCGCGGCCGTACGGGTGTCCTCGCTGCCGGAGCAGCCGCTGACCAGCAGGGCGGCGGACAGAACGGCCACGGCGGCCCGCGCGAATCGTGATCGTTTCCGCCCCCTGGTGGTGCGCACGGTCCTTCCCCTTCCGGCCGGATGACATCTGTCCGGGACCGACGGTACGTCACCCCGTTCCCCCGTTCGCGCGGTAGCTTGTGCTCCGGTGATCGAGTCGGTCCGGCGGCTTTCGCTCTTCGGCGCCGCGACATCACAACACGTCACATCCTGTCCCTTTTCAGGAGAATCGCTCCCAATGGTGTTTACTGTTGGTAACCTCGCGAGCCGGTACGGGAGTGGGACCGGTACGGCTGCGGGGCCGCTGGGGAAGGCGAACCTCGAACAGCACAGGAGGTCCCGGTGACGTCACGAGGGGTTCTGTACGTGCACTCCGCGCCCCGCGCGCTGTGCCCGCACGTCGAGTGGGCCGTGGCCGGCGTGCTCGGCGGGCGCGTCACCCTCGACTGGATCCGGCAGCCCGCCGCGCCCGGCACCTGGCGCGCGGAGTTCTCCTGGCAGGGCCGCCCCGGCACCGTCTCCCAGCTCGCCTCCGCGCTGCGCGGCTGGCACCTGCTGCGTTTCGAGGTGACCGCCGAGCCGTCCGCCACCGCCGAGGGCGAGCGCTACAGCTCCACCCCCTCCCTGGGCATCTTCCACGCCGTCACCGGCATCCACGGCGACATCCTCGTCCCCGAGGACCGGCTGCGGGCCGCGCTCGCCCGTGCCGCCCGCGGCGAGGGCGACCTGCAGGCGGAGGTGGCCAGGCTCCTGGGCAAGCCCTGGGACGACGAGCTGGAGCCCTTCCGCTACGCGGGCGAGGGCGCCCCGGTGCGCTGGCTGCACCAAGTGGTCTGAGGTGACCGGGCCCGTGTCCGCTTCCCGTACGTCGTCCGTCGCCGTCCTGGGCACCGGCATCATGGGTGCCGCCATGGCCCGCAACCTCGCCCGCGCCGGGCTGGACGTCCGCGCCTGGAACCGCACCCGGGCCAAGGCCGAACCGCTCGCCGCCCACGGCATCACCGTGGCCGACAGCCCCGGTGCGGCGGTCCGCGGCGCCGACGCCGTCCTGACCATGCTGCACGACGGCCCCGCCGCCTTGGACGTCCTGCGCGCGGCCGCGCCGGACCTCGCCCCCGGCACGGTGTGGGTGCAGTGCAGCACCGCCGGCCTGGAGGGCCTGGCGGAGCTGGCCGCCTTCGCCGACGGCAACGACCTCGTCCTTCTCGACGCCCCCGTCCTGGGCACCCGGCAGCCGGCCGAGGCCGGCGAGCTCGTCGTCCTCGTCGCCGGTCCGCAGGACGCCTGCCGGGCTGCGGCCCCCGTCTTCGAGGCCGTGGGCAGCCGCACGCTGCGGGTCGGCGACGACGCGGCGGACGGGGCCGCCACCCGGCTCAAGCTCGTCATCAACAGCTGGGTGCTCACCGTCACCCACGGCGCCGCCGAGGCCCTCGCCCTGGCACGCGGCCTGGGCGTGGACCCGCAGCACTTCCTCGAAGCGGTCGCGGGCGGTCCCCTGGACCTGCCCTACCTGCAGGCCAAGTCCCGCCTTCTGCTGGAGAACGCCCTCACCCCGCCCTCCTTCGCCACCGCCACCGCAGAGAAGGACGCCCGGCTCATCGTGGCCGCCGCCGAGGCGGCCGGCGTCCGCCTGGACGTGGCCGCGGCGGGCGCCGAGCGCTTCCGCCGGGCCGTCGCGCAGGGCCACGGCGAGCAGGACATGGCCGCCTCCTACTTCGCCAGCTTCGGCGCACCGCACTGACGGCAACGCGCAGGGGCCCGCCCCGGCCGAAGCCGGGACGGGCCCCTGGGTGGGCGTACGTCAGACCGTGCGCAGTGCGAGCACCACGTTGTGGCCGCCGAAGCCGAAGGAGTTGTTGATGGCCGCGATCGAGCCCTCGGGCAGCGGACGCGGCTCGTCGCGCACGATGTCCGCGTCGATGTCGTCGTCCATCGCCTCGATGTTGATCGTCGGCGGGGCGACGCGGTGGTGCAGGGCCAGCACCGTCGCGACCGTCTCGATGCCGCCGGCACCGCCGAGCAGGTGACCGGTCATGGACTTCGTCGCGGAGACCGCGACGTGGTCCAGGTCGTCGCCGAGGACCTTGCGCAGCGCCTTGATCTCGGCGGCGTCGCCCTGCGGGGTGGAGGTGGCGTGCGCGTTGAGGTGCACGACCTCGGCCGGCTTGAGGTCCGTGGTGTCCAGCAGGTTCTGCAGGGCGGCGGCGATGCCGCGGCCCGTGGGCTCCGGCTGGGCGATGTGGTGGCTGTCCGCGGACAGGCCCTGGCCCAGCACCTCGCAGTAGACGCGGGCACCGCGCCGGGCGGCGTGCTCGGCGGACTCCAGGACGACCACGCCGGCGCCCTCACCGAGGACGAAGCCGTCACGGGCCTTGTCGTACGGGCGGGAGGCCTTGGTGGGCTCCTCGTTGTTCTTGGACATCGCCATCATGCTGGCGAAGGCCGCGACGGGCAGCGGGTGGATGGCCGCCTCGGTGCCGCCGGCGACGACGATGTCGGCGCGGCCGGAGCGGATCATCTCGTAGGCGTAGCCGATGGCCTCGGCGCCGGAGGCGCAGGCGCTGACGGGGGTGTGCACGCCCGCCCGGGCGTTCACCTCCAGGCCCACGTTGGCGCTCGGGCTGTTGGGCATGAGCATCGGCACGGTGTGCGGGGAGACGCGGCGGGCGCCCTTGTCCTTGAGCACGTCGTACTGGTCGAGCAGGGTCGTCACGCCGCCGATGCCGGAGGCGATGACGGTGCCCAGGCGCTCGGGGTCGACGGAGTCGTCGTCACCGGCCTTGCCGGTGAAGCCGGCGTCCGCCCACGCCTCGCGCGCGGCGATCAGAGCGAACTGCGCCGAGCGGTCGAGCCTGCGGGCCAGCGGACGGGGCAGCACCTCCTCCGGGTCCACCGCCGCCGTGGCGGCGATGCGGACCGGCAGGTCGGCGAACCGCTCGTCCTCCAGGGGCTTCACGCCGGAACGGCCGGCGAGCAGGCCCTCCCAGGTCGAAGCGCTGTCGCCACCCAGCGGTGTGGTTGCGCCGATACCGGTGACGACCACGGTGCGATTGGTCGAGTTCATCGGGATTCTGTCTCCACGTGTAGAGGTGCTGGAACCGCCACCGCCGGGTGGCGACGACGCTACGGTCAGGCCTGGTGCTTGAGGATGTAGCCGGCGGCGTCGCCGACGGTCTTCAGGTTCTTGACGTCCTCGTCCGGGATCTTGACGTCGAAGCGCTCCTCGGCGGCCACGACGACCTCGACCATGGACAGCGAGTCGACGTCCAGGTCGTCGGTGAAGGACTTGTCCAGCTGGACGTCCTCGACCGGGATGCCGGCGATCTCGTTGACGATCTCGGCGAGACCCTTGACGATCTCTTCCTGGGTGTGGGCCATAGTGGCGCTCCTTTTATTCATGTGCGTTGGAACTGCGGTAAGGAAACTGCAGAGGCGGTGAGCTCCCGGTGGTGACCGACGCTGCCGGTCCCGGGAACTCGCCTAGGGGAGGGTAACGACCGTGGCGGCGTACACGAGACCCGCCCCGAAGCCGATGAGGAGCGCGGTGTCCCCGCTCTTCGCCGCGCCGGTGGCCAGGAGCCGCTCCATGGCGAGCGGGATGGAGGCCGCGGAGGTGTTGCCCGTGGTCTCCACGTCACGGGCGACCGTGACGCTCTCCGGCAGCTTGAGGGTCTTCACCATCGAGTCGATGATCCGCATGTTGGCCTGGTGCGGGATGAAGACGTCCAGGTCCTCCGGGTCGACCCCGGCCTCGTCCAGGGCCTGCTGGGCGATCTTCGCCATTTCGAAGACGGCCCAGCGGAAGACCGCCTGACCCTCCTGGGTGATGGCGGGGAACCGGACGTCGGACTCCTCGCGGTAGACGTCCCAGGCCACGGTCTGCTTGATGGTCTCGGCTTTGTCGCCCTCCGAGCCCCACACGATCGGGCCGATCGCCGGCACGTCGGACGGGCCGACGACCACGGCGCCCGCGCCGTCGCCGAAGAGGAAGGCGGTGGCGCGGTCCTGGAGGTCGGTCAGGTCCGACAGCCGCTCGACGCCGATCACCAGGACGTGCTCGGCCGAGCCGCCCACGATGAAGTCCTTGGCCATGGTCAGGCCGTAGCCGAAGCCCGCGCAGCCGGCCGAGATGTCGAAGGCGGCGGGCTTGCCCGCACCCACCTTGTGGGCGATCTCGGTCGCGATGGCAGGGGTCTGCTTGAAGTGCGACACGGTCGCCACGACGACGGCGTCGATCCGGTCGGGCGAGATGCCGGCGGCGGCGATGGCCTTGCCGGCCGCCTCCAGCGACATGGCGGCCACGGTCTCCTCCGGGCCGGCCCAGTGCCGGGTGGCGATGCCCGAGCGGGAACGGATCCACTCGTCGGAGGAGTCGATGTGCTTGAGGATCTCCTCGTTGGGCACCACCCGGGTGGGGCGGTAGCCGCCGACGCCCATGATGCGCGCGTAGGGAGCACCCTTGGCGGGCTTGATGGTCGCGGTCATGGTGGACGGACTCCTTATTCGGCCGGGGCTGCGGCCGGGGTGGCGTGCTCGGCGATCAGCGCACGGGCCTTGTCGAGGTCATCGGGAGACTTCAGCGCGACGGTCTCGACCCCGGGCAGGGCGCGCTTGGCCAGGCCGACGAGGGTGCCGCCGGGCGACAGCTCGAGGATGCCGGTGACACCCAGCTCCTTGAAGGTCTCCATGCACAGGTCCCAGCGCACCGGGTTGGCCACCTGGCCCACCAGGCGCGTGACGACCTCGCGGCCCTCGGCCACGACGCCGCCGTCCTTGTTGGAGACGTAGGCGGTGCGCGGGTCCGCCGGGGACAGCTCCGCTACGGCCGCCTCCAGCGCGGAGACCGCAGGGGCCATGTGGTGCGTGTGGAAGGCGCCCGCCACCTTCAGCGCCACGGCCTTGCGGGTGCCCTCGGGCAGGTCCTCGGCGAGCGCGGCCAGCTGCTCCAGCGTGCCCGCGGCCACGATCTGACCGGCGCCGTTGACGTTCGCCGGGGTCAGGCCCATCTTCTCCAGGTGCGGCAGGACGGCCTCCGGGGCGCCGCCCAGCAGGGCGGACATGCCGGTCGGGGTCACCGCGGCGGCCTCGGCCATCGCCAGACCGCGGGTGCGCACCAGGCGCATCGCCTCTTCGTCGGTGAGCACACCGGTCAGCGCGGCGGCGGCGAGCTCGCCCACGCTGTGGCCGGCGCTCGCGCCGACCTGCGCGGCGAGGTCGTCGGCGGTGGCGAAGAGCTGCTTGGCCGACAGCAGTGCGGCCGCCACCAGCAGCGGCTGGGCGACCGCGGTGTCGCGGATCTCGTCGGCGTCGGCGTTCGTGCCGTAGTGGACAAGGTCCATGTCGATGGCTCCGGACCACGCACGGAGTTGATCTTCAACACCGGGGAGGTCGAGCCAGGGGGTCAGGAAGCCGGGCGTCTGAGCGCCCTGGCCGGGAGCGACGAGTACGAGCACCCTCACACTCTCTCTCGTGGACGGCATCGCCCACCCGTGGGGACAGGGACGAAGAACCGTCAGGGGAATTGTGGACGTTCAACAAAAGCCTAAGGCTGTCACTCGGTGTCGGCCAGCCGCCCGAGGATCAGTGCGATCCGCAAGGTGAACGCCGAGCGGACATCGGAGGGTGACCATCCGGTGACGTCCGTCACACGTCGCAGCCGGTACCGCACGGTATTGGGGTGGACGAACAACATCCGCGCCGCCCCCTCCAGACTGCTCGCCTGCTCCAGATAGACGCTCAGCGTCTCCAGCAGAGCCGAGCCGGCCTCCTCCAGAGGTCTGTAGATCTCCTCCACCAACTGCCGCCGCGCCGCCGGATCCCCGGCCATCGCCCGCTCCGGCAGCAGGTCGTCGGCCAGCACCGGCCGCGGCGCGTCCGGCCAGGCGGCACACGCCTTCAGCCCGGCCGCCGCGGCCTGCGCCGACCGCGTCGCCGCCAGCAGGTCCGGCACCACCGGCCCCGCCACCACCGGCCCCGCCGCGAACGGCCCGATCAGCGCCTTCGCCGCCTGCACCGGATTGTCCGAACCACCGGCGATCACCACCAGCCGGCTGCCCAGCACCCCCGTCAGCACCTGCAGCTTCGCGTGCCGGGCGGCCCGCCGGATCGCCTCCACCGTCAGCTCGCTGTCCCCGTTGGGCGCCGTGCCCAGCACCACGCACACGTGCGCCGGGGCGTTCCAGCCCAGCGCCGCCGCCCGCGAGACCGCGCCCTCGTCCGCCTCGCCCGACAGCACCGCGTTGACCACCAGCGACTCCAGCCGGGCGTCCCAGGCGCCGCGCGCCTCGGCCGCCTGCGCGTACACCTGGGCCGTGGCGAAGGCGATCTCCCGCGCGTAGACCAGCAGCGCCTCGCGCAGCGACGACGCGTCGCCCGGGGCCGCCACCTCGTCGATGGCCGACTCCATGACCTCGATGGTCGTACGCACCATCTCCACGGTCTGCCGCAGCGTGATCGCCCGCGTCAGCTCCCGCGGCGCCGTGCCGAACACGTCCGTACTGATGGCCTGCGGCGTCTCCGGATGCCGGAACCACTCCGTGAACGCCGCGATACCGGCCTGGGCGACCAGGCCGATCCACGAGCGGTTCTCCGGGGGCATCGCCCGGTACCACGGCAGCTGGGCGTCCATCCGGGCGATGGCCGCCGCGGCCAGCGTCCCGGAGGACTGCTCCAGATTGCGCAGCGTGGCGCTGTGCGGATGCGGGGGCGGGGTCTGGTCAGCTGGTTCAGGCACGGGGACAAGCCTGCCTTATTCGGGTGCGCTCCGGAGCCGCCGGTCCCCCCGCGACGCCCGCAGCGGTACCCGGCAGAGCTACGGTGGCCCTGTGACGCGCCCTGTGATGCATGTGCAGCGGGCCGCCGACCGCTACCGCGGCGGTGAACCGGAGACCGGGATCGACACCCGGCACGCCTTCTCGTTCTCGGGCTTCTACGACCCCGACAACGTGCGCTTCGGGCCGCTCGCCGCCTGCAACGAGGAGCGCCTCGCAGCAGGCGCGGGCTTCACCGAGCACCCCCACCGGGACGTCGAGATCGTCACCTGGGTGATCGAGGGCGAGCTCGCCCACGAGGACTCCACCGGCCACGTCGTCACCGTCCGCCCCGGCGACCTCCAGCGCCTCAGCGCCGGCTCGGGCGCCCGGCACAGCGAACGCAATGCGGGGTCCGCTCCGCTGCGGTTCGTCCAGATGTGGCTGACCCCGTCCGACTTCGGCGGCGAACCCGAGTACGAGGTGGTACGCGGCATCGCCGACAGCACGCCGTACGCCCTCGCGCGGGCGGAGGCGGTGCTGCACGTCCGCAGACTGCAGGGCGCGCAGCGGACGGCGCTGCCGGATGCGCCATGGCTGTACGTGCACGTGGTCGCCGGACCCGTACGGGTCGGGGGCGAGGTGCTGCACGAGGGCGACGCGGCCCGCATCCTCGACGCGACCGGCATCGAGGCCGAGGCGATCGGCTCCGCCGTGGAGCTGCTGGCGTGGGAGATGCACGCCGAGCCGCACTTCGGCTAGGCCGCGCCCCTTCGGGGCGCCGCCCCTCACGCCGAGCGCAGCTCCGAGCGCAGCTCGGTGAGGACGGCGTCCGTCAGGGCGGGCCACACCTCGGTGGCCCAGGGCCCGAAGGGGCGGTCCGCCAGGGCGACGCACGCGGCCCCCGCCTCCGGGTCCACCCACAGGAACGTGCCGGCCTGGCCGAAGTGGCCGTACGTCCGCGGGGAGGAGGACGCCCCCGTCCAGTGCGGGGACTTCCCGTCGCGGATCTCGAAGCCCAGCCCCCAGTCGTTGGGGCGCTGGTGGCCGTAGCCCGGCAGGACGCCCGACAGGCCGGGGAAGGCCACCGACGTCGCCTCGCGGACCGTCTCGGCCGCCAGCAGCCGCGGCGCCTGCAGCTCCGCCGCGAAGCGGAGCAGGTCCTCGACCGTGGAGACGCCGTCCTTGGCGGGCGAGCCCGGCAGGTCCGTGGCGCTCATGCCCAGCGGCTCCAGCACCGCCTGCCGCAGGTACTCGGCGAAGGGAATGTCCGTCGCCTTGGCGATGTGGTCGCCCAGCACCTCGAAGCCGGCGTTGGAGTACAGCCGGCGCGTGCCGGGCGCGGCCATCGGGCGGTGCTCGTCGAAGGCGAGGCCGGAGGTGTGCGCGAGCAGGTGGCGTACCGTCGAGCCCTCGGGGCCGGCCGGCTCGTCCAGCTCGATCGCCCCCTCCTCGACGGCGACGAGCGCGGCGTAGGCGGCCAGCGGTTTGGTGACGGAGGCCAGGGGGAAACGGTGCCCGGTCGCGCCGTACGCTCCCGCGCAGCTGCCGTCGGCCCGTACGACGGCCGCCGCAGCGGTGTCCACCGGCCAGTTCTCGATCATCCGCAGGCTCTCCATGGAAGGGAGCCTAACCCGCCCGCGTCCGCTCCCCGGATTCCCGCTTGCTTGGAGTGCACTCCAACTCTCTAGCGTTGAGCCCGACGCAGAAGGTTCGCGAGGGGGAAGCGGTATGACGGTGATCGACAGCATCCAGGTACCGGCTCCGGTCTGCACGGAGCTGGACCGGCAGCGCAGCCGGCGCCCCATGGGCCGGGAGCGCTACACGATCAGCGAAGTCGCCGAGTACGCCGGGCTGTCGGCGCACACCCTGCGCTGGTACGAGCGCATCGGGCTGATGCCGCACGTCGACCGCTCGCACACCGGCCAGCGCCGCTACACCGACCGCGACCTCGACTGGCTGGACCTGGTCGCCCGGCTGCGGCTGACCGGGATGCCGGTCGCGGACATGGTCCGCTACGCCGAACTCGTCCGCGAGGGCGACCACACCTTTCCCGAGCGCGAACAACTGCTGAGCGCGCACCGCGAGGACGTCCGCAGGCGGATCGCGGAGCTGCGCAGCACGCTCGAGGTGCTCGACTACAAGATTGAAAACTACGCCGCCGCCCGGGACCGGGCGCTCGAAGGGGCATGACGTACACATGAGCAACGACAAGATCGCAAGCGTGCGGCTCGGCACGGACGGCCCCGAGGTCGGCGTCCAGGGCCTGGGCTGCATGGGCATGAGCTTCGCCTACGGGCCGACCACCGACGAGGACGAGGCCCGCGCCACGCTGGAGCGGGCGCTGGAGCTGGGCGTCACGCTCTTCGACACCGCCGACATGTACGGCTTCGGCGAGAACGAGAAGTTCATCGCGCCGTTCGTCCGGGCGCACCGCGAACAGGTCGTGCTGGCCACCAAGTTCGCCATCGTCGCCAACCCGGAGAACCCGGCGGAGCGCATTATCCGCAACGACGCCGCCTACATCCGCCAGTCCGTCGAGGGCAGCCTGCGCCGCCTCGGCGTCGACGAGATCGACCTGTACTACATGCACCGCCGCAACCCCGACGTCCCGCTGGAGGAGTCGGTCGGCACGATGGCCGAGCTCGTACGCGAGGGCAAGGTCAAGCACCTGGGCCTGAGCGAGGTGACGGGCAGTGAACTGCGCGAGGCGCACGCCATCCACCCGATCGCGGCCGTGCAGTCCGAGTGGTCGCTGTTCAGCCGCGACATCGAGGCGAACGTCGTACCGGCGGCACGCGAGCTCGGCGTCGCGCTGGTGCCGTACTCCCCGCTCGGGCGCGGCTTCCTGACGGGATCGTTCGTCGACGCGAACAAGGACCTCACGCAGGACGACTGGCGGCGCACGCAGCCGCGCTTCACCGGCGACAACGCGGCCGCGAACGCGGCACTGCTGGAGCCGGTGCGGCGCATCGCCGAGACCCACGGCGCCACGCCGGCGCAGGTGGCACTGGCGTGGGTGCAGCAGCGGGCGCAGGCCGAGGGCCTGGCGGTCGTGCCGATCCCGGGCACGCGCAAGCGTTCCCGCCTGGAGGAGAACGTGGCCGCGACGCGGCTGGAGCTGACGGACGCGGAGCTGGTGGAGCTGGAGCCGATCGCGTCGAAGGTCGCGGGCGACCGCTACCCGGACATGTCCTTCACGTCGGCGGGCCGCGACTGACGCCTGCCAGCGGGGCTGTGCCCCGCAAGGGGCGCGGGACGGTGTCGATCTGCGGCTGCGCCGCGTGGGCGCGATCAGCCACCGGCGGCCTGCAGCCGACGTGCCACCCCGGCACCCCCTGTGCGGGCGCGTCGTGGCTTGTCGCGCAGTTCCCCGCGCCCCTACGGGGCGCCGTGGAGCCGCCCGACGGGTCGCTCACCCCTACGGGGCGCCTACTCCTCGCCCGGGGCTACCAGCCCCGACTCGTAGGCGAAGACCACCGCCTGCGCCCGGTCGCGCAGCCCCAGCTTCCCCAGCACCCGCCCCACGTGCGTCTTGACCGTCTGCTCCGCCAGCACCAGCTGTGCCGCGATCTCCTGGTTCGACAGTCCGCGGGCGATCAGCGACAGCACCTCCGTCTCCCGTGGCGTCAGCCCGTTCAGGCGGACGGAGCGGGTGCGGCGGCGGGGGGCCGGGCGCTTGGCGAAGTCGGCGATCAGCCGGCGGGTGACGGAGGGGGCGAGGAGGGCCTCGCCCGCCGCCACCACGCGTACGGCGGAGATGAGGTCCGCCGGGGGCGCGTCCTTGAGGAGGAAGCCGGAGGCGCCGGCGCGCAGCGCCTCGTAGACGTAGTCGTCGACGTCGAAGGTGGTGAGCATCAGCACCTTGGGCCGGTGTTCGACCCCGCGGGGCGGGTCGAGCAGTTGCCGGGCGGCCTCCAGGCCGTCCATTTCCGGCATGCGCACGTCCATGAGCACCACGTCGGGGTGCAGGCGGCGGCCGAGTTCGACGCCCTGCCGGCCGTCCGGTGCGTCGCCGACGACGTCGATGTCGCTCTGGGCGGCAAGGAGCGCGGCGAAGCCCGCCCGGACCATGGCCTGGTCGTCGACGATGATCACTCGGATGGTCAACGGGCTTCCTTCGCTGTGGGGGCCTGGGGGGTCAGCGGCAGCCGGGCCGCGACCCGGAAGCCGCCCTCGGGCAGGGGGCCGGCGTCGAGGGTGCCGCCGACCAGGCGGACGCGTTCGCGCATGCCGACCAGGCCGTGGCCGGTGCCGCCGCTCTCCAGGGGGGCGGCGTGCGGGTCGGCGGGGGCGGCGTTGACGACCAGGAGCATCAGGTCGGTGCCGTCGGTCACCGAGACGGACACGCTGGTGGCCGCGCCGGGGGCGTGCCGCACGGCGTTGGCGAGGGCCTCCTGCACGATGCGGTACGCGGAGAGGTCGACGGCCTGCGCCAGGCCGTCCGGCAGTGGGTCCGGCATGGTCAGTTCGACCGGCAGCCCGGAGCGTACGGTCGCCTCGACGAGCTGGGGGATGCGCGCGATGCCGGGCTGGGGCGCCCGCTCGGCGCTGCCGCCCTCGGAGGCGTCGGCGCTGCGCAGGACGCCGAGCAGGCGCCGCATCTCGGTCAGGGACTCGCGGGCGGTGGTGGCGATGGAGCCGAACTCCTCGCGCGCTTCGTCCGTCAGTCCGCTCAGCCGGTAGGGCGCGCTGTCGGCCTGCACGGTGATCACGGACATGTGGTGGGCGACGACGTCGTGGAGCTCGCGGGCGATGCGGGCGCGCTCCTCCAACAGGGTGCGGTGGGCGCGTTCGGCCTCGCTGATGGTCTCCTGTTCGGCGAGTGCCCGCCGGGCGTCGCCGCGTTCGCGCAGGGCGCCGCCGACCAGGAGCAGCACCGCGCTGAGGACGACCAGCGCGACCCAGGTGCCGCCGGCCCGTGCCGGGGCGAGGGCGTCGAAGCCCAGGCTCGCCAGGACGGTCACCAGCCAGACGGCCGCCAGGGTGGCGCGGCGTTCGCGTGCGGCGACGGCGAGGGTGAGCAGCAGCAGGCCGATGACGGCCGTCGGCGGCCAGGGCCAGGGCAGTCCGTGCGGCGACTGGGCGACGCGTACGGCCGCGGCGGCCGCGATGTGGGCGCCGAAGGAGACGGCCCAGGCGGCCAGCGGCCGGCGAACGGCCATGATCAGCGGGGCGGTCTGCGCGATCGCGAGCAGGGTGGCGAGGCCGGCCTGCAGCCGGTACTCGCGGGTCAGCAGGTAGGCGCTGACGGGCAGCAGGATGACGAGGAACAGCCAGGCGACGAGGTACGGCAGGAGCCGTACGAAGGGGCGTCGGGCCTGGCCGAGCAGCGGCACGGGGGGCCCTGCGGGCGTGACGAGGGCGCGCAGGAACGCGAGGGGCCGGGTCAGGGGCGGGGCAAGCGGGGACATGGCGTGATCAGCCTAGGCGTACGGGCCCGCGTGCCGCGTCACCCCCCGGTGCCGTCCCTGTGGCCCGGCCTCATACCCCGGTATCACGCGCTCGCGGTCACAGCTCCGCCAGCAGCTCGGCCTTCTTCGTACTGAACTCGTCGTCGGTCAGCAGCCCGGCCCGGTGCAGCTCGCCGAGGTGGCGGATGCGGTCGGCGATGCCGCCGGGGTCGGGGCGGGCGGCGGGTACGGGGCAGGGCGCCGGCCTATCGGGCCGGGCCCGGACGGCCTGCAGGACCGCGGCGGCGAACGGCAGGGACTCGTGGACCAGGCCGTAGCCCCTGCCGAAGACGACCGCGGCCGGATCCTGGTCGGCCGGGGCGGGCCGGGCGCCGTCTGCGCCGCGGCGCAGCAGCCGCAGGTGCCCGCCGTCGGCGTCGGGGGAGCGCCACTGCACCCCGGAGAGCTCCTCCAGGCCGAAGCGCTGGTCCCCCGCCTTCCACTTGGCGGAGGAGGCGCCGGTCCAGAACCAGCGGAAGGAGACGGCCGATCCGTCGAAGGACGCCTTGCCGTCGTAGGCCTTGAAGGACAGCGGCGGCACCGGTGCCGCCACCAGGTGCCGCTCGGCCGGCTCCGCGGCGTGCGGGCCGAGCTCGGCCCGTATGCGCTCGGCGAAGTACTCGGCGAGCAGGGCCCGTTCGGCGGGGAGCACCAGCCGGTAGGGGTCGTTGCCCTCCTTGAGCTGGCCGTCGGCCGCGTCCACCAGTGGGTCGGCGCCGGCTCTGGCCACGGCGCGCAGCACCACCGTGCCGTGTCTCCCCGGGGCCTGCTCGACGGCCGCGAGCGCCTCGTAGGGGATGCGCCGCTCGCCGAGCACCTGCAGCAGCTTCGGTGTGCGGATCCCCCGTTCGAAGCGGATGAGCACGGAGTCGGTGTCGAACTCCCAGACGGTGTGGAAACCCGTCAGCACATCACCCATGCCGCTCATCGTAAGCGGCACCCGCGCGGGCGTCCCCCCTCGTGGCGCTACGCGCGTCAAGCCCGTCAGGCCGCGGTGGCGGCGGCGGTACGGTCCAGGCCGTCCGTGCAGTCACCGCTGTCACCGGCGCACCGCACGGCGTCGACGGCACCGACGCCGATGTCGGCGAAGTTGGTCAGGCTGGTGGTGCCGGGACGGAAGTAGCCGGCGTGGCCCTCGGCGTCGGCCGCCGACAGCACGCGGGCGCCGAAGCCGGCGGAGACCGGGTCGGCACCGTGGCCCAGGCCGCCGACCTCCATGTGCGGCACGCCGCGGATCCAGTCGTCGGCGTCCCGCATCGCCCATATCCGGGCCGTGGCGCGCAGGTCGGAGACGCGGTCGGCGCGCATGCCGGGGCTGCCGGCGACGGCGACGTCCGTCACGCGCGGGGAGAGGTCGCGGGCGGCGACGCCGCACACCACCGAGCCGTAGCTGTGGCAGAACAGCGAGACGCGGGAGTCGCCGGGCAGGGCGCGCACCAGCTTGCGCAGGCGCAGTGCGCCCTCGGCGGCGAGCTTGCCGGTGGCGGCGTCCATGCCGACGCCGACGGGGGAGGTGTAGTCGGCCCAGGCGATGACGGCGGTCCCGGCGGCGGGGGCCGCCTTCCGCTCGGCGTCGTAGAGCGAGCGGGCCATGCCCACCGGCGCGCTGTACGCGCGCTGGGTCTTCTCGAAGGTCAGCACGTTGGTGTCGACGCCGGGGACGACCACGGAGACGTGCCGGGCGCGGTCGAGGTCGCCGATGACCTCGGCCACCCGACCGTCACCGGCCGGGTCGAAGGCGAGCACCTGCCGGCCGTCGGCCAGCAGGGATTCGAAGCGGTGCATGCGCCGGCCGGCCTCGTAGCGGCCGCCGGGGGTGAGGCCGCTGTCGTGGGTGCGGTGCTCCTCCGCCGCGCTCGCCTGGGCGAGCGCGATGCGGTTGGCGCGGTAGCGCAGGGTGAGCGGCACCCCGCCGAGGTTGCCGACGACCAGCGGATAGCGGTCGGCCAGCCGCTCGCGCTGGCCTTGCGTGAGGGCGGCGAAGAAGCGGGCCACGACGGTGGGTTCGGCGTCGGCCGGCGGCAGCGACCGCCCGCCTATGGAGCCGTGGTGCCATGCCGCGAGCGCCGCGGTGCGCGGGTCGGTGGTTCCCTTGTGCCCCTTGACGGCCGTCCAGCCCGTTGTGGCGAGCATCACGAACACCACGGCCAGCGCGAGCAGTGCGCGCCAGGCCGTGGAGGCGTTGGCCCAGGGGATGGCGGAGGGGGAGCCGAGCTCCGGGAAGGAAGTCACCGCCGACCACAGTAGGAGAAAAAAGAGGCCGTCCGGGAATCCGGTGAGCTATCTCACGTTTGAATCAACGGTATTTGGGCGTGGAAGAGCGTGTTCCGTGCAGGGTCCGTTCAAGAACGCCAGTTTTCCGCCAGCGCCGGACCGATGTGGTCCAAGTAGTCGGTGGTGACCCGGCGGAACGCCTCCTTGTCGCTCCCCAGGAGATCGCCCCAGCGCTTGACGACCTCCCGCATCACCCCGCCGAACGCCGCGACGATGATCCGCGGGCGCGGGTCGTCGGCCGGCATCCCCTCGCGGCGGGCGATCTCCGCGGTGAGCCGGTCCTCCAGCTCGGCCGACATCCGCAGCTGCGCGGCCAGCAGCTGCGGCGTCTCCTGGACCGTACGGAAGGTGCTGACGTGCAGCTTCAGCGGGACGACCGAGTGAATGGCCTGGTCGATGGTGTCCCAGGAGGCCAGTACGGCCGTGCGCAGGGCCGTCAGCGGCGACTCCGCGGCCGGCCGCGCGCACACCGCCTCGAAGAAGTGCTCCTCCACCATCCGCTGGACGGACAGCGCGACCTCCTCCTTGCCCGCGAAGTAGCGGAAGAAGGTGCGCTGCGAGACGTCGGCCGCGGCGGCGATCTCGTCCACCGTCGTGCGCTCGTACCCCTGCCGGGCGATCAGCTCCAGCGCGGAGCGGATCAGGGCGTCCCTGGTCCGGCGCTTCTTGCGCTCGCGCAGACCGGGGGGCATCTCCGCCGGGACCTCGATCGCCTGCATGGCCGCCTCTCTCGTAAAACTGGCAGATTATGACGCTTGGAACCGTTGGGCACTTGTCAGTGACTGCCATAATCTCGGAAGCATGACTCAGACCACCGTCGCCGACGCGACGTCGGACCTGAAGCCCCCGAACGGATTACGGGGACACCCCTGGCTGACCCTCGTCTCGGTCGCGATCGGCGTGATGATGGTGGCGCTCGACGGAACGATCGTCGCCATAGCCAATCCCGCCATACAAAAAGACCTCGGCGCCTCGCTCGCCGACGTCCAGTGGATCACCAATGCCTACCTCCTCGCCCTCGCCGTCGCGCTGATCACGGCGGGCCGGCTCGGCGACCGCTTCGGTCACCGGCTGGTCTTCCTCATCGGTACCACCGGTTTCGCCGTCTCCTCCGGACTCATCGCCCTCTCCGGCAGCGTGTCGCTCGTCGTCGCCCTGCGCGTCGTCCAGGGCCTCGCCGGCGCCCTGCTGATGCCCGCCGCGCTCGGCCTGCTGCGCGCGGTCTTCCCCGCCGAGCGGCTCAACATGGCCATCGGCGTATGGGGCATGGTCATCGGCGCCTCCACCGCCGGCGGCCCCATCGTCGGCGGACTGCTCGTCGAACACGTCAACTGGCAGTCCGTCTTCTTCATCAACGTCCCCGTCGGCGCCCTCGCCCTCGCGCTGGGCCTGGTCATCCTCAAGGACCACCGGGTGAAGGGCGCCCCCCGCACCTTCGACGCCCCGGGCGTCGTCCTGCTCTCCGGAGCGATGTTCTGCCTGGTCTGGGCGCTGATCAAGGCGACCGACTGGTCCTGGGGCGACGCGCGGACGGTGACCTTCCTCGGTGTCGCCGCCCTGCTCTTCGCCCTCTTCGTCGCCTGGGAGACATGGGGCACCCGCGAGCCCCTGCTGCCCATGGGGCTCTTCCGCTCCCTCCCGCTGTCCGCCGGCACCGTCCTGATGGTCCTGATGGCCTTCGCCTTCATCGGCGGACTGTTCTTCGTGACCTTCTACCTGCAGAACGTCCACCGGCTCAGCCCCGTCGACGCCGGACTGCACCTGCTGCCGCTGACCGGAATGATGATCGTCGGCTCGCCCGCCGCGGCCGCCCTGATCACCCGGATCGGACCGCGCATCCCCCTGGTGATCGGCATGACCAGCACCGCCGTCGCCTGCATCGGGCTGAGCACCCTCGACGCCGGTACGGACACCCCCACCATGTCGCTGTGGTTCGCCCTCATGGGCGTCGGCCTCGCACCCGTCATGGTCGGCGCCACCGAAGTCATCGTCGGCAACGCGCCGCTGCGGCACGCGGGGGTCGCCAGCGGCCTGCAACAGGCGGCGATGCAGGTCGGCGGCTCCCTCGGCACCGCCGTCCTCGGCGCCGTCATGGCCCAGCGCGTCGACGACCTGCTGCCGCGCGCCTGGGAACGGGCCGGGCTGCGCCCGGGCACGCCGGAACAGATGGAGCAGGCCGGCCACGCCGTCCAGGTCGGGGTCGCGCCCGTCCCGCCCGGGGTGCCGCCGCAGGCGGCGGAGCGCATCACCACGGTCGCCCATGACACTTTCGTGTCAGGGATGCAGCTCGGATTCCGGGTGGCCGCGGGCGTCGCGGTGCTCGCGGCGCTGGTCGCACTGTTCACCAGGCGCGGCGAGCACACCGCCCACACGGCGGGCCCCGGTCATCTCTAGCGACTTCCCCTATCAGGGCGTGACCGGTTGACCACCCTTGGCAACGGCACGTGCGGGCACAAGACTCCTCACATCGACCGAGTGGGGGAGTGATGCGCAATGCGTATGTTTCATGCTGCCGCTGTAGCCGTGGGCCTGGCCGGGACGGTGGTCCTGGCGCTCGCACCGGCCGCGAGCGCCGGGTCCGCACAGCGGACCGGCGCCTGCGCGGCAGGCCAGCTGTGCCTGTGGCCGAAGGCCCACTTCAAGGGGCAGGCGCAGGTGGCCGAGCTGGAGGGCACGACGACGGAGAGCTGCGTGCCGCTGCCCGAGGGCGCCTCGGCACTGTCGCTGGCCAACCGGACGGGGCACCCGGTGACGACGTACCAGAGCGCCACATGCGGCGAGACGGGTGAGTTCCAGACGTACCCGTCGGGCACGTGGGCACCGGAGTCGCCGTACGTGGTGCGTGCGTACAAGGTCTGGGAGCGCTGAACCTCCCAACAGAACGACCGCGGCCCCAGCCGGTTGAACCGGCTGGGGCCGCGGTCGTATGTCGGCTGACCGTCAGCGCGAGCGCTTAGGCGTCACCACCGGCCGCGCCGGGGTCGGCGGCGGCCACGTCGAGCAGCTCGTAGCGGTCGATCGCCTGCTTGAGCGCAGAGCGGTCGATCTTGCCCTCCTTGGCCAGCTCCGTGAGCACCGCCAGCACGATCGACTGCGCGTCGATGTGGAAGTAGCGGCGCGCAGCGCCCCGCGTGTCGGCGAAGCCGAAGCCGTCCGCACCCAGCGAGGAGTACGTGCCGGGCACCCAGCGGGCGATCTGGTCCGGAACGGCGCGCATCCAGTCGGACACGGCGACCTTCGGGCCCTCGGCGCCGGTGAGCTTCTTCGTCACGTACGGGACGCGCTGCTCCTCCTCGGGGTGGAGCAGGTTGTGCTCCTCGACCTCGATGGCGTCGCGGCGCAGCTCGTTCCAGGAGGTCGCCGACCAGACGTCCGCCTTGACGTTCCACTCCTCGGCGAGGATGCGCTGGGCCTCGATGGCCCACGGCACGGCCACACCGGAGGCCATGATCTGCGCCGGGATGGCGCCCGCCTCGCCCTGCTTGAAGCGGTACAGCCCCTTGAGGATGCCCTCGGCGTCCACGTTCTCCGGCTCGGCCGGGTGCTGGATCGGCTCGTTGTAGACGGTGAGGTAGTAGAAGATGTCCTCCGCGTTCTCCCCGTACATACGGCGGAGACCGTCCTGGACGATGTGCGCGATCTCGAAGCCGAACGCCGGGTCGTACGCGACGACGGCCGGGTTGGTCGAGGCCAGCAGGTGCGAGTGGCCGTCGGCGTGCTGCAGGCCCTCACCGGTCAGGGTGGTGCGACCGGCGGTGGCGCCGAGGACGAAGCCGCGGGCCAGCTGGTCGGCCATCTGCCAGAACTGGTCGCCGGTGCGCTGGAACCCGAACATCGAGTAGAAGACGTAGATCGGGATCAGCGGCTCGCCGTGCGTGGCGTAGGCGGAGCCGGCGGCGATCAGCGACGCGGTGCAGCCCGCCTCGGAGATGCCGTCGTGCAGCATCTGACCGGTCGGGGACTCCTTGTACGCCAGCAGCAGCTCGCGGTCCACGGCTTCGTACTGCTGGCCCAGCGGGTTGTAGATCTTCGCCGAGGGGAACAGCGAGTCCATGCCGAAGGTGCGGTACTCGTCGGGCGCGATCGGCACGAAGCGCTTGCCGATCTCCTTGTCCCGCATGAGGTCCTTCAGCAGGCGGACGAAGGCCATGGTGGTGGCGATCGCCTGCTGGCCGGAGCCCTTCTTCGTCGGCGCGTAGGCCTTGTCGCCCGGCAGGACGAGCGGCTTGGAGCGGTCGACACGGGTGGGCACGTACCCGCCGAGCGCCTTGCGGCGGTCGTGCATGTACTGGATCTCTTCCGAGTCCTTGCCCGGGTGGTAGTACGGCGGCAGGCCGGACTCCAGCTCCTTGTCGGAGATCGGGATGTGGAGACGGTCACGGAAGCGCTTGAGGTCCTCGACCGTGAGCTTCTTCATCTGGTGGGTCGCGTTGCGGCCCTCGAAGTTCGGGCCGAGCGTCCAGCCCTTGACCGTCTGGGCCAGGATCACGGTCGGCTGGCCCTTGTGGGCCTTGGCCGCCGCGTAGGCCGCGTAGATCTTCTTGTGGTCGTGGCCGCCGCGACCCAGGTGCAGGATCTGGTCGTCGGTCATGCCCTCGACCATCTTGCGCAGACGGTGGTCGTCGCCGAAGAAGTGCTCGCGGATGTACGCACCGGTCTCGGTGGCGTACGTCTGGAACTGGCCGTCGGGGGTGCTGTTGAGCTTGTTGACCAGGATGCCGTCGCGGTCCTGGGCCAGCAGCGGGTCCCAGGAGCGGTCCCACACCAGCTTGATCACGTTCCAGCCGGCGCCGCGGAACTGCGACTCCAGCTCCTGCATGATCTTGCCGTTGCCGCGGACCGGGCCGTCGAGGCGCTGCAGGTTGCAGTTGACGACGAAGGTCAGGTTGTCCAGGCCCTCGCGCGCGGCCAGGGACAGCTGGCCGAGCGACTCCGGCTCGTCCATCTCGCCGTCGCCCAGGAACGCCCAAACGTGGGACTTGGAGGTGTCGGCGATGCCGCGCGCCTCCATGTAGCGGTTCATGCGGGCCTGGTAGATCGCGCCGAGCGGGCCGAGGCCCATCGAGACGGTCGGGAACTCCCAGAAGTCCGGCATCAGGCGCGGGTGCGGGTAGCTGGACAGGCCGTACGGGGCCTTCGACTTCTCCTGGCGGAAGGCGTCCAGCTGCTGCTCGGAGAGTCGGTCCAGCAGGAACGCGCGCGCGTAGACACCGGGGGAGGCGTGGCCCTGGAAGAAGATCTGGTCGCCGCCGTCGCCGCCGTCCTTGCCGCGGAAGAAGTGGTTGAAGCCCACGTCGTACAGCGAGGCGGAGGAGGCGAAGGTGGCGATGTGGCCGCCGACGCCGATGCCCGGGCGCTGGGCGCGCGAGACCATGACGGCCGCGTTCCAGCGGGTCGCGTTCAGGATCTTGCGCTCGATCTCCTCGTTGCCGGGGAAGAACGGCTCGTCCTTGGTCGCGATGGTGTTGACGTAGTCCGTGCTGCGCATCTCGGGCACGGCCACGCGCTTCTCACGGGCCCGCTCGATCAGGCGGAGCATGAGGTAGCGGGCACGTTCCCGGCCTCGCTCATCGACAGCCGCGTCGAGCGAGTCGAGCCATTCCTGGGTCTCTTCGGGATCGAAGTCCGGGACCTGGCTGGGAAGACCGCCAATGATGATCGGGTTGCGATCGGATCCGGAAGCCACGCTGTTCCTTCGTTGTTCGGGTCGTGCCGCGCACGCGGTCAACACTGTCTATATGTCGCGCCGGCTCCCATCGTGGACCGCGGCGGCGGAAACGTCATCTCTACTGGGTGGTAACCACCGCAGAGCGAGACGAATCGTTCTGATGTCGGGTGGCGCCCGGCGTTGGTCGCCTCGGGCGCCGAATCGCAACCATACGCCCCCAATGCAGGGTGCTCGCGTACGGCCGTTCGGCCCCGAGGGTCGTCATTGCGGGGAGTAACTTCGCAAACCCGGCATCATACTGTGACGTGAATCACATGTGCTTGCGCTCCGATGGTTGGAGTTGCCATGAGACGTCCGCGTCCGTCAACGTTTCGGCGGTCCCCATGGCCGGGTACTTGCGCGATCGGTCCGGCACGTGTGGACTACGCCCAATGCCTTGCGTACGCGAGGAGCACAAGACAATTTCCCGAAACATGACAGGAGACAATCCGTGAGCGCGACCGCGGACCACGCGGAGGAGCGGAGCAACCCCGCCGCCAGGCTGGGGTTCGAGCCCGGACAGGTGGTCCAGGAGATCGGTTACGACGACGACGTCGATCATGATCTCCGTGAGGGTATCGAGTCCGTCATCGGTCAGGAACTCGTCGACGAGGACTACGACGACGTGGCCGACGTCGTCCTGCTGTGGTTCCGGGACGAGGACGGCGACCTCACGGACGCGCTGGTGGATGCCATCGGCTTCCTCGACGACGGCGGCAACATCTGGCTGCTGACCCCCAAGACGGGGCGCGACGGCTACATCGAGCCGAGCGATATCCAGGACGCCGCGCAGACTGCCGGGCTTTCCCAGACCAAGAGCATCTCCGTGGCCAAGGACTGGAGCGGCACCCGGCTGGCCGCGCCCAAGCGCTAGCCCCCGCAGACACCCCGCCCCGCCCCCGGCCGCAGGCCGAAGCGTCGGGCACGAGCACCCCCGGTGACCCTCGTCACCGGGGGTGCCGGCGTTTCGGGCGGATGTCGTTCCCCGGGGGTCCGGTGATTTCCCCGGGAGCGCAGTGACAGACTGAGCCTGCCGACAGGTCCCGTCACCAGAAAGGTGTTCCCCATGGCAATCGCCGTAGGCGACAAGGCTCCGGACTTCGAGCTGAAGAACCAGCACGGCGAGACCGTCCGGCTCTCCGACTTCCGGGGCGAGAAGAACGTCGTCCTGCTCTTCTACCCCTTCGCCTTCACCGGCGTGTGCACCGGCGAGCTGTGCGCCCTGCGCGACGAGCTGCCGAAGTTCGTCAACGACGACGTGCAGCTGCTCGCCGTCTCCAACGACTCCCCGTTCTCCCTGCGCGTCTTCGCCGAGCAGGAGGGCCTGGAGTACCCGCTGCTGTCGGACTTCTGGCCGCACGGCGAGGCCAGCCGCGCCTACGGCGTCTTCGACGAGGAGAAGGGCTGCGCCCTGCGCGGCACCTTCGTCATCGACAAGGACGGTGTCGTGCGCTGGACGATCGTCAACGGTCTGCCCGACGCACGTGACCTGAACGAGTACACCAAGGCGCTCGCCGCGCTCTGAGCGCGCCGTCGCCAGTGCACTCCCGGGACGCCTGGGGCAACCCTGCCCGGCGTCCCGGGCGTCCTTGGTGCAAGACCCTGTCGACGCCGGGAACCGGTCACTAGGATCCACACGTTGATCGGGTGCCATCGCACAACCGGGGGCGCGGGAAACGCCTGGCCCCTCGAACCAATGGAGGACTCGTGGGAGTCAGTCTCAGCAAGGGCGGCAACGTCTCGCTGACCAAGGCGGCCCCGAACCTGACCGCGGTCGTCGTCGGTCTCGGCTGGGACGCCCGTACGACCACCGGTACGGACTTCGACCTGGACGCCAGCGCGCTGCTGACCAACGACCAGGGCAAGGTTGCCAACGACCAGAACTTCGTGTTCTTCAACAACCTCAAGAGCCCCGACGGCTCGGTCGAGCACACCGGCGACAACCTCACCGGTGAGGGCGAGGGCGACGACGAGACGATCAAGGTGAACCTCGCCGCCGTGCCGGCCGACGTCGCCAAGATCGTCTTCCCGGTCTCGATCTACGAGGCCGAGGCCCGCCAGCAGAGCTTCGGCCAGGTGCGCAACGCCTACATCCGCGTGGTCAACCAGGCCGACAACACCGAGCTGGCCCGCTACGACCTCAGCGAGGACGCCTCCACCGAGACCGCCATGGTCTTCGGCGAGCTCTACCGCCACGGCGCCGAGTGGAAGTTCCGGGCCATCGGCCAGGGCTACGCCTCGGGTCTGCGCGGCATCGCCCAGGACTTCGGCGTGAACGTCTGACGTCCGCCACGCCACCGCTCCGGCGCCGTACGCCCCGTCCGGGGAGTGCGGCGCCGGACGTGCACCGAGAATCACCGTCATCTCGGGCAACACCGCAAACTCGGGGAGGAAGCTGCACATGGGTGTCACGCTCGCCAAGGGAGGCAACGTCTCCCTCTCCAAGGCCGCGCCGAACCTGACCAACATCACCATCGGCCTCGGCTGGGACGCGCGCTCCACCACGGGCGCCCCCTTCGACCTCGACGCCAGCGCCCTGCTGTGCGCCGCGGGCCGGGTGCTCGGCGACGAGTACTTCGTCTTCTACAACAACCTCAAGAGCCCGGACGGCTCGGTCGAGCACACCGGTGACAACCTCACCGGTGAGGGCGAGGGTGACGACGAGTCCATCCTGGTCGACCTCGCCAAGGTGCCGGCCGCCTGCGACAAGATCGTTTTCCCGGTCTCCATCCACGAGGCGGACGTGCGCGGCCAGAGCTTCGGCCAGGTCTCCAACGCCTACATCCGCGTGGTCAACCAGGCCGACGGCAGCGAGCTGGCCCGTTACGACCTCAGCGAGGACGCCTCCACCGAGACGGCGATGATCTTCGGCGAGGTCTACCGCTACAACGGCGAATGGAAGTTCCGGGCCGTGGGTCAGGGGTACGCGTCGGGGCTGCGAGGCATCGCCCTAGACTTCGGGGTCAACGTTTCGTAAAGCCGCGTCCGCGCGGACCTCCCCGTACAGCAAAGGATTGGGTAGCCAGTGCTCCTGAAAACCTTCGGCTGGTCGCTGGCCGTCACGGCGGTCGGACTGGCCCTGGCCGGCTTTCTGTGGGGGTGGCAGGGGCTGGCGGTCGTCGCGATCCTCTCCGTCCTCGAGATCTCGCTCTCCTTCGACAACGCGGTCATCAACGCGGGCATCCTGCGCAAGATGAACGCCTTCTGGCAGCGGATCTTCCTGACCGTGGGCATCCTCATCGCCGTCTTCGGCATGCGGCTCGTCTTCCCGGTCGTGATCGTCGCCATCACCGCCAAGCTCAGCCCCCTCGAGGCGGTGCGGGTCGCGCTGGAGGACCACGACCGCTACGAGCAGCTGGTCACCGGCGCCCACCCCGCCATCGCCGCCTTCGGTGGCGTGTTCCTGCTGATGATCTTCCTTGACTTCATCTTCGAGGACCGGGACATCAGGTGGCTGGGCTGGCTGGAGAAGCCGCTGGCCAAGCTGGGCAAGCTGGAGACCCTCTCCACCGTCGTCGCCCTGGTCGCCCTGCTGATCGCGGCGACCACCGTCGCCACGGCCGTCCCGGTCCACGGCGGCGAGGGCACCATCGACAAGGCCAGCACCGTCCTGCTCGCCGGCATCGGCGGCCTGGTGACGTACCTGGTGGTCGGTGGCATCTCCGACTTCTTCGAGAACCGTCTGGAGGAGCAGGAGGAGGCCGACGAGGAGGCCGCGTCCAAGGCCCCCGCGAAGAGCGGCGCCTCCGTCGTGGGCCTGGCCGGCAAGGCCGCCTTCTTCATGTTCCTCTACCTTGAGGTCATCGACGCCTCGTTCTCCTTCGACGGCGTCATCGGTGCCTTCGCCATCACCAACGACATCTTCGAGATGGCGCTCGGCCTCGGCATCGGCGCGATGTACATCCGCTCCCTGACCGTCTTCCTCGTCCGCAAGGGCACCCTGGACGACTACGTGTATCTGGAGCACGGCGCGCACTACGCCATCGGCGCGCTGGCCGTCATCCTGCTGATCAGCATCAAGTACGAGATCAACGACGTCATCACCGGTCTCGTCGGTGTGGTGCTCATCGGCCTGTCGTTCCTCTCCTCGGTGGTGCGCAACCGCAAGGAGGCGGCGGCCGGGGAGGGCTCCGGCCCGAAGGCCGAGGTTCCCTCCGGGGTGTGACCCCGGCACATTTGAGGGAACCCTCTCCACGGGGCGGTCATGAGGATCATCCTCCATGACCGCCCCGCGGCATGTGTGCTCACTGTGGGGGTTTTCGGCGATGGGGATCCGGGAGAAGTTCTTCGGCAACTGGGGGAGTGCGGCCGCGCGCCAGTTCGACGTCGGCGGCACCAGCGGCGCGGTCGAACTGACCAAGCGCAGGCCATCGTTCTCGCTGACCAAGCAGGGGGCGGTGACCGGCAATCTGAGGGTCAATCTCTCCTGGCGCATGCGCACCTCGGACTTCGGCGAGCGCCCCGCCTTCGGCTCCTCCCTGCGCCATCCACTGCGCAAGTTCACGCCCCAGGTCGTCCAGGCCCAGGGCCCGGCGATGGTCAACGTGGACCTCGACCTCGCCTGTATGTACGAGCTGGCGGACGGGTCCAAGGGCGTAGTGCAGCCCCTCGGCAACATACTGGGCAGCATCAACTCGCCGCCGTATGTTCAGCTCAGCGGTGACGACCGCTTCGGCTCCGGCTCGGGCGAGACCATCTACATCAACATGGACCACCGTGACGACTTCAAGCGACTGCTGATCTTCGTCTACATCTATGACGGGACCCCGGCCTTCGACCGTACGCACGCGATGGTCACCCTCTACCCCGGCAACGGCCCGCGCCTGGAGGTCGCCCTCAACGAGCGCGCCCCCGAGGCCCGCTCCTGCGCGGTTCTGATGATCGAGAACATCAAGGGCGAGATGATCGTCCGCCGCGAGATGCGCTACGTCTACGGCTTCCAGTCCGAGCTGGACCGCCTCTACGGCTGGGGCCTGCAGTGGGGCCGGGGGTACAAGAGCAAGGTCTGAACGAAACCCCTGTACCTACCCCGTGTCCGCCCGGCGTACGCCTCGCCGCTCCGCTCAGTGCTGCGGCAGGAACTGCGGCCCCTGCGGCGGCAACCGGAAGGCCGGGTCGGGCACCGGCTGGTGCGGCGGGTAGCCGTACGAGGGCTGCGGCGGCGTCTGCTGCGACTGGTGCTGCTGCGGATACCCGTACGCCGGCCGGTGCGCGGGGGCCGCCGGCACCTGCGGGTACGGCTGCGGATAGCCGTACACCGGCTGGGGCGCCGTCGCGGGCAGCGGCACGGACTGCGAGGGCGGCGGGACCGCCGGCGGCGCCGTGGGCGGCGGCGGGTAGGCGTAGCCCCCGGCCGGCTCGCCCGCGGCACCGGTGGCGGCCGGCTCGGGCGGGGCGACGGCCTCCGGAGCGGGGGTGCCCGCCGAGTCCTCGGCGCCCTCCTCCGGCTCCTCCACGGTGATGCCGAACTCCGTCGCCAGCCCCACCAGCCCCGTGGCGTACCCCTGGCCCAGGGCCCGGAACTTCCAGCCCTCCCCGCGCCGGTACAGCTCGCCGCAGAGCATCGCCGTCTCGTCGCCCGTCTCCGGGCGCACGTCGAAGCGCGCGACGGGCGTGGCCTCCGCGGTGCCGGCACCGGGCTGCGCCGCGTCGTACAGCAGCACGCACAGGTCCTCGACCTGCCCGAACGTGCCGCCGTCCGCCGAGGCGGCCAGCACGACGCGGGAGACGGCCGTCTCCAGGCGCGCCACCTCGACCTCGACGGAGTCCGTCGCCCCCTCGACCAGCCGCTTCTTCGGCAGGTGCCGCACCAGGCCGCAGGGGTGGGTGGGCTGGTTGTAGAAGACGAAGTCCTCGTCGGAGCGCACGCGGCCGCCGTCCCCCAGCAGCAGCGCGGAGACGTCCACGTCCGGGACGCCCGGGCCCGGGGTCCAGCGCAGGACGGCCCGCACGGTGGGGGCCTCGAGCGGGATGTTCGACCCCTTCAGCATGGCGTGCGTCATGTCCGCAATCCTGCCTTCCCGCCGGGTGCCTGGACAACGCAGGGGGTCACCGGCGGACACCCCTTTACCGAACGGCTTTGCGCAGGTCATGAGTTTTTCACGTACTTGGGGAACTCTTGACCCACCCGCGGACGTACGATAATCGGCCACACTTCCTGGCCGGCCCGGCCGGAGGGACGGCGCCCGGCAGGCCGCGGCAATCGGGGAGAGCTATGAGGCATTTCGGATACCTTCCACCGGAGGTGCGCAGCGGGCTGTTCCACCGGGAACCGGGCGAGTTCACCGCTGCTTCCCCCGCCCGTACGCTCGCCGTCGCCCTCGGCGCCACCCTCTACGCCCCCGCCACCCGGCCCACCCTCGCCCAGGACGTCCGAAAGCAGGCGCGACGTGGCGTGGTGTCCATGGTGCTGTGCCTGGAGGACTCCATCAACGACGCCGACGTGGCGGACGCCGAGGAGAACCTCGTCCGGCAGTTCGAACACCTCGCCGCCGGCCCCGACGACGCCACCGGCGACGTTCCCGGCGACGGCGGTGCGCCGGACCTTCCCCTGCTGTTCATCCGCGTCCGCGAGCCCGGCCAGGTGGAGGACCTCGTCCGCCGCCTCGGCCCCGCAGTACGGCTGCTGTCCGGATTCGTCCTGCCGAAGTTCACCGAGGAGCGCGGCCTGCCCTTCCTGGAGGCCCTCACCACCGCCGAGGCCGCCTGCGGACGGCGCCTGTACGCCATGCCCGTGCTCGAATCCCCCGAGATCCTCCACCTGGAGACCCGCACCGACGCCCTCGCCGGCGTCTACCGCGCCGTCGACAAGTACCGCGAGCACGTCCTCGCCCTACGCCTCGGCGTCACCGACTTCTGCGCCGCCTACGGGCTGCGCCGGGCACCCGACATGACCGCCTACGACGTCAAGCTCGTCGCCTCCGTCATCGCCGACGCCGTCAACGTCCTCGGCCGCGCCGACGGCAGCGGCTTCACCGTCACCGGACCGGTGTGGGAGTACTTCCCGCAGCCCGAGCGGATCTTCAAGCCCCAGCTGCGCCGCAGCCCCTTCGCCGGCCCCGCCGAGGCCCTGCGCACCGCCCTCATCGAACACGACCTCGACGGCCTCCTCCGCGAGATCCAGCTCGACCGCGCCAACGGCCTGCAGGGCAAGACCTGCATCCACCCCTCGCACGTCGCCCCCGTCCACGCCCTCTCCGTCGTCAGCCACGAGGAGTACACCGACGCCCAGGACATCCTGCGGCCGGAAAGCGATGGCGGGGGAGTGCTGCGCTCCGCCTACACCAACAAGATGAACGAGATAAAGCCCCACCGCGCCTGGGCCGAGCGCACGATGCTGCGCGCCGAGGTCTTCGGCGTCGCCCGCGAGGACGTGAGCTTCGTGGAACTGCTGGCCGCGGGGCTCCGCAACGCATGAGCACGAGCACGACGAGCACGAGAGTGGGGACGACCGAAGTGAACGGCGTGTGGTCCGGCCAATGGGTCACGGACCGGCTGGGCATCGAACTGCGGGGTGACACCGCTCGGCTGCGCGACCTGCTGGGCCTGGCCCTGCGCCACAACCCCAAACGGGCACACCTGCTCGTCTCCCACGTCCTCGGCAAACACGTACCGGTCCCACCGGCACGGGTGTACGGGGCGGGACTCGACCTCGGACGGCGCGTACGGGCCGTACTCGGCGAGGCGGACGCGGCGCGTGCCGTCGTCCTCGGCTACGCCGAGACGGCCACCGGCCTCGGCCACTGCGTGGCCGACGGCCTCGGCCCCGCCCCCTATCTGCACTCCACGCGGCGCGCGGTGCACGGGGTGGAACCGGTCGGAGGCTTCGAGGAGGAGCACAGCCACGCGACCTCCCACCTGCTCCTGCCGGAGGACGGCGGATTCCTCGCCGGCGACGGGCCGCTGGTGCTCGTCGACGACGAGTTCTCGACGGGGCGCACGGTGCGCAACACGATTGCGGCACTGCATGCGCGGTATCCGCGGGGGCGGTATGTGGTGGCGGCGCTGGTGGACGTACGGTCCGAAGCGGACCGTGCCGCGCTCGACGCGTTCGCGGCGGAACTCGGCGCGAGGGTGGACGTCGTGGCCCTGGCCACGGGAACGGTCCACCTGCCGCACGATGTGCTGGAGCGGGGCCGGGAGCTGGTGGGCGCGACGCCGTCGCCGTCTGCGGGTGCGCTGGTGCCCACCCGTGCCGCCCTGCGGCACGATTGCCCACCAGCGCAGCGGGTGGCCCTCGCCTGGCCCCCCAACCTCCCGGACGGCGGCCGTCACGGTTTCACAGCGGCGCACCACGCCGAGCTGGAAGCAGCCCTGCCGGGGATGGCGGAGGAGCTCCGCCGTGTTGTGGGCAGTCGTTCCGCAGGGGCGGAACGGGTGGGCACAACACGGCCGGCAGACGGCCACGGCGCTCAGCCCCCGCGGCGGGATGCCGATCCGGCCCACGAGGCCGCACTCGGCGACGGCGCTCAGCCCCCGCTCAGGGAACCGCACCGCGTCCTCGTACTCGGCACCGAGGAGCTGATGTACGCCCCCCTGCGCCTCGCGCACGCGTTGGAGCGGCAGCTCGCCGTGGAGGGGGAGGGGGAGGGGAAGGGGGACGCCACCGTGGCGTACTCCACCACCACCCGTTCCCCCGTGCACCCCGTCGACGACCCCGGCTACGCGATCCGTTCCCGCATCACCTTCCGCACGCGCGAGGGCGACCGGTACGCGTACAACGTCGCCGGTGCCGGCTTCGACACCGTCGTCGTCGTGGCCGACGACGTCACGGACACCACCGATCTCCTCGCCCAACTCGCCGCGCACACGGGCCACGTCGTGCTCGCCGTCGTCCCTTCCTACATCCCACCGAAGGCCCGCATTCCCATGCCCGAACCCCTCCGTGGTCCCTCCTTCTCCTCCTACGCCCCGGAGGACGTCGGCTGGCTGCTGCAGGATCTGTCGTCCGTGGAGCTGGAGGCGCCGACCGAGGAGCGGGAGGAGGCCATTCAGAGCGGGGGTGCGCACTATGCGGAGTCGCTGCCGGTGGAGTATCAGCCGAGCGCCCGCTACCAGGAGCTGTACCACGCCGCGCTGGAGGCGTCCGCGCAGCGCCTCGCGCTGGCCGTCGGCACGGTCACGGAGACCGTGCTGGCGGAGCGGTCGCCGCGGCCGGTGCTCGTCTCGCTGGCCCGTGCCGGTACGCCCGTGGGCGTGCTGATGCGCCGCTGGGCGCGTCACGCGCACGGCCTGGACGTGCCGCATTACGCCGTCTCGATCGTGCGCGGTCGCGGTATCGACCCCAATGCCCTGCGCTGGCTGGCCGCCCATCACGACCCGGCCGATGTCGTCTTCGTCGACGGCTGGACGGGCAAGGGCGCCATCACCCGCGAACTGACCGAGGCACTGCGCGACTTCCCGGGCTTCGACCCGCGTCTTGCGGTGCTCGCCGACCCCGGGCACTGCGTGGAGACCTACGGTACGCGTGACGACTTCCTCATCCCTTCCGCCTGTCTCAACTCGACCGTCTCCGGCCTGATTTCGCGTACGGTGCTGCGTGCCGACCTGGTCGGCCCGCACGATTTCCACGGTGCGAAGTTCTACCGGGAGCTGGCGGGCGCGGACGTCTCGCGGTCGTTTCTGGACGCCGTCGCCGCCCGGTTCCCGGGCCTGGAGGAGGACGTCGCCCTCGCCGTCAAGGAGCTGACGGCGGCGGACCGTACGCCGACCTGGGTGGGTTGGAAGGCGGTCGAGCGCATCAGTGAGGAGTTCGGCATCCACGACGTCAACCTCGTCAAGCCGGGCGTCGGCGAGACCACGCGGGTGCTGCTGCGCCGTGTGCCCTGGAAGATCCTCGCCGGGCGGGGCGCGGGCGCGGACCTCGACCATGTGCGCCTGCTGGCGGCCCAGCGCGGGGTGCCGGTGGAGGAGGTGGACGGGCTGCCGTACAGCTGCGTCGGCCTGATCCACCCGCGGTACACGCGCGGCGCCACCGGTGCCGACGGCCGGTCGGTGACCGCCCCGTGACCGTACTCGTCGCGAGCGACCTCGACCGCACGCTGATCTACTCCACCGCCGCCCTCGCCCTGGGCATGCCGGACGAGCGGGCTCCGCGCCTGCTGTGCGTGGAGACCTACGAGCAGCGGCCGCTGTCCTACATGACGGAGACCGCGGCCGGGCTCCTGGCCGAGCTGGGCGCCGCGGTCACGTTCGTCCCCACCACCACCCGTACCCCCGAGCAGTACGCCCGCATCAACCTGCCCGGCCCGGCGCCGGAGTTCGCCATCTGCGCCAACGGCGGCGAACTGCTGGTGCGCGGAGTGCCGGACGCCGGCTGGCGGGCGCGGGTGCGCCGGACGCTGGACGCCGAGTGCGCCACGCTGGCCGAGGTCCACGAGCGCCTCGTGCGGACGGCCGACCCCGCCTGGCTGCTCAAGGAACGCACGGCCGCCGGCCTCTTCGCGTACCTGGTCGTCGACCGCCCCCTGCTGCCGGACGCCTGGGTGAAGGAACTGGCCGCCTGGGCGCAGGAGCGGGGCTGGACGGTCTCGGTGCAGGGCCGCAAGCTGTACGCCGTCCCCAAGCCGCTCACCAAGAGCGCGGCGGTCGCCGAGGTGGCCCGGCGCACCGGCGCCGAACGCATCCTCGCCGCCGGCGACTCGCTGCTGGATGCCGACCTGCTGCTGGCCGCCGACCGCGCCTGGCGGCCCGGCCACGGCGAGCTGGCCGACATCGGCTGGACGGCACCGCACGTCACCGCGCTGACCGCGCGGGGTGTGGCAGCGGGGGAGGAGATCGTGCGGGCGTTCGGCGAAGGCTGAGGGTCGAGGGCCGAAGGCCGAAGGCCGAGGGCCGGGGCTACGCTCGGGACCGCATCAGTGTTGTTGTGCTCGTCCAGTCGTTTAGTCGCCCAGTCGTCCGACCAGGAGATCGCATGACCGAGATCAAGAGCCCGCCGCTCACGCCCGAGCTGTACGACTACGTGCTCGCCCACAATCCGCCGCTGGATCCCGTGCAGAGCGCCCTCGTCGAGTCCACCCACACGCTCTTCCCCGATCACGCGATCAAGCAGGTGGCCCGGGAGCAGGCGCCCCTGCTGGCCTTCCTCGTCCGGCTCACCGGCGCCCGCCACGTCGTGGAGGTCGGCACGTTCACCGGCCTGTCCGCGCTGGCCATGGCGCAGGCGCTGCCGCCCGGCGGCAGCCTGCTGACGCTGGACGTCTCGCAGGAGTGGACGGCCCACGCCCGCGAGGCGTGGGCCAAGGCCGGGGTGACGGACCGCATCGAGCTGCGCATCGCGCCCGCCCTCGACTCGCTGCGCGCCCTGCCCGCCGAGCCGCACATCGACCTGGCCTTCCTCGACGCGAACAAGGACGGCTACGTCGACTACTGGGAGGAGATCGTGCCCCGGCTGCGCCCGGGAGGGCTGATCGTCGCCGACAACGTGCTCTTCGCCGGCCAGGCGGCCGACCCCACGGTGACGGACGGGCCGGGGGCGGCGATGCGCGTGTTCAACGCGCACGTCGCCGCCGACCGGCGGATGGAGTCGGTGATGCTCACGGTCGCGGACGGTCTCACGCTCGCCCGCAAGGCCTGATCCGGGAGCCGGTCAGCCGCAGCAGCCGCCCCCGCAGCAACCGCCGCCGCCCGCGCGCGGTGTGGCGGGGGCGGAGGACGAGGTGCCGGTGACGGCGACCGTCGAGAGCAGCTTCACGGTGTCGGTGTGCCCGTCCGGGCAGGTGGCGGGCGCCGAGGACTCGGCCATCGGCCGGTTCAGCTCGAAGGTGTCGCCACAGGCCTTGCAGCGGTATTCGTAACGAGGCATGGCGGCAGGATAAGTCAGCCCCGCCCGGCCCCGCGCTCGTCCCGGATCTCCTGCACCACGCGGGCGGCCGTGCGCCGTACCGCCTCCGTCTCGGTCAGGAAGTGCCACCAGTCCGGGTGCCGGCCCTGCAGCCCCTCGACCGCCCGCTCCAGCCGGGCCACCCCCTCGTCCAGCGGGCGCGCGTGCCGGGGGTCGGGCGTGCTGCGCCCGGCCATCGCCAGGCGCTGGGCGTCGCGCAGGGCGAAGCGCGTGCGCTCGACCTCCCCGGTGTGGTCGAAGGACACCTCGTCCAGCCGGCGCAGCCGCTCCCCGGCCGCCGAGACGCCCTCGTCGGTGGCGTTGAGCAGGGCCCGTACGGTCGCCAGCAGCGCCGTGGCGTCGGCCCAGCGCTGCTCGTCCCGGGCGGTGCGGGCCTGCGCCAGCTTCTGCTCGGCCTGGGAGACGGCCCGTTCGGCCTCGTCCGGCACCTGCTGCAGGTCCTGCCAGCAGGCGGCGCTGTAGCGGCGGCGCAGCTCGCTGAGCACGGGGGCCACGCCGGCCGCTCGCGTGGTCAGCGCCTGGGCGCGGGTGCGCAGGGAAACCAGCCGCTTGTCGATCTCCGCGGCCTTCTGCGGCAGCCGCTCGGCCTCCTCGCGGACCGCCTCCGCCTCCCGCTGCACGTGCTCGGCGCGCTGCAGGGTCTCGCGTACGCCGTGCCGGCCGGCGCCCTCGTTGAGCCTGGTCAGCTCGGGGGCCAGGGCGGCCAGCCGGGCCGCGAGGTCGTCGGCCCGCAGGCCCGCCTCCCGCGCGCCGTCCAGGGCGCCGGTCGCGGCCCGCAGCTGCTGCCGGGCCCGCTCGACGGCGGGCGCGAGCTGCGCCAGCTCGTTCTCGGCGCGGGTCAGCAGCGGGCCGAGGGACTGCGCGAAGCGGTCCAGGTCGGCCTTGGCGCGCACCAGCTCGTCCTTGGCCCGGGTCAGCTCGGTGCGGGCGCGCGCGGCGGCCCCGGGCTCCAGGTCGTCGCGGTCGAGGTCGTGGGCGTCGACGGCCGTGATGTACGTGGCGGAGACCTCGTCTATGCGCCGGCCGAACGCCTCGAAGTCGGCGGCCGCCTTGCGGGCGGCGGGCGAGGAGTCGGCGGCCGTGATCGTCTCGATGGAGATCCGCAGGTCGCGCTGGGCGGTGTCCAGCTCGTAGAACGCCGCCGCGGCCGCGTCCTTCGCCTCCTGCGCCTGCGCCCGGTTGTTCTCCCCGCGGCCCCAGCCCCAGCGGCGGGTGCCGCCGCCGGCGAAGGCGGCGGCGAGGGCGATCAGGGGCAGTGGCAGCAGGACCACCATGGCGGTCTCCCGGACGGCGGCGGCCAGCGCGGTACGTGCGACGGTCCCTCTCACTTGCCCTCTGCCTCTCCCGTTGGATCGCCCCAGGTCCGGGAGGGCCATTGTCGCAGCCCGGGTTGCGGCTGCGGGGTCAGCCCAGGTCGCGCACCTCGACGTCCCCGTTGCCGCCGCGCGCGGTGACGGCGTGCGCACTCGCCCCGTCGCGCGGCACACCGACGGTGACGCTGCCGTTGCGCGAACCGGCGTCCACCTTGTACGGGGCGCGGGGCAGGGCGATGCGGGTGGAACCGTTGCCGTTGCGCGTCTCGACGCGGTCGGGGACACGGTCGGTGCTGATCCGGATCGCGCCGTTGCGGCTGGCCGCGCTGATCGTCGGCGAGCCGACGGCCTTCGCCTCGATGGTCCCGTTGGTCGTCCGCAACGCCAGCGCGCCGCTGGCCTCCCGCACGCGCACGGCACCGTTGGTCGTCCTGACGGCCAGGTGCCCGGCGAAGCCCCGGGCGCCGACAGGCCCGTTGGTGCTCCTAACGGTGACCGCCAGCGCCCGCGGCACCTCGATCCGGTGCCGGGCCGCGCACCGCACGGTGATGCCGGTGCAGTGCATGCGCAGCCTGAGCGTGTCCCCCCGCACGTCCCAGCTCACCCGGGCGGCCCCGCCCAGTGCCCACCCGCGGAACCACCGGGTGACCTTCACCTGCCGGGCATCGGTGGGCACCAGCTCCAGTGCGGAGTTGTCGCTGTCGACGGTCAGCTCCCGCCCGGCCACGGAGAACACCCGCTCCTGCAGCGCCGCGTCGTCCGGATCGACCGAGCCGCACCCGGCGAGCACCAGCACCCCTGCGACCAGGGCGGACAGTCGTACGGCGAGTCGTACGGCGCGGGTCGCGCGGGCAGCCATGGGATCTCCGTTCGGCACGAGGACGGCAACACGGCGACCGTAGGAGATCCCGCCCCGGGCGGGGATCCGGCCGGCTCCCGGATCGGGGTGGGGATAACCCCCGATGTGTGGTTTGCGGGGACCGGGGTGGGGCAAGGTAGGCTGTCCACTCATGCCAGGGCGCATAGCTCAGCGGTAGAGCGCTGCTCTTACAAAGCAGATGTCGGCGGTTCGAACCCGTCTGCGCCCACCCAGGCAACGGCTGCAGCGCAGCTGTCGAGGCCCCTCGTCCCGAACGGACGAGGGGCCTTTTTCGTGGGCGGGGTCACAGCCTGATGATCATGGTTCGGTTATAGTTGCCGCACTGCCGGCCGGTAGGCCGGTTTCGGGTGGGTTTTCTTTATTTCTGCAGCGTTTGTTTTCTGCATTTCTCAGGGGGGTTCGCAGTGATTGCGAAGAAGATGGGGAAGGCTGTGGCCGTCATTGCGGCCGCCGGTTCTCTGATGGTGCTGACGCCGGGGACGAGCCAGGCGACCGACTACATCGAGCTCCGGAACCAGAACAGCGGCAAGTGCCTGGAGGTGGAGAACTCCAGCCACGAGAACGGGGCTCGGGTCCAGCAGTGGGACTGCCGTGGTCAGGAGGGCAGTCAGTGGTTCTTCTACAAGTCCCCCGTCAGCGGATACCTCCAGATCAGGAACCGCTTTTCCGACATGTGCCTTGAGGTGGCCGACGGCGACACGCGCAACGGTGCTCGCATCCAGGTGTGGGGCTGTGTCGCGGGCGCCAGGAACCAGGCCTGGATCGTGGGCGGTGGAAAGATCATCAACTACGGCACCAACAAGGCGGTCGAGATAGCGGACTCCTCGACCGACAACGGTGCGCCCGCCCAGCAGTGGAATTACGTGGGTTACGCCACCCAGCGGTGGAACACCAGCTCCATCGGCTGACGTCGAGGCGCGCCATACGTGCGCAGCGAAAAGCCCCGAAGCCATCGGCTCCGGGGCTCTTCTGTTCGCCTGGGCCGGTGGGATTCGGTCAGCGGCCGGTGAGGAGGCCGACCGGGCGAAGCGCCTGGCCTGCGGCGTCAGCGGTCCTCGGCGGCGTCCCACGCCGCGCGGGCGGCGGCGATGGCGGGGCGGTGGGCGATCGACCAGTCCGCCAGGGCTTTCACCAGGTGGGTGAGGCTGTGCCCCAGCTCCGTCAGCTCGTACTCGACCTGCGGCGGGACGGTGGGGTGGACGGTCCGGCTCACCAGCCCGTCCCGCTCCAGGCGCCGCACGGTGAGGGTGAGCATGCGCTGTGAGATGTCGCCGGGGATGGCGCGCTGGAGCTCCTTGAAGCGCCGTATGCCCGAGGCGAGTTCGACGATCACGTAGACGGACCACTTGTCGCCCAGCCGGTCCAGCACGTCCCGCACCCCGCACTCGTCCTGCGGCGTGTCGCAGACGATCACGGGCTCGTCCCGGGCCGGGGTGGTTACCCCGGTGTGCCCTACTGACATCAATGTGCCTCCTTACGTGGTCGCGATCTCCTCCCGATGATGGAAACACACAGCTCAGGAGGCACATCCCATGATTCTTGTCAGTGGCGCGGGCGGCGCGCTGGGCGCTTTGGTGGCCGGCGAACTGGCCGGGCGGGACGACGTCGTGCTCGGCACCCGCGCCCCCCGCTCCGCCGCCGAACGGCGCGTCGACTTCGACGACCCGTCCTCGCTCGACTTCGCCGGCGTCGACACCCTGCTGCTCATATCCGCCGGCTACGGGGAGGACGACGTCGTCATCGCCCGCCACGACGCGGCGATCGGCGCGGCCGAGCGGGCGGGCGTGCGGCACGTCGTCTACACCAGCCTCAGCGGCGACGGCGACCACCTGCCGTACGCGCTTGCCCACCGCTGGACCGAACGCCGCCTGCAGCGTGGCCGCCTGGAGTGGACGATCCTGCGCAACGGGCTCTATGCGGAGTTCCTCGCGGGCATCGCCGCCCCCGGACCCGACGGCGTGATCACCGCGCCCCTCGGCGAGGGCCGCCTGGCCGCCGTGGCCCGCGCGGACCTCGCGGCGGTCGCGGCCGCCGTCGTCGCGGCGCCCGCCGCCCATGCGGGGAAGGTGTACGAGCTCGTGGGCGAACGCCCCCTGGGCGGCGCGGACCTGGCCGCCGCCACCGGCTCCTCCTACCGGCCCGGCGCGCTGGCGGCGACCCGCGAGGCGATCGCCGCGGCCGGCGAGGCGCTGCCCTACCAGGTGCCGATGCTGGTGGGCACGTACTCGGCGATCGCCGGTGGCTTCCTCGACGGCTCCGGCATCACGAACAACGCCCTGCGCACGCTCCTTCGACGCGATCCCCTCTCGCCGCTGGACGCGTACCTGGCCGCCGCACGACCTGATATGTAAGGTGTAACTTCAGTCAGGGCTTATTACATATCGGGGGATGTGCATGACGGACACGAGAATCGACGAGCTCGTGCAGGCATGGATCGACGGCTGGGTCGTCTCGCGCGGCGCGGCGGATCCGGTCGGGGAACCCTGGGGCTGGAGCATCGACGTCGGCCAGACCCGGCACGTCTGGCGCCATGTCGTGCCCCGGCCCGACGAGATGACGGTCCGTAAGCTCGCCGAGGGCACCGCCGCCCCCTGGACCTGGCTGAAGCTGTTCGCCGAGGACGACGAGATCCGGCCGTGGGTCGGACCGGGGTGGCGCTTCGACCAGCCCGGCTTCCTGATGACCTGCCCGCTGCAGGCCGAACGGCCCGCCGTGCCGGCGGGGTACACGGTGACCACCTGGACCCGCGGCGACGTCGTCCGCGTCCTCGTCCGCACCACCGACGGCCACTTCGCCGCCCGCGGCCAGATCGCCCGCGGCTCGGGCGCCACCGCCATCGCCGACCAGATAGAGACCTCACCCGACCACCGGCGCCGAGGCCTGGGCAGCCTCGTGATGCGTACGCTGCAGAACGCCGCGCACGAGGCCGGCGCCCGCACCGGCGTCCTGGTCGGCACGCCCGAGGGTCGGCAGCTCTACACCTCGCTGGGCTGGACCACCCACTCGCCGATGGCGAGCCTCTGGTACGAGCCGTAGACCCGCCAGGGGCGCGGGGCGGTGTCGATGTGCGGCTGCCGCCGCGTGGGCGCGACAAGCCACGACGCGCCCGCAGACGAAGTGCCGTGTGCGTCGGCTGCAGGCCGCCGGTGGCCGATCACGTCCACGCGGCGACAGCCGCAGAACGGCCGCAGATCGGCGCTGGTCCACGCCCCTGGAGGGGTGCTAGGCCGTGTCCGGCGGATCTTCGTCACGCAGCCACCACGGCGCCCCGTCAGGGGCGCGGGGCGGTGTCGATGTTGCGGCTGCCGCCGCGTGGGCGCGACAAGCCACGACGCGCCCGCAGATGGGGTGCCGCGCTTCGCCCCCGGCGCGTCGACTGCAGGCCATCGCTGGCTGATCGCGCCCACGCGGCGGCAGCCGCAGATCGACACCGCCCCGCGCCCCTACGGGGCACTGCATGATCCGCCGGACACGGCCTAAGGGCGGGCCCGGCGGGTTCACGAGCGGAACCGGTCCACGATCCTGGCGACGGCGCCCACCAGCACCGCCAGGGCGGCCACCAGCGCCACGAGTACGAGGATTCCCACCTTGAACGACAGCTTCGCCGCGATCGTCCAGAAACCGGGGAAGTGCCAGCCCAGTCCCCACCACACGACGGCCCACAACAGC
>NZ_JBFAPE010000005.1:0-341528 GCF_040675615.1 Streptomyces sp. NPDC049585 | reverse complement strand
ATGACGCGGTTCCCAGCCGTTCTCCTTGTTCACGAGGCCGAACTATAGATCCGGTGGAACAGGCCCGGGCCGGGGCCCTACCGGACCCGTCGGACGCGCCCTAGGGGCGTGCACACCGTGGATCAGGAGAACGTGAGCGCCACCCTGACCATCGCCGCGCCCGCCGCGCCCGCCGCGCCCGCCGCGCCCGCCGCGCCCGCCGCGGGCCGGCCGGTGCGACGGCAATGACGGGCTTGTGTCACATCCGGACGTGCGGACGTCCGGGGCCACCGGGCAGTTGCACGGACAGACACCCACGCGGGTGACGACGGGCATGGGTGCCTGCTCGACCAGGGCATGACGTAGGGCGAATGCGGCCGGGCAGGGAAATCGCGAGAGGGCGGTGCCAGTGTCCCGCATCCGTACCGCCCCTGCGGTGATGCTGTGGATCAGCGTGGTCCTGCTCGTGGACACCGCCGGCTCGCTCTCCGTCCAGCGCGTCCTCGGCGTCCTCACCTGGGGGGTGCTGTTCGCCGTACTCCGCCGTGAGACGGCACCGGTACGTGCTCAGACCGCGATCGTCATCGCCTTCGCGACCGCGATCGAATTCGTCTTCTCGCCGCTGCTCGGGGTCTACCTCTATCGCCTGGGGAACGTGCCGGCGTACGTCCCGCCCGGCCATGGGCTGGTCTACCTTGCCGCCCTGTCGATCGGCCGCAGCTCCTGGACGCGGTTCCGGCGGCGGGGGCTGACCACGGCGGTCGTGGCCGTCGGCGGTTGCTGGGCGCTGTACGGCGTGACGCTGGCGCCGCGGCCGGACCAGCTCGGCGCCTTCTGGTTCTGCTGTCTGGCGGTCTTCCTGATCTGCGGACCCTCGAGAGAGCTGTACCTCGGGGCGTTCGTCGTGGTGTCCTACCTCGAACTCCTGGGCACCTCGCTCGGCACCTGGACCTGGCAGCCCCGCGATCCCGTCGGCCTGGTGACCATCGGCAATCCGCCGTCCGGGGCGTCCGGCGGCTATGCGTGGTTCGACCTCGCCGCCCTGCTCGGCGCGCCCGTCCTCGGCCGGCTGTTCGGCCTGTCCGGCCCTGCCGGGGACGCCGCCGAGGCAGGCCCGGAAAGCCCCGTGACCCCGTGAGGGCCCGCGCGGTCGGTGGCCGGGCTACGCCCGGGCCTCCACGCCCCACCCCGCCAGTTGCGCCGTCAACTCCGGCCAGCGTGCTGCCAGACGCTCACGGGCGATCCGGGCCTCCATCGGGGAGGCGACGACGGCCCGGGCCTGTGCCGGATGCTCGTGCAACAGGCGCAGGTAGGCGGGGAGGGTGTCGGCGGTGATGTACTCCCAGCGGCGGACGCGGTCGGCGATGTTGAAGGCGGGGAGAGGAGTGGTCAGGCGTACGGACAGCACGCCGGGCTCGGCGCCGACGCTCAGGGGCGCGTACTGCGCGGGCGTACGGGCGCCGGGGACGGACACGCTGCCCGCCAGGGTGAGCGCGTAGGTGAGGAGTCCGCCGACGGGGCCGAGGTGCGCGCGCATCCGGTCCCACTGGTCGGCGATGATCTGGTTCTGCTCCCGGGAGAGCAACTGCGTGGCGGCGGCATCGATCCCGGCCGGACGGCCACCGGCGACGGCATGCCACGAGGCGGCCGCGGCGTCGTCGATCAGCCCGGCCGACCGCATCTCGTCGGTGGCGGCCGTGCCCCCGTACAGGTATGCGGCATGCATGGCGGCCTGGTCCATGAAGATGTGCTTCTGCATGGCCAGGAGCCGTTCGGCGAACCAGCTCGGCTGGACGTCACCCGGGCGGGTGCCCGCGCCCGCCAGATCGAGGGCCTCGACGGGGAGCCGGTCGCGCAGCTCGGGGGGCTGGGAGGCGATCCGGCCGGCGAGGAGCCGGGCGAGGTCCGGCACCGTGCCGAGGTCCATGAAGCCCGCCGCGAACGACGGTCCGACCATGTTGGCCATCCCCGCCCAGCGCAGTTCCGGGTGGTGGAGGAACAGCGTGCCGTAGTACGCGTAGGCGGCCACCACGGTACGCCGGTTGGGCCCGACCCCACGGGACGGCGCCCACCCGGCGAGGTCGATGCCCGCGTCGTCGACCGCCCGGACCAGCCAGTACTGCCACAGCAGCGCCCGGTAGCGGAAGGGCGCGAGGCGGGCGGCGCGGGCGGCCTCCAACGCCTCGCGCAGCGCTCCGGCGCCCGTCGGCAGCGCCGGGTGGACGCCGCCGGCGCCTTCACCGTCCGCGTTGGCCAGGGGCAGGTCGACGTACCGCTGCACAAGCCCTGCGGCGTGGGCCGCGCCGCCGGGCCGTGATGCCGTGGCGGACGCCGGCCCCGCCGCTGCGATGCCCGCCAGGAGGGCGAGCGAGAGCCCGACCAGGGCCGCGCTCCTGCCCCCTCGGCGAACCGACCTGCCCATTGCGCGAGTTGTTGTCGTGGTGATGTCGCTTCTATGCCCCATATGCAGCACAACGCGCGCTCGCGGCCGACGACACGAGCGGGCCCCGTCAGGGGCGCGGGGCGCCGGACACGCGCCTTACGTGGCCGGGGCGAAGGCGAGTGCCACGCCCAGCCCCACGAGCACCGAGCCGATCAGCCTGTTGAGCAGCGTCTGGCTGCGCAGCATCCTGCCGCGCAGCCGGTCGTTGGAGAAGAAGACCGCTGCCAGGGCGAACCAGCCCAGATGGGCCAGCGACATGAACAGCCCGTACCCGATCTGCCGCCACAACGGCGTCCCCGGATGCACGACCTGGGTGAAGGTGCTGAGCACGAACAGGGTGGTCTTGGGGTTCAGGGCGTTGGTCAGCAGCCCCGTCCGCAGCGCCTGCCAGGAGGAGACGGCCGCCCCGTCGGTCAGGTCGATGTCGAGGCGCGTCCGCTGCGCGAACGTCCGGCACCCGATGAAGACGAGGTACGCGGCGCCGATCAGCTTGATGGCGGTGAAGAGCGAAGGGGAATGCGCGATGACGATCCCGACACCCAGGATGGTGTACGACACGTGGATCAGGACGCCGAGCGCGATGCCCACCGCCGCGAGCACGCCGGCCGTACGCCCGTACAAGTAGCTGTTGCGTACGACCATGGCGAAATCCGCCCCGGGGCTGATGACGGCCAGGACGGTGATGAGAGCTACGGCAAGGATCTCGGTCATGTTCATTTCCGGGTAGGGGAGGGCCGGTTCACCGTGCGTGGCACAGCCGGAACGTGATGCCCGCCGCTGTCAGGCGGGCGATCAGGGCGTCACCCATCGCCGTTGCCGCCGTGACCTGCCCGGCCGTCTCCGGCAGATCGTCCAGGGCCAGGGACAGGGAGGAGTGGGCGAGCATCTTCGACGTCTCGCCGTAGCCCGCGTCGCCGCCGGCGACCTCGGTGAACACGCGCCGGCCGCCGCCCTCGCCCACGAAGCGGACGCGGAACCAGCTGCGTGCGCGCTGCTGCTCGCTCGGGCCGCGCCCCGGCGGGTACAGCTTCCCCAGCGCCGAGCGGACGGGCGGGAGCTGGGCGAGTGCCGCGAACGTGGCGAGCGCGGCGGGCGCGGTCAGGGCCACGGGGAGGGACGTGACCGAGGCGTGGTGGCGGTAGCGGAAGTCGGGGCCGTAGCGGTCCAGGGCGAGGGCCGAGCGCCGCACCACCTGGGGATCGATGGTGGGCAGGGGCAGCGCCCACGCACCCGTCTCCTTGCTGAACCGCGGTACGCCCAGGGGAGTGCGGATCCGCCGGCCGGCGGGCAGCTGCTCATGCTCGCGGCGCTCCCGTGCAGCGGCCACCGCCTGGCGCTGGCGCGAGGCGATGACCAGGGAGGACGCCAGGGTGCCGCCGGAGATCAGGCCCCGGGCGGAGACGAAACCGTCGACCGTGAGCGGGACGCCCTCGGGCAGCTGCTGCACGGTGAAGTAGGCGCCGAGATCGTGCGGGAGCGAGTCGAAGCCGCACGAGTGGACGAGGCGGGCGCCGGTGCGGCGGGCCAGGGCGTCGTGCCGGACGAAGACCGAGTCCACGAATTCCGGTTCACCGGTCAGATCGGTGTAATCGGTGCCGGCCCGCGCACAGGCGGCCACCAGTTCCTGGCCGTGGACGATGTAGGGGCCCACCGTCGATGCCACGACGCGGGTGGATTCGGCCAGGGCGCGCAGGGCCGCCGGGTCGTCCGCTTCGGCCTGGACCAGGGTGAGAGCGGCGGCCCGTTCCGGGTGCTGTTCGGCCAGGCGGTCCCTCAGTCGTTCGAGCTTGTCGCGGTTGCGACCGGCGAGGGCCAGACGGCAGTCGTGCGGTGCATGGCCGAGCAGGTACGCGGCGGTGAGTTCGCCGACGAAGCCTGTCGCGCCGAAGAGCACGATGTCGTAGGGCCGTTCGGATCTGTCACGTTCGTTCATGACGCCTCCTCCAGTGATCCGATCACTGTAGGACGTGCCGCCGGAACGCGGCAGACAGGTCCGGGCACCCCCACGACACGCGCTCCCGTGGCTTTGCCGCATATGAACCACTGGTTAGCATGTCCCCACTTCAACTGGCTTGTGCCGGTGGTGGGGGGACTGTGGAATTCTCTGTGCTCGGGGCCGTGGGCATCCGTGATGGTGAGGTCGTTCTGCCGAGCGGGCCGCCGCAGCAGCAGGCGGCCCTTGCGGTACTGGCGTTGCGCTGCGGGCATGCGGTGCCGCTGTGCGAGCTGGTGAGCGGGGTGTGGGGCGAGGCGGAGCCGGAGTCCGCGGTGACGATCGTGCGGACATATGCGTGGCGGCTGCGCAAGCTGCTGACGGCCGCCGGTGGCGATCCGCAGGTGCTGGCCAGGGCGGGCGACGGCTATCGGCTCGCGCAGGACCCCCTGTCGGTGGACGCCTTCCGGGCCGAGCACCTGGCGGCGCAGGCGGCGCGGGCGCGCGCCGCCGAGGAGTACGACGAGTGCGCCGCGCTGCTGACCGAGGCCGTGGCCCTGTGGCGGGGCGAGCCGCTGGCCGGGGTGCCGGGGCCGTTCGCCGAGCGGCAGCGCTCCCGGCTGGCCGAGCTGCGGCTGACCCTGCTGGAGGAGCGCTTCGACGTCGATCTGCTGCTGGGGCGGCACGCGCAACTGGTGCCGGAGCTGACGGCGTTCATCCGGGAGCAGCCATTGCGGGAGCGTCCGTACGGGTTCCTGATGCGGGCGCTGTACGCCGCCGGGCGGCAGGCCGACGCCCTGGCGGTGTTCGGCAGGGCCCGCGAGGTGCTGTCCACGGAACTCGGCCTGGATCCGGGGCCGGAGCTGCGCGCCCTGCACGAGCGGATCCTGGCCCGCGACCCCGCTCTCGCTCCTGCTCCCGCTCCCGCCGCAAGCGTGTCGGCGACTCCCGCCCGGCCTGCTCAGCTTCCGGCCGACACGGCGGACTTCAGTGGCCGCGACGAGGCGGTCGCCGAGCTGTGCCGGGCCCTGACCGACCCGGACCGCACCGCACTCGCGGTCGCCTCCGTCAGCGGCATGGGCGGCATCGGCAAGAGCACCCTGGCCCTGCGCGTGGCGCACCAGGTCAAGGGGGACTTCCCGGACGGCCAGCTGTACGCCGACCTGCGCGGCACGGGGACGGACGCCGCCGACCCCGGCACCATCCTGGGCAGTTTCCTGTCCGCGCTCGGCGTCCCCCGGCAGGAGATGCCCGGCTCGGTGGAGGACCGCTCCCGGCTGTTCCGTACGCTCCTCGACGGCCGCAAGGTGCTGTTGCTGCTCGACAACGCCCGCGACGCCGCCCAGGTCAGGCCGCTGCTGCCGGGCGCGGCCCGCTGCGCGGTGGTGGTGACCAGCCGGGCGCGCCTGGTGGGCGTGCCGTCCGGCGCCCACGTACGGCTGGCGGAGTTCAGTACGCAGGAGGCGCTGTCCCTGGTGCGGCGCATCGTGGGTGCGTCCCGCACCGACCCGGAGCAGGAGGCCGCGCTGGCGCTGGTCACCGCCTGCGCCTGCCTGCCGCTGGCGGTGCGGATCGTGGCCACGCGGCTGGCGTCCCGGCCGAACTGGACGGTGGCGCACCTGGTGGCCCGGCTCGCCGACGAGCGGCGCCGGCTGGCCGAGCTGCGCGCCGACGACCTCGCCGTCGCCGCCGCGTTCGAGCTGGGCTACCGCCAGCTGACCGACCGGCAGGCGCTGGTCTTCCGGTCGCTGGCGTCGGTGGCCTGGCCGGGCATCGGACTGGGTGCGGCCGCGGCCGCGCTGGGCCTGGACGAGCCGGAGGCGGAGGACCTGCTGGAGCCGCTGGTGGACGCCGCGTTGCTGGAGTCACCGGCGCCGGGCCGCTACCGGTACCACGACCTCGTACGGGACTTCGCCCGACAGCTGGCCCCGGCGCAGGAGACCCTCGCCGTGGAGCGCCGGCTGCTCGACCACCTCCTCGCCATGGCGGGGGAGGCGTTCCGGTGGATGGTGCCCGGCGATCCGGTGCACAGCACCATCGCCGCCGGTGCCGTACGGCCGGGGGGACCGCGCTTCGCGGACCTGGCCGAGGCCCGCGCCTGGGTGATCAGCGAGTGCGACTGCGCGGTGCACGCCGTCCAGTTGCTGGTCAGACGGTGGGAGGCCGCCGAGCCGCAGTCGCTGACGACGGCCGCCGACCTCCTGGTGGCCCTGAGCTCGTTCGGCCAGGACATCCCGTACGCGCAGATGGCCCTGGCCGCCGAGGCCCTGGCCGAGGCCGCCGCGCTCGCGGGCAACCACCGAGCGGCCGGCCGCGCCCACTTCATCTGCGGCAACGCGGCGATCCAGGAGACCCGGCTGGCGCGGGCCCGTACCCACGCGCAGCTGGCCGCCCGGTTCTGCCGGCAGGCCGGCGACCGGGCCATCCTGCAGCAGGCGTGCAACGACCTCGGGGTGATAGCCCAGTTCGAGCAGCGGTACGACGACGCGGCCGGATTCTTCGACGAGGCGCTCGTCCTGGCCCGTGAGTGGGGGCAGCGGTCGGGCGAGCTGATCACCACGCTCAACGCGGCGCTGGCCCGCATCCGCGGCCGCCGCGCCGAGGAGGCGCTGCCCGCCTGCGAGGAGGCCCTGCGCGCCCTGCGCGAGATGGCGGACCAGCACGGGGTGGCCCACGCCCTGTGCGTGCGCGGCCAGGCGCTGCACGAACTCGGCCGGTATCCGGAGGCGCTGGCCGGCTACCGCGAGTGCCTGGAGGTGTGCACGACGGCCGGCATCCCGGGCCAGCAGGCCCAGGCCTGGTACCGGTACGCCGAGACCCTGCGCGTCATGGGCGAGGTCGAGCAGGCGCTGGAGGCGGCCGACCGGGCGGTGGCCTACTACAGGGCCGTGCCCGGCCGCGACCGCGACCGCGGCTACGCGCTGTGGACCCGGGCGCGGGTCTCGCACAGTGCCGGCCACCGTGAACCGGCGCTGGAGCAGGCCCGGGAGGCGCTGGAGGTCTTCACCCGCACCGCGCTGCCCGAGGCCGCGCAGGTGCGGGCGCTCGTCGACGCGCTCGCCGAAGAGGGACGTCCCGCGCCGGCTGCGTGAAGCGCAGGCCGACAGGCCCTCACGCCTTGGTGTTGTACTCCTCGCGGCCCTTGTTGCCGTCGCCGGACCGGTGACCGTCATGCCCGTCGGTGTACGTGAAGTGGGTGACGGGGGAGTCGGCGGAGGTCCGTACGGAGCTGCCGGAGCCGGCGGCGGAGGACAGGGAGCCGGCGAGGGCCACAAGCGCGACCAGGGTGGCCGGGGCGAGAACGGCTGCACGACGCTTGCGGGACACGAAGGAGCGCGACACGGGAGGGTCCTGTCTCTTGGCGGAACACGTGATGCACTGATTGTGCGGGCCGCCGATCTACGTTCGATATACGGCCGCGTTCAGCTCTCCCCTTCCGGACCCTCCCAGGGGCCGCCCGGCTCCAGGGCGCCCGCCAGCCGGATCTTCGCCGCTTCGAGCATTCCCAGCGCGCCCCAGGAACTGGTGCCCGTGTACAGGTAGCGCAGGACCGGGCCCGCTTCGGTGAGGCACTCGACGACCACGACCGCACGCAACGCATGGTGGTCCGAGGGCAGTGGGGGCAGGCCGAGCCCGTAGACGTCGTTCACGCGCGTCCCGCCTCCTGAGGGAGCTGTGAGATGTGAGGGGCGTGCGGGGTCCGAGGGGTGTGCGGGGTCTGCAGCAGCTGGGTGCGCACGAGACGGGCGTAGAGCCCGTCCGAGGCGAGCAGCTCGCCGTGCGTGCCGGCGGCGCGGGCACGGCCCGCCTCCAGGACCACGATCCGGCGGGCCCCGGTGACGGTGGAGAGCCGGTGCGCGATCACCACGACGGTCGTCTCCCGGGCGATGTCGGCGACGGCGTCGCGCAACGCCTGCTCGTTCTCGGCGTCCAGCTGGGAGGTCGCCTCGTCCAGGAGCAGCAGCCGGGGGCGGCGCAGCAGGGCACGGGCGATGGCCACGCGCTGGCGCTGGCCGCCGGACAGGGCCGTGCCGCGGTGGCCGAGGTCCGTGTCCAGGCCCGCGGGCAGCCGGTCGGTCAGCCCGTCGAGGCGGGTGAGCCGCAGGACGGTGCGCAGCTCCTCGGGCGAGGCCCAGGGCGCCGTCCGCAGAAGGTTGTCGCGCAGCGTGCCGGACAGGACCGGAGCGTCCTGCTCCACGTACCCGATGGCGGCCCGCAGCTCGCTCAGCGGCCAGTCCCGCAGGTCCCGGCCGTCGAGCAGGATCCGGCCCGAGGAGGGCTCGTGGAACCGCTCCAGCAGCGCGAACACGGTGCTCTTGCCCGCCCCCGACGGGCCGACGAGCGCCGTGAGCCCGCCGGCCGGGACGTCCAGCGACAGTCCGTCCAGGACGGTGGCGTCCCGGCCCGGGTAGCCGAAGGAGACCTCCCGCAGCTGAAGCGCCACCGGCGCGGGCCGCGGTGCGGGCGGCGCGGGAGCCCGGTCCGCGACGGGCTCGACGGTCAGGGCCTCGATCTCCTCGATGCGCTGCGCGGCGGCCGCGCCCCGCTGCAGCAGCCCGGCGCTCCCCGCCAGTTGGGTGATCAGCGGACCGACGAACAGGATGTAGAAGAGGAAGGCCACGAGCGCCGACATCGTCAGCCGCCCGGTGGCCACCCGCGTGCCCCCGAACCCCAGCACGGTCAGGAACGTCAGCCGTACCGAGAGCCCGGAGGCGACCTCGGCGGCGGCCTCCCAGCCGACGGCACGCACCCCGCTGCGCCAGGCCCGGTGGGCGGCTTCGCGGACGGCGGCGGTCTCCTGCGCCTCCAGGCCGCCCGCCTTGACGGTGCGGAAGGCGCCGAGCGAGCGCTCCAGCACGGCACCGAGCTCGCCGGTGACCTGCTGGGAGCGCCGGGCGGCCCGCCCGATCCGGGGCAGGGTGAGCATGCCGGCCCCGCAGACGGCGCCGATCACGGTGACGGTCACCGCCGTCAGCACGGGGTCGAGCAGGAACATCGCCACCAGCCCGCCGAGCACCATCAGCGTCGAGGTCGCACAGACCGCGAGCGCCTGCCCGGCCGCGGCCCGCAGCTGGACGGTGTCGGACGTCAGCCGGGCCACCAGGTCACCGGGGCGCTGCCGGTCCATCTCGGCCACCGGCAGCCGCAGGACCCGGGCGGCGAGCCGCTCGCGGGTGGTGCGCACCACGCCCTCGGCCGTGCGTTCCAGCAGGTACGAGCCCGCCGCCGTGACCAGGACGGACGCCAGTACGAGCACGGCCAGGCCGACCGCGGACGCGGTGGGCGAGCCGCCCTCGGCGAGCCGGTCGATGAGGGCCTTGGCCGCCAGGGGCTCGGCCAGCCCCGCCAGCCCGCCGAGGAGCGCGAGCGCCGCACCGGCCGCGAGCCGCCCGCGGTGCGGGCGCAGATGACGTGTCAGCAGGATACGCAGCCCGGACGTCGGCCGGGCGGGCGCGGCGGCGCGGGTCGTCGCCGGGGGGCCGGCCGGCGCCTGGGTGCCGCTCATGCGGCGGCCGCCGCCGGGCCGTGGGGCGTGCCGAGGCGCGCGGCCAGCGCGGCGATGCCGGGGTCGGCGCCCAGCCCCGGGACGGTGCCCTCGGCCAGCTGCGCGCGGCGGGCGTGTGCGACGACGGCCGCGGCGGTCACCTCCGGCAGCCGGTCGCGGAACCGGTCCAGCAGCACCTCGGCGGTCGCGTGCAGGGCGTCGTCGTCCAGTGGGCGGCTCGGCAGCGGCAGCGAGTCGAGCAGCAGACGCTGCAGGGAGGCGAACAGCTGCTGGGTGCTCACCTCGCGGATCGTGAGCGAGAGGTGTGCGGAGAGCCCCTCGCCGCCCACCGCCTCATGGGCGAAGCCGCGGGGGATGTAGAGCACCTCCCCGGGGTTCAGGGTCTCCGTCAGCAGCACCGGGCCGCCGTCGGCCACCTCGCCCGGTGCCCAGTCGGGGCCGGTGGGGCCGCCGCGTACCGTCCAGTGCTTGCTGCCGGTGCTCTGCAGCAGCAGGACGTCGGCGTCGTCGCGGTGCAGGTCGAGCCCCTGGGCACCGGACGGGGTGACGAAGAAGAACGCCTCGACCCGGCGGCCGAGTTCGGCCTCCAGCCGGCGGGTCAGCGCGCGCGTGGCCGCGTGCCAGTGCTCGACGTTGCGCAGGACGAGGGTGGCACCGTCGGCGAGCAGCTCGCGTATGCGCTCCGCGTCGGCGTACCCGGGGGTGGTGACCCCCGAGACGGTGCGGGCCCGCGTGTACCGGGAGGAGTGCACCGGGTCGCCGGCCCGGGCGAGTTCGAGATGGGGCACGCGCAGCAGACCGCCCGCCACCGCCGTGTCGATCTCCTCCAGGGTGAGCGGGACCGCCGGTCCGGTGCCGGGCGCGGGCCGGAAGACGGCCGGCATCGTGCGCCAGTACCGGTGCAGGAAGGCGTCCGTGTCGCCCACCCAGCGGGTGAGTTCCTCCCGGTGCATGAATCTCTTCTTTCTGTGGTCCGTGTCGTGCTGCGGTCGCTGTCGTGCTGTGATCTCTGGAGTGCTGTGGTCGCTGTCGTGCTGTGGTCTCTGGCCTGGTGTCTCACGCCAGCAGGAGCGCGCGGTCCCAGCGGGTGTCGGGTGCGGTGTCCGTGGCGAAGGTGTGCAGGGCGAGCGCGGCGCCGGACGCGCCGGTGAGGAAGCCGCCCGGGTGCTCCTCGGGCGGGCGGGCGCCCGGCGCCTCGGCGAAGCCGTACGGCCGGTCCTCGTCGACGAGGTCCAGCAGGCGGGCGGCCAGCCACGGCAGGTGACCGGCGAGTTCGGCGTCACCGCTGTCGCGGGCGACGCGCCAGGTCGTCTGCAGCAGCCCGGCGAGACCGTGGCAGAGCCCGGCCTCGGCAGCCGGCTCCACCTCCCCCGACGCGGCGCGGGCCAGCGCGGCACGCAGCGCGTCGACGCCGGCCTCCTGCCAGCGGGAGACGCCCAGGGCGAGGCCCGCCAGCTGCAGGGCACGGGCGATGCCCGGCGTGCCGTAGCACCAGGACGGCCGTCCGGGCCGCGACGGCGCGGGGCCCGCGGTCACCTGGCCGGGCCACCACGGGCCGACGGCGTCCGTACGGCGCTGCGCGAGGAGCCACTCGGCGAAACCGGTGATCGCGGCCCGCTGACCGGGCACCCGCAGCCCCTGCCGCCAGGCGAGGGCGAGCAGGGCGAGGGGGCCGGGCAGACCGTGGGCCGTGCCCAGGTTGGCGTGCCCCTGCGCCGGGGGCACCGGCCGGTACGCATCCGCGTCGAGCGCCACCCACCAGCCGGGCAGCAGCAGGCCGTCGGCGCGCACGGGCCGGGCCAGCGCCGTCAGCGCCCGTACCGTGCGCACGGCGGCGGCCTTGGGCGCCGGGCCGCCCAGTTCCAGCAGGTGCGCGCCGAGCCCGGCCTGCCCGCTGATCACGTCGTACGCGGTGAGGACGGTGCAGCCCATGCGCTCGCCGGGGCGCATGCCGAGGCGGCGTTCCTCGCGGTCGGCCCGCAGGCCCGCCAGCTCGGCGACCTGTCGCGCGAGGTGGCCCTGGGCGGCGTGCCCTTCCGCCGCCCGGTGCAGGGCGAACGACAGCGCGGCCACCGGCCCGTACAGCCCCTGCGCAGCGGGTACGGTCGCGCGCCCGACGAGCGCGGCGCCGTGGCGCAGCCACCGGTGGGCGGCGCTCCGGTGCGCAGGATCGGCGTACGCCAGCTCGGCGTGGAGCAGCGCGATGCCCGGTGCGCCGTCACCGAGGCCCGCGGCGCGGAAGGCGGACGCGGCCCCGGCTGCGCCGATGGCGGGGTCGGCGAGCCGGTGGGCGACGAGCGCCACGACCTCGGCCGCCCGCCGGCGCAGGGCGCTCACGGGCGCGTTCACCGGGCCGCCTGCCTGCGGCTCGCGCGGCTGCGCAGGGCAACGGTGGCCAGGGCGAAGGAGCGTTCCTCGGCGGCGCGGTCGATGCCGGTGAGCCGGTTGTGGTGCATGTGCAGCAGGGAGCCCAAGGGGCCCGTACCGGCGCCGAGTTCCCGCAGGACCGCCCCGTACGCGGACAGGGCGGGCGCGCGGCGTTCCCAGCAGGCCAGCAGCTTCGCGCCGCCCGGGAGGGCACGCACCTGCTGCCAGCCGCCGAGCGGGTCGACCAGCTCCCGCGCCAGGTCCTTGGCGGCGCGCGAGGGCTCGGCCGCCCCCGCGGGCGCGGGGCGGTCCAGCAGGTACCGGATGCCCTCCTCGGTGCCCGCGACGCGGCAGGCCAGGTCGACGTGGCCGAGCGCGGTCAGCACGGTCCTGTCGAGGTCGACCTCGCCGCCGGCGAGCAGCCCGACCTGTTCGCGGCAGGCGAGGCTGTCGGCGTGGAAGGCACGTTCGGCGGCAGTGGCCGCGGCGGGTCCCCCGTACCGTTCGAGCTCGGGCTCGTAGGTGTCCAGCACCAGCCTGCCCCCGAGCCCCTCGGCGGCAAGGCCGTCGGCCCAGGCGCCCAGCCGCGGCAGCAGGGACCCGGCCAGGACGGCGGGGTCGCCCTGGAAACGCAGCCTCAGGTGGGGGTCCGGGTCGCGGTAGCGAAGGTAGAACCACCGGTCGGCCTCGCTGCCGTCCAGGCCCTCCAGCAGCCGGGGCAGCCTCCGGGCCAGGATCTCGTCCTGCCGCTCGGCCGAGCAGTACACCTTGGCGTACATCCACTGCGAGCCGGGGGAGTGGGCCACGCGCGTCCGGCGCGGCTCGGGGACGGGCACGGGCCGGACCGGGCCGTGCGCCGGAGCGGCCGCCCGGATCATCGGGAAGGCGATCTCGTTGACCCGGCCGGAGCTGTCGACGTCGTCGGCCAGCCAGCCGAAGCCGGGGCCGCAGTCGGTCGGCAGCTCCTGCAGGACACCGCCCGGGCGGCGCAGCCATTCGTCGCGCAGCAGCGCGCGGTGGAAGGGGCGCCGCAGATCGAGGGCGACGCGGTTGTCGCCGTTGACGCTCTCGACGCGGTCGGGCACCCGCCAGCGGGACCGCCAGGCGTCGAAGTGCCGCTCCCACGCGCCGGGTGCGGTGGCCCGGTCCTGCAGCGCGGGGTCCGTCGGGCGCCAGCGGGCCGGGGCGAGGACGGTACGTCCGTGCCGCACCCGGGGCAGGTACGGCAGGCTGTCCGCGGCCCCCCAGCGCCAGCGCGGCCAGGCGGGGAAGCCGTTCTGGGTCACCTCGTGCAGGAACCGGGCCGCGTTCGGCGCGTGCCACACCGTCGCGAGCATGCTGGGGACGACCGGCACGACCTCCTTGCCGAGCCGCGGTGCCACCACGGCGAGCCGGTGCACGTCGGCGACGACGGCCAGGTCGGACACGCCGAGGTCCGTTCCGTCCGTGCGGTCGGCGAACGCGCCGAGCGTGAGGGTCAGCGGCAGGTGGCGCGGCACCAGCGCCACGTTGGCCGTCGCACCGCGCGGCGGCGGGAACCTCATCTGCGCGGTGACGGCACCCGCAACCGTCCCCGGCACCTGCCGCACCAGCGCGCCGAACCGGGCGTCGTCGGCGCCCAGCACGCAGCCGAAGCGCCCCGCGTGCGCGCCGGCCGTACGCGCCCCACCGGTGACCACCAGCCGGAAGTCGCCGTCGGCCAGCGCCCGTGGAGTATCGGCGAGGAGCTGCGCCAGGATCTCGAAGGACGGCGGTGGCACCGGCGTCGGGGCGCTCCCGCTGCCGGCGGCCAGCCGCTCCACGAGCACGTCGTCCAGGACGATCTCCCGCTCACCGCCCATGGACGCCTCCTGGGCGAGCTCGGTCAGCAGTCGGTCCTGCTCCAGGTCAAAGGAATCCTGCGCCGGCTCCCGCGGGGAGGCGGGAAGCCGGTACCCGGCCGGCCCGCCGAGGCCGGTGTCCGGGTCGAGGAGCTCCTTGAGCGGAACAGCGCGCCCGGCTCCGTAGCGCTCGAGGAAGTCGAGGTGGTACTGGCGCAGATGGGCCGGGCCCGGGCGGGCGGCGGCCAGCCGCCACAGGGTCTCGGCGGCCCGTTCCGCCTCGGCCCGCACGGCGGGCGGCAGCCGCACGTCGACGTCGAGCCCGAGGTCGACCTGCAGGAGGTGGTCCGAGGGATGCAGGGCGGCCATCCGCCGGCAGGCGGCGTCGCGGGCGTCGAGACCGTGGCCGAGCGGCGCCGCGGCATAGGTCCTCAGGTCCTTTTCCACTGCCGACAGTTCGGCGGCGAGCGCGGCCACGGGCCCGGGCAGGGACGCGGTGCTACGGCCCCGGCCCGTCAGCAGGTCCAGGACGTGACCGAGCGGATCGGCGCCGTCCAGCGGTGGGCGGAGCTCCGTCAGCAGCACTTCCGCACCGATCAGGTCGACGAGGAGCCGCTCCACGGTGGCGGCCGGCACTCCGGGGTGGGCGGCGAGCAGCTCGTCGGCCAGCTCCCCGAACCGTACGGGCAGGGCGGTGCGCCGCAGGACGTGCAGGACGACCGCTCCGGCCCGTACCGACACCTCCTGCGCGGCCGGGCGGGCGCCCGCCCCGGGAGCGGGCACGTACGGGACGACCAGCCGGTCACCCCGCAGGAAGCACAGGTCGTTGGCGGTGACGCGCAGCGGCCGCAGCACGGCCGGCTCCCGCTCCAGTCGGGCCACCACCTCCGTCAGCCAGCCCATGTCGGGCCGCACCGCCTTGCGGTGGTCCTCGCCCCAGCCGACCGCGGCCGCCCCCGGCTCCTCGGCGAAGCCGATCGCGGCGACCCCCGCCATGGTGCCGAAGGGCGTGGCCCGGCCCGACATCCGCAGCCGGTAGCGCGCCAGGGCCCGCACCGCGCGCCGCAGTTGCTTGGGACGGACCGGTTCCCCGGCGAGTACGGCGTCCAGGGTCCGGTGCAGCGAAGGGCTCGCCAGCGAAACCGCCTCCCGCAACCGGGCATCGGCCGCGGCGGTGCGCAGATGCGCCCGCAGCTCCGCCTCGCCGTCGCCGGGCCCGTCCCGGTGGCCCGAGCCGTCCGCCGGCTCCGGGGGCCGGGCCGCGGCGCGGAACAGCAGGGCGTCCGCGCAACGGAAGGTCGACGGGTGGGCTGCGGGTGCCGCCACGGGGAGCCTCCAGGGAAGTGCGGGGGAACGAGGAAGGCGGCCCGTCGGGGGACCGGGCCGCCTCACCTGTGGGCGTGGTGCCAGAACGCAGGACCGACCGTCAGATGGTGGTCTTGCAGTAGAACGGCCAGGAGCCGGTGGCGGCCTGGGCCTCGACCTGCTCGTCCTCGACGGTGGCGGCGACCTCGATGACGTCCAGCTCGAACAGCTCGTCGAAGTTGTTCATGACGACTCCATCCTCTTCGTGTGCGATGCGCCCCCGTCCCCGGCGGCGGCCCCGGGGCTTGTCCCTGGTGGCGAGTGCCAACCTACGAAGCGCTCTTCTACGCGCGATCCACGCCGGATAAACGCCGCATCGACGCCGGCGCCGCGTTCGGCGGCGTCCCCCGGATGGCGGTGGCGCCCGGGCGGTCGCAGCATGGAAGGGGGCCGGTTCTCTTCCCTGCGCTTGTGGGAGCCGCCACCATGCCCATGCTGCTGATCAAGGGATCGTTCCATCTGTCGGGCCGCACCAGCCCCGACGGGGACACCGTCCCGTTCATCCCGGACTACGTCGGCGAATGGAAACTCGTCCAGGGTTGCCACAAGCTGCAGCCCGCGAAGGACGGCCACATCGACGTGCGCCTCGAAGGCATCGACGCACTGGAGACGCACTACTCGGGCAACTACGGCGCGGAGGAGCGCCAGCCGCCGAAGTTCGGCGACGCCGCCACGGACGCGCTGCTGACGTGGCTCGGCTTCCACGACATCCGGCGCACGTTCGACCCCGAGTCCGGCCACGACACGATCTCCGCGACCCCCGACACGGTCGCGGGCTTCGTCCTCACCCGCGGCAGCGACATCTTCGGCCGCTGCGTGGCCCTCGTCGGCCGGGGCGCGCCACCGGGCCCCAGCGGCTACGAGATCGACGTCAAGCCGGCGCTGCTGAAGAAGACGGCCAACCACCACCTGCTCGGCGAGGGGCTCGCGTATCCGACCTTCTACTCGGGCTTCCCCGCCGAGCTGCGCCGGGAGCTGACCGCCGCCACCGTGCACGCGAGGACCGCACCCGGCAAAGGCGTGTGGAACACCACCGGTGACGCGCTGGGCGACGTGACCCTCACCGGGGCGAAGGTCACCGCAATGACATCGATCACCACGGACGCGGTCATCCTCCCGAAGCTGTTCCGGCGGCTGAAGGAGTACCTGTCACTGGGCAACACCTCTCTGGCCTGCCTGCCCGCCTACTTGGGCGGTGCGGCGGACAAGTTCTTCCTGCTGTCCGATCGTCAATCCCCCGAAGTGACCGGGCTCCACAACGTCGTCGAGATCTCCGACGGCGGGACCGTGAGGATGACCCACCCCTCGGAGGAGATCCTCTTCGTCGAGAAGTAGGCGGGTGACGTTCCTCGCCGGGTCCTCGCCGGGTCCTCACCGGGGCCTCAACCGGGTCCTCACCGGGTGTGGATCGTGCGCCCGGTCACCTCGCCCGGCCGGATGCGGACCCACAGGTCGCGCTCGTCGCCGGCCCAGGGCCGGGCGCCCGGCCGGGTGGCCAGGAGCTCCACCGTGTCCGTGTCGGTGATGTGTTCGGCCGTTCCGGTGACGAGAACGCTCCAGCCGCGGCTGAGATGTTCGTCGATGTGGTCGGCCTCGAACGCCACCTGCTCACCCGCCGCCGGGGCCGCCGTACCGCCGGCCTCGGTCCGGTAGACGACGCTGCGGCCGTCGACCAGGAAGTTCACGGGTACGACGACGGGGGCGGCCCCGGCGGCGCTCAGCCCGACCCGGCCGATGCCGTGCGTACCGAGCCGTCGCCAGCACTCCTCCTCCGCGAGCTGCGCCAGCAGCGGGTGCGCGGCGGCCCCCTGCCGGCCCGGGGGCGCATCGCGCGGGCCTCCGACGAGGTCGTCGTACGGCATCTCCAGCGCCGCGGCCAGCCGCATGAGCGCGGCGGGATCGAAATCCCCGCTGAAGGTCTCCAGCTGGCCCAGGTAGGCGACGGACATCCCGGCGCGGCGCGCCAGGTCCTCCCGCGTCAGCCCCAGCTGCTCACGGCGTACGGCACAGCGCGTGGCCACCGTGTCCTCGCTCGGGCCATCGGGGCCGGGCCCGTCACTGTGCATCACCCGAACCTCCACGTCCACGGCCTTGTCTCCAGGGGACCAGAGGCCGAAGGCGCGTGCCAGTGCTGCGCCGCCGAATGCTGACGGGAGGGCCCATCCACTTCTCGCGGATCCGGATTGCGCGGTGCACGGCTGCGGGCCGCTTCCCCGCGTCTCCTGCGGGGTCCTCCCGCCACTTCCATCACACCACGCCCACAGGCCCAGCGCTACCGCTCCGACCTGCGTCTTTTCCGGCTCACCGTTACTCCTGCGACCCACTGCCGTACGGGCCGTACAGGTCCAGCAACCGGGTGCGGGCGGCACGCAGGCGGCGGCCGATGACCTCGATGACGTACATCAGGAGGGCGTGGTCGAGCTCGGGGTCCCGTGCGCACAGTTCGAGCACGTCCGCCGCGCCGAACTCCCACGCACGCACCGGACTCGCGGCCTCCGCCCCCAGGTGCCACTGGTGCGGCGGACACAGCCAGGACCAGCCCAGCATCCGCCCCGGACCGAGGGTCTCGACGACCGCGGCACGGCGGCCGGGCACGTGGATGTCGAGCTCGATGTTGCCGGTGCGGATGACCCAGAAGCGGTCGGCCCTGCCGCCCTCGTCGAAGATGCGCGTGCCCACATCGAACGTCACCTCGCGGCTCAGCGCCATCAGCCGCTCCCGCGGCTCCTCGGGAAGGGCGGCCAGCACACCGGTGCGCTTCACGACGACGCCCCGTCCGTGCGGGCGGGCGGTGGTGCCGTGACGGAGGACATGCTGGCTCCCGCTGCTCGCTGCATCGCTGCTCGAAAGGCGCTCCTGTACCCCCAGCCTGACGACACCCCCGGCACCCCGCACCCCGAGCGGGCCGGGAGAGGGGCTGAGGCGGGCCGTGCTCCGGCGGGGGACCCGCCGCGCCTCTCCCCGCACCACCACACAGAGGACCGAGTCCGGCCGGACAGCGGGAGGCGGTCTCAGCGGTCTCCCAGGCACGCCACCGCGAAGGCCAGGCGGCGGTCCAGCCATGCGGCTTTGATGCGGAAGTCCTGCCCGGTGGACTGCATGACCTCCACCTCGTCCGCCAGCCACAGCAACGTCCGCTCCCGGGGCCGGTCATCCCCCTCGGCGCCCAGGGACAGCGCAGAATCGAGCACTCCGCCAAGGAGCGTGCCCAGCGCACGGGCCGGTACGTCCTGCCGTGGCATCGCCGTCCACTTGTTGCGGCCCACGATCTCCGGGTGTCCCGGCTGCTCGATGCGCCAGGTGTGGCGGACCAGGTGGTTCGAGGGCGGCACACGGCGTATCACGCCGATCTCGCCGTCCTGCGCGTCGCGGACGACATGGCGCCGCTCCTCGCCGCGGCCTTCTCCCGCCACCCGGTCGATGCGGCACAGGACCCGCTGTCGCTCCGGGTCCGCGTAGACCACGTTCCCGGTGTCGCGCACACCGACCGTGCCGGAACCGACGAAGGCGCAGGGGGGATTGACCCGCACCGAGCCCTCGCGGCGGGGGACGCGGATCGCGTTGCCGCCGAGCACCGGCCGCTTGCGGCCGGGCCCGCTCTCCCGTTCGACGATGTCGATCACGAACCGGTCGATGTTCCGCCAGTCGACCACCGGCAGGGGCGGCTCGGTGCTGGTGTTCCTCCCGAAGAGCATCCGTCGATGCTATCCACGCCGCGCCCATTGCCGGTCGGCAGGCCTGGTGGCCGGATCTAGAATGTCCCTGTGAACGAGAACCTTCCGCCGTGCCCCGAATGCGGTGGCGTGTACAGCTATGAGATGGGCGCGCTCCTGGTGTGCCCCGAGTGCGGCCACGAGTGGACGCCCGTGCCCGCCGAGGCCGCGGAAGAGACCGGTGACAAGGTCGTCCGGGACGCGGTCGGCAATGTTCTGGCCGACGGCGACACCGTCACGGTGGTCAAGAGCCTGAAGGTCAAGGGCCACCCCACCGGTATCAAGGCGGGCACCAAGGTGCGCAACATCCGTCTCGTGGACGGCCCGGACGGCCATGACATCGACTGCAAGGTCGACGGATTCGGCCAGATGCACCTCAAGTCCAGCGTCGTCAAGAAGGCCTGACCGCACCCCGTCCGCGCCCGCAGAGGTCGAGGACCGGGGCACCTTCGAGACCCTGCCGGCCGGCTGCTGACGCTCCCGGAAGGGCTCAGATCAGCGGGGTGATCTGCTCCTCGATGCCGAGCAGGGCCCGGCCGTACAGCTCGCTCGCGACCGCCGGGTTCGTCATGGCGTGCCGGCTCGCGGTCTCCTGGTCGCGCCACAGGCGCTGCAGCGGGTTGGCCTCGGCGAAGCTGCCGGCGCCGTGGAGGGTGAGCAGGATGTCCAGTGCCTCGCGCGAGCGGCGGGCGGCGGTGGCGGTGTCCATGCGGACGCGGGCCCGGTCCAGCAGCGGCATGGCTCTGCCGCTCGCCGCCCAGCCGTCGATGTCGTCCGCCGCGCGCATCAGGTGCAGCGCGGCGGTGTCGATCAGCTGGGCGGCCTCGGCGAGCTGTATCTGGGTCGAGGAGGCTGCGCGGGCCTGCGCGAAGAACGTGTGCGACAGGGGACGTCCCTTGCCGAGGGACGCCGTCACCAGCTCGAGTCCGCCGCGGGCCATGCCCAGTTGGGGGCCCACCAGCACCGAGGAGAGCACCGGCACGAACGCGGAGCGGTACAGGGCTTCGTCCGTGAACTCGGTGGGGTACTCGCCGCGCAGCGCTCCGGTCAGCGACAGGATGCGGTGACCGGGCACGAACGCGTCCTCGGCGACGAGCGTGTGACTGCCCGTCCCGCGCATCCCCACGGTGTGCCAGGTGTCCTCGACCGTCAGCTCGGCCAGCGGCACCAACGCCACGCCCCGGTCCGGCTGCTCGCCGTCCGCGCCGGTGACCGGCGTGCCCAGCAGCGCCCACTGTGCGTCCAGGCAGCCGGACGCGAAGGGCCAGCGCCCGGTGACGACCTGCCCCTCGCCCGCCGCCCTGCTGGTGCCACCCGGCGTCAGAACGGAACAGACCCGGGCGCCGGGGCCCTCCCCGTACACCTCGCGCTGCGCGCGCTCCGGGAAGAGGCCGACGACCCAGCCGCAGACGTTGACCAGGGCGGTGAACCAGGCGGTGGAACCGCAGCCGCGGCCGAGCTCGGCGCTCACCTCCAGGAGGGTGCGGATGCTCGTCTGGTGGCCGCCGAACCGCCGGGGAACGGTGAGCAGGAACAGGTCCGCGTCGGCGAGGGCCTCGATGTTCTCCTCGGTGACGCGCCGGTCCTCCTCGGTCCGGGCGGCGTTGCGGCGCAGGAGGTCGACGAGCGCGGCGGCCCGTTCGGGCAGTGTCGTGCTGCTGTCGCTTGTCGTCATTGCGATGTCCTCCATGCCGCGGTGCCGGAGCGCGCCGGCGCGCGCTGCACGGGCAGCATGGACGATCATGCAGGCGCGGGGGAAGGGACGTGTCCGCGCGTCATTCCGGCCGGCCTTCCTGCCCAGCACTGCTCGCCGATGCATGTGCATGGCGAGGCCGCCGGCGCGGGACGCCTTCGAAGGGCTAGCGGCTGCCGAAGTCCTGCGTCCACAGGGGGCCGTCGGGCGCCGTGCTGACGCCGACGCCGATCTCCTCGAAGGAGCAGTTGAGGATGTTCTCGCGGTGGCCCTCGCTGTCCATCCAGGCGTTCATCACGGAAGCGGGCGTCTTCTGACCGTAGGCGATGTTCTCGCCGTAGGACGCCCAACGGTAGCCGGCCGCGGATATCCGCTTGCCGGGGTCGGTGCCGTCCGGGGCCGTGTGACTGAAGTAGTGGCGCCGGGCCATGTCGTCCGCGTGTTTCTGGGCGGCGGCCGTCAACTGGGCGTTGAGGCGCACGGGGGAACAACCGGCAGCCCTTCGTTGGACGTTGACCAGGTCGACGACCTGCTGCCGGAGCGACTCCACGCTGCCGGCGCGGGCGGCTGCCGCCTGGGCGGGGGACGACCACGCCAGGCTGCCGACGGCGGTGGTGGCGAGCGTGATCGACGCCAGACGCAGGGCACGGACCGCTTTGAATGGACGCACGGGCTACTCCCGGAGGTCGCCAGGCCGACTCCTTGCCGGAGGCTCCAGGATCCGCGGCAGCACCCGTGCGGTTAACCGGCGTTCCGAAGCTCGGGAGGCGCACTTTCCGCAGGTGCGCACCGCCGGCCCGTGCCGCGCCCCGGGTGCGGGGGAAGCCGTACCGGAGCCCGGGGCACGCCGGTCGAGGGGAGCGCGCTACCGGGCCGGTTCCCCGAACAGGACCAGGTTCTGCGCGTAGCGGTGCCGGGCGCGGTCGTACGTACCCGTGCAGGTGACCAGCGCCAGGCGGGCCCTTCCGGCACCGGAGAACAGGTCGCGCGGCAGCTCCTCCTTGCGGTAGGTGCGGCGCGCGACGATGACGTACGCGTGCCGGCGGCCCTCCGCGCCCGTCACCACGGCGCGGGCGCCCGGCCGGACGGCGTACAGCCCGGCGAACGCGCCCAAACCCCGGTCGCGCGAGTCGACGTGCCCGGCCAGCAGGACGGTCCCCTCGGCGGCACCCGGCCGTGCGCCCAGCGCCCACCACCCGACGGTGTCCGGCGACGGCGGGACCTGCAGCGCCCCGTCGGCGTCGGCGGCCACCGGCACCACCGGCGCCCCGAAGCGGCCCCGGACCTCCACGAAGGCGGGAGGCGACGGGGCCTCCTCGCCGCGCACCACCGTCCGCCCGACCGCCGGCGGCAGCCCGTAGAACGGACCCGCGGGCTGGGGCGCCCCCGCGGCCAGGGCCACGGCGACCGCGCCGGCCAGGCACACCGCCAGGCGGCCGCCGCGCAGAGTGCTCAGCGTCGCACGGAGGCCGCCCTCGTACGGCGCCTCCGCAGGACCAGGACGGTGCCGCAGGCCAGGAGCGTGCCGCCGAGCGCCGCGCCGCCGGCCACCGCGGTGACCGTCTCCCCGTAGGCGTCCGCGCCGGCGGCCATGCCGCCGTCCCCCGCGGGGACGGTGCGCACCGGCGCCTGGCCGTGGCAGACACCGCCGCTGACGCGGCCGAGGTGCATGGCCACGACCGGGCGGGCCGCCTTGGCGGCCGCGGTGATCCGGGCGTTGCGCCCGGACGCGATCTGCTCGTCGATCAGGGCCAGGGTCGCGCGGTGGTTCTCGGCCTGCGCGGACAGCCAGGCGCTGTCGTACGCCTTCGTCCCCGCCTTGGCGCGGATGCCGGCCAACTGCTGTTTCTGCTCGGCCGTGGGGCCGCCGGGCAGGGCGATCCTGAGCGAGCCCGCCAGCGCTTTCACGTCGCCGTCCATCCTGGTGTGGTCGCGCACGAACATGGCGCCGGCGTCCTTCACGCACGCGGTGGTGGCGTTGTGCTGCGCGTCGTTGCCCGCCTCGATCTCGGCCAGGTTGCCCTGGTGCACGGTCTTGAGGAAGGCGCCGTCCGTCGGGCCCGGGGCGCCCTCGGCGTGGGCGGGGCCGGTCGTCGCGGTGCACGTCGCCAGAACGGTGACGGCGGCCGCCGCCCACTGTCGGCTCCTCATGGTGGCTCCAATCGTTCGTCTGCGCAGAACGCGGGGAGACGACCGGGTGCCAACGCCGGGGCTCGTCACACGTGCCGGGCCCCGGATCTCATGCGATCGGCCCATGGATTCCACCCGGACGGTGCACTTCAGTCGCCTCCCACTCCGAGGGCCGTCAGCAGGACGAGGACGAGGACGAGGGCGAGGGCGAGGATGAGGACGACGGTGGCGACGACGAGCAGGACGAACACGGTCCAGGCCGGCGCCGGCCGGGTCGTCCTACGCGAGGGCCTTGCGCACCCGGGCGCGCAGTGCCGCGCGCAGCCACGGTGCCGGGCGGGCGGTCCAGGCGGCGGCCGCGCCGAGGGCCGCGCCGGCGACGACGTCGCTGGGGTAGTGGGCGCCGCTGTGCACCCGTTCCAGGGCCACCAGGGCCGCGGGGACCGCGCACAGGGCGCCGGCCCGCGGCCACACCCGGGCCACGGCGACGGTGAAGGCCGTGGCGGCCGCCGTGTGGCCGGAGGGGAAGGACGGGCTGTCGGGACGGTCGTGCACGCCGTCGTGCGGGATCAGCTCCTCCGGCGGCCGGCGCCGCCGCCACAGCGGTTTGACCACGGTGTTGGCGGCGACTTCCGCCGCGCCCATCGCCAGCAGCCCGTTGCCCGCCGCCCGCACGCCCCGCGGTGCGCCGGTGGCGGCGATCAGGGCCGCTGCGGCCCACCACAGCCGGGTGTGCTCGGCCGCCTCCCCGACCAGCGTCCGCGCCCGCCGGACGGGCGCGGCGTCGTACGAGGCCAGGCGGCGGGTCAGGCGTCGTTCCAGCCGCTGCACGTTCACGTGTCCTGCTCGTCCCAGGTGCGGGTGTCCCGTGGCTCGACGTACGGTTCCTCGTCCGGTGGGTGACCGCCGAGGGCGGCGCGCTCGCGGGCGAGCTCCGCGTCGAATTCCAGGCCCAGCAGAATGGCGAGGTTGCTGAGCCAGAGCCACACCAGGAAGACGATGACCGCGGCCAGACTGCCGTACGTCTTGTTGTACGAGCCGAAGTTCGCCACGTACAGCGCGAAGCCCGCCGAGGCGGCCATCCACAGGGCCAGGGCGAGGATGCTGCCGGGCGTGATCCAGCGCAGGCCCCGCCCCCGGACGTTCGGCGCCGCCCAGTACAGCACCGCGATCATGGCGGTGACGAGCAGCACCAGCACCGGCCACTTCCCGTACGACCACACCGTCAGGGCCGCCTCGCCTGCGCCGAGGGCGCTGCCCACCCGGTGGGCGAGCGTGCCGGTGAACACCACGATCAGGGCACTGGCACAGGCCATCACCATCATCACCACCGTCAGTACCAGACGCAGCGGTGTCAGCTTCCACACCGGCCGGCCCTCGGGCAGGTCGTAGACGGCGTTCGAGGCCCGGATGAACGCCGCGATGTACCCCGAGGCCGACCACACCGCTCCCAGCAGACCCACCACCGCCAGGACGGAACCGAGCCCCACCCCGCCCTGCAACTGCCGCACCGCGCCGGTGACCACCTCCCGGGTGGCCCCGGGAGCCAGACGCTGAAAGGCGGTCAGCATCTTCTCGGTGGTCTGCCGCCCGGCCGCCCCCAGGACGGAGACCAGGACGAGCAGGGAGGGGAAGAGGGACAGAACCCCGTAATAGGTCAGGGCGGCGGCACGGTCCGCCAGTTCGTCGTCCTGGAACTCGCCGACGGTACGCCGCAGGACCCTCCACCACGACCGTGCGGGCAGCCCGGTCGGCCGCTCGTACCGGTCCTCGCCTGGTCCGCCTCGCCCTCGCCCCATACCAGGCGGATGACCCGTCCGCCCGCCATGAAACCGGCTGGGCACCGGCGCGTGGGGGCTGGAGTGCCCACCGTCACAGCGGCTGTCCGCACTGCAGATTCCAGCGTCCCGCACGCCCCGTGAGCACCGTCAGCGTCATCGGGGCCACATCGAGCCGCCAGAAGAGAGGCAGGGGCAGGCCGAGTGCGTGTACCATCGCGGCCCGGACGGCGGCAGGTTCCGCGACCACCAGGATCCGGCCACTTCCTGCGGATGCTCCTTCGAGCCAGCCGCCCACCCGCTCCACCAGCGCCGACACCGATTCGCCCCCGTGCGGGGCGGCGTCGGGATCCGACAGCCAGGCGGTCACGGAATCCGCCTCGCAACCGGCGACCTCCTCCAGCGACCGCCCCTTCCAGCGGCCCACGTCGAGGTCGCCGAGCTCGGCCACCGGTTCGGTGTCGAGCCCGAGCGCGGTCGCCGTCTGCCGGCAGCGGAGGGAGGGGGCGCAGCCGTACCGGTCGGCCCGGGGGAGGGTGGCGGCGGCGGTGCGGGCCTTCGCCAGGCCGGCGGGTTCGACAGCGGCTCCGTCGTCGAACCGTGCCTGCCGCAGTGCCGCGTTCATCGCCGGCGATACGAACATCACCCGCACGGTCACTCTGTCTCCCCCTCGCTCTGTCGACATCCCGGCTCCCAGCAGACCATGGCGCCTACTGCCGGGGGCGCACGGGGCCGGGGCGCACTCCGTAGTCATCTTGGCCGATAAGCGGTACGGTCTCGTGGACATGACGACGGGGTGACGGAAGCCGGTGAGAGTCCGGCACGGTCGCGCCACTGTGTACCCGGACGCAAGCCCGGAAGTCAGACCCGCACACCGTCGTTCAGGCACCCCTACGCCCGGGACGCGTGTTCCCTCCAGGAGGTTTGGCCATGGCGCACTCCGCTGCCCCCGCATCCAGCTCTTCCGCCGCACCGGCGATCACCCCCATCTCCCTGAAGGCGATCGCCCCCTGGGCCGTCTTCTTCGGCGTCCTCATGCTGATCCTGCTGTACTTCGTCGGCGCCGAGCAGGGAGCCACCGCCCTCTTCTCCGGCGAGGACGTGCACGAGTGGGTGCACGACGGACGCCACCTGCTCGGTTTCCCCTGCCACTGACGACGGCAGGAGGAACGTGACGTGAATTCCGTCTCCGTACGGGCCCTGCTCGTACGCGGCATGCTCGCCGGCCTCGCGGCCGGCGTCCTCGCCCTGGTCGTCGCCTATCTGCTGGGCGAACCCCATGTGGACGCGGCCATCGCCTTCGAGGAGGCCCACAGCCACGACCACGGCGAGGAACTGGTCAGCCGCAGTCTGCAGTCCACCGCCGGCCTCGCCACCGGCGTCCTCCTCTACGGCGTCGCGATCGGCGGCGTGGCCGCCCTGGCGTTCTGCGTGGCGCTGGGCCGCATCGGCCGGTTCGGCCCTCGTGCGACGGCGGCGCTGGTCGCCGGCGGTGCCCTGCTGGCCGTCTACGTGGTGCCGTTCCTGAAGTACCCGGCCAACCCGCCGTCCGTCGGCGACCCGGACACCATCGCCAAGCGCACCACGCTGTACTTCCTGATGATCGCGCTCAGCGTCCTGCTGAGCGTGGCCGCGGTCATCCTCGGCAGGCGGCTGGCTCCACGCCTGGGCGCCTGGTACGCCACGGTGGCGGCCTCGGCCGCGTTCCTCGTCGTGATCGGCCTCGCCTACGCCTTCCTGCCCGCCGTCAACGAGGTGCCCAAGGACTTCCCGGCCACCGTGCTGTGGCAGTTCCGCCTCGCGGCACTGGCCATCCAGTGCACCCTCTGGGCCGCCTTCGGCCTGTTCTTCGGCTACCTCGCCGAGCGGGTCCTGGGCGCCGCCGCGGCCCCGGGCCGGCGTGGCACCGAGGGGGCGGGCTCTCCCGCCGCGATCGGCTGATCCGGCCGGTCGACGTTCGGTAAGGGGCTCGTCGCCTTGGCGACGAGCCCCTTACCGCGGGCGGCAGGCACGCCCCTCAGCGGTGCGTGAACTCCGGCGGCCGCTTCTCGACGAACGCCGCCATGCCCTCCTTCTGGTCCGCGGTCGCGAACACGGCGTGGAAGAGGCGGCGCTCGAAACGGACGCCCTCCGCCAGGGTGGTCTCGAAGGCGCGGTTGACGGCCTCCTTCGCCATCATGGCCACCGGGGCGGACATCTGCGCCACGGTCGCGGCGACCGCGAGCGCCTCGGCCAGCAGATCCCCGGCCGGCACGATCCGGGACACCAGCCCGGCCCGCTCGGCCTCGGCGGCGTCCATGGTGCGGCCGGTCAGGCACAGCTCCATCGCCTTGGCCTTGCCGACGGCACGGGTCAGCCGCTGGGAGCCGCCGATGCCCGGGACGACACCGAGCTTGATCTCGGGCTGGCCGAAGACGGCGGTGTCGGAGGCGAGCAGGATGTCGCAGAGCATGGCGAGCTCGCACCCGCCGCCCAGCGCATAGCCGCACACGGCGGCGACGGTGGGCGTACGCAGCTGCCCGAGCCGGTCCCAGGCGGTGAACCAGTCGCTGAGATACATGTCCATGTAGCCCTGCGGCCGCATCTCCTTGATGTCGGCGCCGGCCGCGAAGGCCTTCTCCGAGCCGGTGACGACGATGCAGCCGATGCCCGGGTCGCGGTCGAGGGCCTCGGTCGCCGCCACGACCTCGCTCATCACCTGCAGGTTGAGGGCATTGAGCGCCTTCGGCCGGTTGAGGGTCAGCAGGGCCGTGCGGCCCGTGCGCTCGACGAGGATCGTCTCGTACGCCTGGCCGGTGGTCCCGGTCATGGTGTGTGTCCGTTCTGCTGGGCGTTGTCGTTCCGCGGGGCCGGCCGGTCCGAACGCCGGCGGACGGCGTGGATGATGCCGGAGAAGTCCTGGGCGGCGCCCTCGCCCTCGGCGAACTCGGCGAACAGACGCGCGGCCCGCAGGCCCAGTTCGGCGTCCACGCCGCCCGTACGGGCCGCGTTCGCCGCGAGGGCGAGGTCCTTGGCCATCAGGGGAGCGGCGAAGCCCGGCGCGTACGCGCGGTCGGCGGGGCTGCCGGGAACGGGCCCGGGCACCGGGCAGTTGGTGGTCAGGGCCCAGCACTGCCCGGAGGCCGTGGAGGCCACGTCGAACAGGGCCTGGTGGCTCAGGCCGAGGCTCTCGCCGAGGACGAACGCCTCGCTGACCGCGATCATCGAGATGCCCAGGACCATGTTGTTGCAGATCTTCGCGGCCTGTCCCGCGCCGGCGCCGCCGCAGTGCACGGCCTTGCCGCCCATGGTCAGCAGCAGCGCCTCGGCGGCGGCGAAGTCCGCGGCCTCGCCGCCCACCATGAACGTCAGCGTGGCGGCCTCGGCCCCCACGACCCCACCCGAGACGGGGGCGTCGAGGGCCCGGTGCCCGGCGGCGAGCGCCGCCTCGTGCGCGGCGCGGGCGTCGGCGACGTCGATGGTGGAGCAGTCGACGAACAGCGTGCCGGGCCCGGCAGCGGCCAGCAACCCTTCGTCGCGGTAGAGGGCGAGGACGTGCCGTCCGGCGGGCAGCATGGTGATCACCACGTCCGCGCCGGCAACGGCCTGCGTCGCGGACGGCGCGGCGCGTACGCCGGTCCCCGCTGCCGCAGCGAGCAGTTCGGGCACCAGGTCGTACCCCGTGACGCGATGCCCGGCCCGGACGAGGTTGGCGGCCATGGGGCCGCCCATGCGGCCCAGGCCGATGAAGGCGACGGTGCTGCTCACCACGGCACCTCCCGGGCCTCGTCGGCGGGGGCCAGGCGCAGCTCGCAGGCGCCGAGCGGGGCGAAGTACCGTTCCACGTCCGCGGCGGTGACCTCGGCGAGCGTGGCGGGGGACCACCGCGGCGTGCGGTCCTTGTCGACGACCTGGGCCCGGATGCCCTCGACCAGGTCGTGCGAGGACAGCGCCGCGCAGGAGATGCGGTACTCCTGCTCCAGGACCCGCTCCAGCGGACCCAGCGCCCGGGCGCGCCGCAGAGCGGCGAGGGCGACCTTCAGGGCGGTGGGGGACCGGCCGAGGAGGGTCGCGGCGGCCTCGCCGGCCGCGGGGGCGGCCTCGGCACGCAACCGCTCCACAATTTCCTCGACGGTGTCGGCCGCGTAGCACCGGTCGATCCACTCCCGCTGCGCCTGCAGCACACCGGGCGGCGCCTGGCACACGTACCGGGGGAGCACCTCGTGCACGGGGGCGAGCGCGAGGTCGGCCACCAGGTGCGGCAGCCGGTCGGACGGTACGTAGTGGTCGGCGAGCCCGCACAGCAGGGCGTCGGCCGCCCCCACCGCCGTACCGGTCAGGGCGAGGTGGGTGCCGAGGCCGCCGGGGGCGAGCCCGAGGAGGTGGGTGCCGCCGACGTCGGGCGCGAAGCCGATGCCGGTCTCGGGCATGGCGACGCGGGAGCGTTCGGTGACGATCCGTACGCTGCCGTGGGCGGAGACGCCGACGCCGCCACCCATGACGATGCCGTCCATGACGGCCACGTACGGCTTGGGGTAGCGGGCGATCAGGGCGTTGAGCCGGTACTCGTCCCGCCAGAACTCTGCCGAGGCGCGGCCGCCGCCGGTGCGGGCGTCCTCGTGGATGGCACGGATGTCACCGCCCGCGCACAGCCCGCGCTCGCCCGCCCCCGTGAGGACCACCGTCTCGACGGCGGGGTCCTTCTCCCATTCCGCGAGGGCCTGGTCGATGCGGGTCACCATGGCGTGGGTGAGGGCGTTGAGGGCGCGGGGCCGGTTGAGGGTCAGGTACGCCGCGAGGCCCTCGGTGCGCAGCAGGACGTCGGTGTCGCCGGGGGCCGTCATCGCCGGCCGCCCGTCAGGTCCCGGGCCACGATCAGACGCATGATCTCGTTCGTTCCTTCCAGGATGCGGTGCACCCGAAGATCGCGGACGATCTTCTCGATGCCGTACTCGCTGAGGTAGCCGTAACCGCCGTGCAGTTGCAGGGCGCGGTCGGCGACCTCGTAGCCGGTGTCGGTGGCGAAGCGCTTGGCCATCGCGCACAGCTGCGCGGCCTGCGGCAGGCCGCGGTCCAGGGCTTCCGCCGCCTGCCGGACCAGGGCGCGGGCCGCCGCCAGTTCGGTGGCCATGTCGGCCAGCTGGAACTGCAGCGCCTGCGCGTCCAGCAGCGGCGCGCCGAAGGCTTCGCGGTCGGCGAGGTGGGCCAGCGCCCGGTGCAGGGCGCTGCGGGCGCCGCCGAGGGAGCAGGCGGCGATGCCGAGCCGGCCGCCGTTGAGCCCGTTCATCGCGATGCGGAAGCCGTCGCCCTCCGCGCCGAGGCGGCGGTCGGCGCTCACGCGGACGCCGTCGAGGACCACCTGGCGGGTGGGCTGGGCGTTCCAGCCCATCTTCTTCTCGTTCGGGCCGAACGAGACCCCCGCGTCGCCGCGTTCGACGACGAAGGCCGAGATGCCGCGCGGGCCGTCCTCGCCGGTGCGGGCCATGACGACGTAGACCTTGGAGGCGCCCGCGCCGGAGACGAACTGCTTGACACCGGTCAGGACGTAGTGGTCGCCGTCGCGCTCGGCGCGGGTGCGCAGCGCGGCGGCGTCGGAGCCGGCGCCCGGCTCGGTCAGGCAGTAGCTGCCCAGCGCCTCCATGGCGCACAGCGCCGGCAGCCAGCGCCTGCGCTGGGCGTCGTCGCCGTAGCGGTCGATCATCCAGGCGACCATGTTGTGGATGGAGAGGTAGCCGGCCAGTGAGGGGCAGCCGGTGGCCAGTGTCTCGAAGACCAGGACGCCGTCGGAGCGCGTCAGGCCCGAGCCGCCGGACTCCTCGCGCACGTAGGCGCCGCCGAGGCCGAGGTCCGCGCCCTTGCGCAGGACGTCGACGGGGAAGTGCTTGTCCCGGTCCCAGGCGACGGCGTGCGGGGCGAGGTGTTCCTCGGCGAAGTCGAGCGTCGTCTCGGCGATGGCGAGCTGGTCGTCCGTCAGGAAAGTGCCGGACAGGGCGGTGTTCGTCCGGGTGGCGGTCGTCATCGGCGTCAGCCCATCGTCGGCAGGGTGAAGCTCGCGCCCTCCTTGACCCCGGAGGGCCAGCGCGAGGTGACGGTCTTGGTGCGGGTGCAGAAGCGGACGGCGTCCGGTCCGTGCTGGTTCAGGTCGCCGAAGCCGGACCGCTTCCAGCCGCCGAAGGTGTGGTATGCCACGGGCACCGGGATCGGCACGTTGACGCCGACCATGCCGGCGGTGACCCGGCGGGTGAAGTCGCGGGCGGTGTCCCCGTCCCGGGTGAAGATCGCCACGCCGTTGCCGTACGGGTGCTCGCTGGGCAGCCGCAGCGCCTCCTCGTAGTCGGCGGCGCGGACCACGCACAGCACCGGGCCGAAGATCTCCTCACGGTAGATCCGCATGGCGGGGGTGACGCGGTCGAAGAGCGAGGGTCCGGCGAAGAAGCCGTTCTCGTGCCCGGGCAGGACGAAGCCGCGCCCGTCCACGACGAGTTCGGCGCCCTCCGTGGCGCCGATGTCGACGTACCGGCGCACACGGTCGAGGGCGTCGCGGCCGACCAGGGGGCCGAAGTCGGCGTCCGGGTCGTCGCTGCGGCCGATGCGCAGCGAACCGATGCGTTCCTTGAGCCGGGCGACCAGCGCGTCGGCGGTCTCCTCGCCGACGGGGACGGCCACGGAGATCGCCATGCAGCGTTCGCCCGCGGAACCGTAGCCGGCGCCGATCAGCGCGTCGACGGCCTGGTCGAGGTCGGCGTCCGGCATCACGATCAGATGGTTCTTGGCGCCGCCGAAGCACTGGGCACGCTTGCCGTGCGCCGCTGCGGTGGCGTAGACGTGCGCGGCGACGGAGGTGGAGCCGACGAAGCCGACGGCCTGTACGCGGGCGTCCTCCAGCAGCGTGCCGACCGCCTCCTTGCCGCCGTTGACCACGTTGAACACGCCCGGCGGCAGCCCCGCCTCGACGAACAGCTCCGCGAGCCGCAGTGGCACGGACGGGTCGCGCTCGGACGGCTTGAGGACGAAGGCGTTGCCGCAGGCGATGGCGGGCGCGGCCTGCCACAGCGGGATCATCGCGGGGAAGTTGAACGGGCTGATGCCCGCCATGACGCCGAGCGGGGCGCGCAGCGAGTGGACGTCGATGCCGGTGCCGGCATTGTCGGTGAACTCGCCCTTGAGCAGGTGCGGGATGCCGGCGGCGAACTCCACGACCTCCAGGCCGCGCTGCAGGTCGCCGTGCGCGTCGGCGACCGTCTTGCCGTGCTCGGCGGAGAGCAGCCGCGCGAGCACGTCGCGTTCACCGTCCACCAGCTGGAGGAACCGCAGCAGGACGCGGGCGCGACGCTGGGGGTTCCACTGCGCCCACTGCGGCTGCGCAGCCGCCGCGTCGGCGATCGCCAACGCGGTCTCCTCCCGCCCGGCCAGGGGCACCTTGGCCTGGACGGCACCGGTGTTGGGGTCGTACACGTCGGTGAAGAGCCCCGACGTTCCGTGGACGTGCTTGCCGCCGATGAAATGGGTCAGTTCGCGGACCATGAACAGCCTGCTCCCGTCGATGGGGATCCGAGGACGGCACGGCGGGCCGGCGGACGGCACCGGGCGAGGTGCACGCGCCGCTGCGGCGGGCCGTGGGACGCGAAGGCCAGGGGATCGAGGGGAGCGTTACGAACGTGCGGGCGTGCCCGCGTGCTCCGCCGGGGATCCCGGGTCGTGGGTACGGACCGGTGCCATGCGTGTCTGCTCCATCCTCGTGGACAACACGGAACATCCCGCGGCCGGTATCCTGACTCCCGGATCACCGCATGCCGCCCGCCTTCCCGACGCGCCTCGCGTCAGTGGCGTGCTACTCGACGGCACACTCCCCGGTCACAGTGGCGGGACCGTCCCGGATTCGCACCGGCTTCCCTGCACCGCGGGCCTTGCCCCGAACATATAGTTGGACGTCCTACTAAGTCCAGCCCACGGGTGGTCGGGCAGCCGCCCCTCGGGAGATGGACCAGCAGGACCGCGAGCTCCCCGGCCGGCCCGACGCTCCACCACAGGGCCCGGTACCCCGCCCGGGCATCGGCAGCGGGAACCCGCCACACCTCGTGTGTCGCACTATCGGAACGAGCAGTCGTGGAACGGAGATCCATGGGCCCTCGCCTTCGGGAATCCGGCAGCCGGTACAGACAAATCCCATACTGTTTTCCCCCGTTGTGTGATCACATCGGGAGCGTCCCCTGCGCGGGCGGTTTCCTCCGCGTTCACCCGTTGCGAAGCATCAAGGATGAGGTCTGGATGTCGAGGAAGTACGGCGCTGCTCTGACGGTCGCCTGTGTGGCCGTGGCCGCCATGGGGCTCTCGGCTTGTGGCGACGGCGGCAAGAAGGAGGCCCCGTGCCACGGCGACCGGCATGCCGGAGCGGCGGCTCGGCACCCTGACCGCCAAGGAGATAGCCGACAAGGCCTTGCACGAGCTGGCCGCGGCATCCTCCATGCACATCACCATGACCACCGCCTCGGCGGCGGAGCAGGAGGGCATGACCGTGGACCTGGCCGTGGACGTCAAGGGCAACTGTGCCGGCAAGGTCAGCTCGGGCAGCGGCGCAGCCGACGTCATCAAGCAGGGCAACGACATCTGGGTGCGCCCGGACCAGAGCTGGTTACGCACGCATGTCGGGGCCGACGGCATGGAGAAGTTCACAGATCTGTACCTCCACGGCACGACCACCAGCCCCTGGCTCAAGCCCATCGCGGCCAGCTGTGACTTCCACCGGCTGCAGGACGTCGGTCGAGGGTACGCGCCCTTCGATGTACTGACCGTCAAAGGGGAGCCGATCAGGATCAAAGACATGGAGGTCGTGCCCATCACCGACCGGCGGGCGCGCAACGCGGTCTACGTGGCCGCAGAGGGCAAGCCCTACCCCGTCCGTATCGTTCATGAAGGGCGCGACTCCTACGAGATGACCTTCACCGACTGGGACCGACCGGTCCCGAGCGCCACCCCGCCCACCGCGCAGACCGTCGACGTCAACAAGGTCGCCGAATTCGCGCACTGGCCCTCGGACGGCGACGAACCCGACCTGCTCGTGTGATACCCGGTAGCGGGCGGCTACTTCCAGGTGGCGAGCGTCTCGCTGCGCCGTGTCCATGTGACGGTGGACGGTGCCTTCGCGTCGTCGGGTGCGACGAAGACGGCGCAGCCGCCGACGCTCGCTCCCGTGGGGGCTTCCTTGAACGTGGTGTGGTCGGCCCCGACGCATTTGTCGAAGTGGCCGGTGGTCAGGGGTTCGGTCGGGTCGCCCGTGGCTTCCATGGAGGGGAGGACGATCAGCTCCGTCAGGCGCTTGCCGTCGCTCCACACCTCGAAGTGCGAGGTCTCGTCGTTGTCGTTTCCCTCGGCCGTCTTCGTGAGCTTGAAGCGGACGTAGTAAGGGGTTTTGCCCGAGTACTTCGATGCGTCCTGGAGCAGGGAGAGGTCGGCGTGGCTGCCCTTTTCCACGCGTACGACGGTCACGCCGACGGAACCGCTCCTGTCGCCGGCGACGGTCGCCTTCTCGCCGAATTCCAGGGACTGGCCCGAGTCGGCGCAGCCGGCCAGGGCCAGTATTCCCACGGCAGCCGTCCACAGTGCCCGGCGCTTCATGTCGTCTCCCCAGCAGCATTTTCCTCGTGCCCGCCGGAGCCTACCCCTCAGCTGGGCATGCTCCCGACAAGGAGCGGCCGGCCGATCCGCCGTCGTCCGTGACCGGCATACGAACAACCCTGTGCGCCAAGGGGCTTCTGCCTCTAGGGTGGCGGTGCAGCTGGTTCGCCCCGTCCGCCAGGCGGGAGGCGTCGTAAGAGGGAACCCGGTGGGAATCCGGGACTGCCCCGCAGCGGTGAGCGGGAACGACCGCCGTCATACGCACTGGGTCCGTACGGGCCCGGGAAGCGACGGCCAGTAGGTGTCCGCCGGGAGGTGTTCTTCCCGGCAGGCGTGCCCGCGAGTCCGAAGACCTGCCGCTGCCCGCGTGCGAGCGTTCGTGCGCGGCCATCCCGGTGACCTCGAGGGCGGGTCGGCGTACACAGGCGTACCGCAGCGGACAGCCACACGCTACGACGGTGGTGTCCCGGGCGGGCCTGTCGTCACCCCTTCGCGCCCTCCTCACGCACCGGGCTTTCCGGAAGAAACTCGCGAAGGAGAGTTCCGTGACCAGCACGTCCGCAGCCGCGGCAGCACACGCCACCGTGCACGGCTACCCCCGCCAGGGGCAGGGCCGTGAACTGAAGAAGGCGATCGAGGGCTACTGGAAGGGCGGGGTCACCGCCGACGCCCTGCGCCGGACGGCCACCGCGCTGCGCCGCACCAACTGGCTGCAGCTCGCCGACGCCGGCATCCACGAGGTGCCGACCGGCGACTTCTCGTACTACGACCACGTCCTGGACACCAGCGTCATGGTCGGCGCGATCCCCGCCCGGCACCGCGCCGCCGTCGCCGCCGACGCCCTGGACGGGTACTTCGCCATGGCCCGCGGCACCCAGGAGGTGGCACCGCTGGAGATGACCAAGTGGTTCGACACCAACTACCACTACCTCGTCCCGGAGCTCGGCCCCGACACCGTCTTCACCGCCGACTCCACCGAGCAGGTCACGCAGCTGAAGGAGGCCCTCGCGCTCGGCCTCGACGCCCGCCCCGTCCTCGTCGGACCGGTCACCTACCTCCTGCTGGCCAAGCCCGCGCCCGACGTCGCCGCCGGCTTCCAGCCGCTCACCCTGCTGGAGCGGCTGCTGCCCGTGTACGCCGAGGTCCTCGCCGATCTGCGGGCCGCCGGCGCCGCGTGGGTCCAGCTGGACGAGCCCGCCCTCGTGCAGGACCGCACCCCGGCCGAGCTGAACGCGGCCGCCCGTGCCTACCGCGAGCTCGGTGCCCTCACCGACCGCCCGCAGCTGCTGGTCGCCTCCTACTTCGACCGCCTCGGCGAGGCCCTGCCCGTCCTGGCCAAGGCCCCCGTCGAGGGCCTCGCCCTGGACTTCACCCGCTCCGCCGCCGCCAACCTCGACGACCTCGCGGCCGTCGGCGGCCTGCCCGGCAAGCGCCTGGTCGCCGGCGTCGTCAACGGCCGCAACGTGTGGATCGACGACCTCGAGAAGTCCCTGGCCACCCTCGGCACCCTCCTCGGTCTCGCCGAACGGGTCGACGTCGCCGCCTCCTGCTCCCTGCTGCACGTCCCCCTCGACGCCACCGCCGAGCGGGACATCGACCCGCAGATCGTCCGCTGGTTCTCCTTCGCCCGCCAGAAGGCCCGCGAGGTCGCGACCCTCGCCAAGGGCCTCGCCCACGGCACCGACTCCATCGCCGCTGAACTCGCCGCCAACCGCGCCGACCTCGCCTCCCGCACGCACTCGGCGATCACCCGGGACCCGGCGGTGCGCGCCCGCGCCGCCGCCGTCACCGCCGCCGACACCCACCGCTTCCACCCGTACGCCGAACGGGCCGCCGCCCAGCGCGCCCACCTGGGTCTGCCGCCCCTGCCGACCACCACCATCGGCTCCTTCCCCCAGACCGGCGAGCTGCGCACCGTCCGCGCCGACCTGCGCGCCGGACGCATCGGCACCGCGGCCTACGAGGAGCGCATCGAGGCGGAGATCCGCGAAGTGATCTCCTTCCAGGAGAAGACCGGCATCGACGTCCTCGTGCACGGCGAGCCCGAGCGCAACGACATGGTGCAGTACTTCGCCGAGCAGCTCACCGGCTACCTGGCCACCCGGCACGGCTGGGTGCAGTCCTACGGCACCCGCTACGTCCGCCCGCCGATCCTCGCCGGCGACATCTCCCGCTCCGAGCCCATGACCGTCCGCTGGACCCGCTACGCCCAGTCGCTCACCCGGCGCCCGGTCAAGGGCATGCTCACCGGGCCCGTCACCATGCTCGCCTGGTCCTTCGTCCGCGACGACCAGCCGCTGGCCGACACCGCCCGGCAGGTCGCCCTCGCCCTGCGCGACGAGGTCGAGGACCTGGAGGCCGCCGGCACGTCGGTGATCCAGGTGGACGAGCCCGCCCTGCGCGAGACCCTGCCGCTGCGCGCCGCCGACCACGCCGCGTACCTCGCCTGGGCCACCGAGGCCTTCCGCCTGGCCACGAGCGGCGTCCGGCCCGAGACCCAGATCCACACCCACATGTGCTACGCCGAGTTCGGCGACATCCTGGCGGCCATCGACGACCTCGACGCCGACGTCATCAGCCTGGAGGCCGCCCGCTCGCACATGCAGGTCGCCGCCGAGCTGGCCACGGCGGGATACCCGCGCGAGGTCGGGCCGGGGGTGTACGACATCCACTCGCCGCGCGTGCCCGGTGCGGGCGAGGCGGCGGAGCTGCTGCGCACGGCCCTGACCGCGATTCCCGCGGACCGCCTGTGGGTCAACCCGGACTGCGGCCTGAAGACGCGCGGCTGGCCCGAGGTCCGCGCCTCCCTGGAGAACCTGGTGGCGGCGGCCGGTGAGGTGCGCAAGGAAGTGGAGCACAGGGCCTCCTGACGCCCCGTCCTGGACGGCACCGGCAGCCGGCGCCCGAGTGCCGGTGCCGGTCCGGGCGTCACGCACAATAGTGCGGTACGGCGTGGCCGCACGGGGGCGGCGCCGCGATGGGGGAGTGGACACATGCACAGTACGAACGGCGGCTTCGTCATGGCCGTGGTGATCGTGGGCCTGGTGGTGCTGCAGCAGCTGCGCCCCCGTCCGATACGGCGCATCGGCTCCCTGATAGCACCGGTGATCTTTGCCGTCCTGGGCGTCGCGGGCCTCGCCTTCGGTGTCCTCTCCGTCGTCAAGGACCGCCCCCTGACCGCGCTGCCCATCGCCCTGCTGGTGGTGAGCTTCGTCGTCGCGACGGGCTTCGGCGCGGCCAGGTCCCGGACCGTACGCGTCTGGCGCGACCCCGAGGGGGTGGTGCTCCGCAAGGGGACGGCGGCCACGACCGCACTGTGGCTGGCCTCGGTGTGCGCGCACATCGCACTGGGCCTGTGGATCGACCATGCGGCCGGCACCGGACTGCTGGGAACGGCGTCCCTGTACGCGTACGTGGCGTTCGGCCTGGGCACCCAGAACCTCCTCCTGCGCGGCCGGGCGGCAGCCACCGACCGCTGACCCGACCGGTCCGCTCAGGCGGTCCTGGCACGCCAGTGCGACGGGCTGGTACGCGGGGCGTGGCTGGTGTCGTGCCCGGTGTAGGCCGACCACCTCCTCGTCCTGGCGCCGGCCGCGCGACCCCGTCCTGGTGATCGGGCCCGAGCCGGCGGCCTGGGCCGGGCGGCTGCTCGCACCCCTGCGCGCGTACACGCCCCGGCGTCCCCAGGACCCCGACGGCGCGGAGCTCGCGGCCACCGCGGCCTCCTGGCGCCCGCCCTCCGCGCGGAATCCCTTCCCGGGGCCGGGATCGGGGTCGAGGACCGGGCGACGCGGCGGCGGCAGTCACGGTTGGGTAACACCCACCTCAGAAGCGCGGTGTGTGACATTTTACATGTCACATCATTCATTCATGAGAAGAGCAAGAGCCGTGCTGACGGCCCTCGTTGCCATGGGCGGCATCCTCGCGAGCGTCACTCCCGCCTCCTCGTCCTCACCGGTGGGGCAGGCGGGGCAGGTGGAGCAGGACACGGGGCAGGGGAAGCTCGTGTGGATCTCCTGCAACGACCCGGCCACCCCCGCGCTGCAGTGCGCGATGCTCGACGTGCCGCTGGACTACGCGCACCCCGACGGCAGGAAAATCAAGATCAAGGTGAACCGGCTCCCGGCCACCGCGCCCAAGAGCAGGCAGCAGGGGCCGATCCTGCTGAACCCCGGCGGGCCCGGCGACTCCGGCCTGTGGATGCCGGTCTCCATCTCCGGGAAGATCCCGCAGGACGTCGCCTCCACCTACGACTGGATCGGCTTCGATCCCCGCGGCACCAACGCCAGCGAGCCGCATGTCACCTGCGACGCCCACTACTTCGACGGCGAACGGCCGGACTACCAGGTCGCCAAGGGGTCCTCGAAGGCGTGGCTGGAGAAGTCGGCCAAGTACGCCGCCGACTGCGCCGCGAACTGGAGCTGGTTCCTGCCGCACATGACCACCGTCGACAACGCCCGCGACATGGACAGCATCCGGCGGGCCCTCGGCGTCAAGAAGATCAACTTCTACGGCGGGTCGTGGGGCACCACCCTCGGCTCGACGTACGGCGAGCTCTTCCCCTCGCACGTGCGCCGGATGGTGCTCGACAGCATCGTCGGCCCCACCATCAGCTGGTACGACCACAACATCCTGCAGGACAAGGAGCATCAGCGGCGCTTCGACGCCTTCGCGGCGTGGACCGCCAAGGCCGACTCCGTCTACCACCTCGGCACCGACGCCGCCGCCGTGAAGCGCACGTACTACCAGGTGGAGGAGGCGCTGCGCAGCCACCCGGTGGACGCGGCGCCGGCACCCGGCAGGATCGGGCCCGCCGAGTTCGAGGACACCTTCTACGGCGGCGGCTACACCTTCCTGCGCTGGCCGCGGATGGCGACCGTCCTGTCGGCCTACGTCACCAAGAACGACACCCGGCCGCTGCAGATCGCCTACAACACGTACGCGGCCCCGGGCGCCGACGACGGCACCTTCCCGGCGTACAACGCCGTCCAGTGCACGGAGAACGCCTGGCCTCGCGACTGGGAGTTCTGGAAGAAGGACCAGGCCGCGGTCGACGCCGTCGCGCCCTTCTACACCTACAACAACATGTGGTACAACGCCGCCTGCATGTTCTGGCCCTACCAGGGCAACCAGGCCGGCCGGCTGAAGATCACCGGCAAGGGCCTGCCGCCCGTCCTGCTCTTCCAGGCCACCGAGGACGCCGCCACCCCGTACGAGGGTGGCGTTGCCATGCACAAGGCGCTGCCCGGCTCCAAGCTCGTCGTCCAGAACGGCGGCAGCTTCCACGAGATCCTCTTCCGCGGCAACTCCTGCCTGGACGGCACCTTCACCGCGTACCTGCGGGACGGCAGCCTCCCGGCGGGCAAGGGCTTCATCGCCAAGACCTGCGCCCCCCAGCCCGATCCGGCCCCGGTCTACGTCACCCCGCCCCCCGCCGCGCTGAAGGCCCAGGCGCCCACCGCGCTCCCGCCCACGCATCCCGAGGCCGTCCGCGGCGTCCGGTAAGCGGAGCGACCGCACCCAACTCCCCGATTCCTGCCCGATTCCGGGCAGGAATTGTGGACCCGGAAGGTGTCCCGACCTAGGGTGATCGCTCATGATCACCCTGAACGCCATAGGGGCCTTCACCCTGATCGTGGGACTCCTCACCCTCACCCCCGGACTGGACACCGCACTGATCCTGCGCACCGCCGCGCTCGGCCACCGCCGTCGCGCCTGGGGCGTGGTCCTCGGCATACAGAGCGGCACGCTGGTCTGGGGCGTGCTCACCTCGCTCGGCGTGACCGCTCTCCTGACCGCCTCCCACCTCGCGTACGAGACGCTGCGGTGGGCCGGAGCCGCGTACCTGCTGTGGATGGGCGGCAAGCTGCTGTGGGCCACCTGGCGGCGCCGCTCGCCGGGCGAAAGCCCGCAGCCGGCGGACGCCGAGGACGCGGCCGGCGCCGGGACGGGCGCCGGCGACACCCTGCTCGGCGGCTGGCGGCAAGGGCTGGTGACCAACCTCCTCAACCCGAAAATGGGCGCCTTCTACATCGCCGTACTGCCGCAGTTCATGCCCGCCGGCGCCTCGCACCTCGTCTCCGGCGTCCTCCTGGCCGGCGTGCACGTCGCCCTGGCCCTCGTCTGGTCCTGCGCGCTGATCGCCTTCGCGCACCTGCTCCGGGACCGCCTGCAACGACCCTCGGCCCGGCGCTTCCTCGACCGCGTCACCGGCACCGTCATCGCCGCCTTCGGCATCCGGCTCGCACTCGGCCAGTGAGGACCCCCATGAACCACCCGCTCCCCGCCCGCCCCGACGCCGTCGTCTTCGACTGCGACGGGCTGCTGGTCGACACCGAATCCCGCTGGACCGTTGCCGAAACAGCCGTCTTCGCAGCGCACGGCCACCCCTTCGGCCCCGCACAGAAGGCCCTGGTCGTCGGCCGCACCCTGGAGTCCGCCGCGGAGGCCATGGCCGCGTACTTCGGCTGCCCCGACGCCGGTGCCGACATCGCCGCCGACCTCCTCGCACGCGTCCGCCGGGAGCTCGCCCGGGGCGCCGAGGCCCTGCCCGGCGCGGTCGAGCTGGTGCGCGCCTGCCGGGCCGCCGTCCCCGTCGCCGTCGCCAGCAACAGCCCCCGGGAACTGCTGGACGCCGCCCTGTGGTCGGCCGGCCTGACCGACTTCTTCCCCCACTCCTTCGCCGCCGACGAGGTCCTTTCCCCCAAGCCCGCCCCGGAGCTCTACCTCACGGCATGCGAGGCCCTCGGCGCGAACCCGCGGCGCTCCGTCGCCTTCGAGGACTCCGCGACGGGCATTGCCGCGGCCCGCGCCGCCGGACTGTACGTCGCGGTCGTACCCTCCCTCGAGGGAGCCACCCTCGACCACGACTGGCTGGGCACCAGCCTGGCCGACCCCGCCCTGCAGACCTGGGCCGGGGCGCTCCCCACCTGACGCCGCCCCTCCGCGCATGCGCAGCCCATGCGGGATGCGGACCATGGAAGCGTGGACGCAATCGCGGACTACGGCGGGGCAGGGCCGGCCGGCGTGCTGGAGGTGGCGCCGACGGCCCGGACGGCGGTGGCGTGGCTGCCGCCGCAGGAGCTGTGGCCGGCGATCCAGGACATCCGCTGGGAGCACGATCCCCAGGTGCGGCGCTGGCCGCCGCACGTGAACCTGCTGTTCGGCTTCGTACCGGAGGAGGAGTTCCCGCAGGCCATGCCGCTGCTGTCCGCCGCGGCGGCGGACAGCGCGCCGTTCACCGTACGCATGACGGGCGTACGGTACTTCCGGCACCGGCACTACGCCACGATCTGGCTCGACCCGGCCGCGGCGGACCCGGCACCGTGGGCCCGCCTCCACCGGCAGCTGGCACTGCGGTTCCCGCCGTGCCGCGGCCGCGGCGGCCGCTTCGTCCCGCACCTTTCGCTGGGCCGCACGCAGGACCCGAAGCGCCTGGCCGCCGAGTGCGCGGCCCGTCTCGGCACCCTGCAGGCCACGGTCGAGGAGCTCGTCCTGCTCTCCCGGTGCGGCGAGGAGCCGATGCGGCCCCGCGCGGCGATCCGGCTGGGCACGGGGGAGTCCCTCCCACCTGGCGGGTGCAGCGCCCCGTAGGGGGCGCGGGGCCCCTTGTCGATTTGTGGCTGCCGCCGCGCCCCTGGGGTGGTGTGTCGGCTGCAAGCCGCCGGTGGCTGATCGCGCAGTTCCCCGCGCCCCTTACGGGGCGTCCCCGATGGGGCACCCGCCCAGGCCGTGTCCGGCGGATCATGCAGTGCCCCGTAGGGGCGCGAGGAACTGCGCGATCAGCCGGCGACGGCCCGCAGCCGACACGCCACCCCGGGGGGGGCCGACTGCGGGCACGTCGTGGCTTGTCGCGCCCACGCGGCGGCAGCCGCACATCGACACAGCCCCGCGCCCCTAGGGCGCCGTGGTGGCGCGTGGGCGAAGAACCGCCGGACAGGCCCTAGTCCTCGCCCGGGAGGCCGGTGGAGAAAGCGGGCCGGCCTTGCAGCGAGCCGGCCGGGCGGAGGTCGTCCGCCGCGGCGGTCACCGCGCGCTCGACGATGGTGTAGGTGAGACCGACGTCCATGCCGTCCGCCCCCAGCCCCGCCAGGGGGACACGGACCCCCACCACGTCGCCGCGCGCGGTGCGCGCCACCGCGACGTCCGTGGCCCGGTGGCCGTCGGTCTCCACCCGGAGCAGCTCGACCGGTTCGGCGAGGTACGCGTACCAGGCGTCGCTGCGGCGCCCGAGTTCGTCGAGCAGCCAGCCGTGGCCGGCGAGCGGTGCGGACGGTGCGTCGGCCGGCTCGTCGTCGACGAGCCGGGCGGGGCCGACCGCGGCGATCGCCTGCAGGAGCGCGTCGCGGCCGGCCTCGGGGTCGGGCAGGAGGGTGGTGGCGGGGATGCCGGGCCATTGCACGGTCACCCGTGCGCGGCCGGTGGTGAGGTCGACATCCCGGACGCACAGGCCGAGTTCGGCGCTCCCGCGCTGCACGGCCCCCAGGTCGACGAGCAACGGCGCCCACCATTCGGCCGCGGGCAGGATGCGGGACGGCCGGACCGGACGTCTGCTCATCGGGGAGACCCTCCTGGCGCGGGACGGATCAGATGTTGACGGCGTTCTTGACCCAGTCGGGGCAACGCCCCTGCACACCCTCGCAGTAGGCGGTGATGACGCCCTTGGGCAGCATCGGGATCTTGACGCTGAAGTCTACTCCCGCACGGACCGGCTGGACCTTGTCGACGCGGCAGGTCCTGAAGATCCACCAGCCGCTGCACTTCACGTGCAGCACGTCGGTGAAGTAGTTCCAGGTGTCCGGATACCCGGCGAACTTCTGCTTCCCCGCGGCTCCCGGGCGCGGGTACTGCGTGGTGGCCCGGACGGCCTTCATGGTGAGGTTGTGTTTCTGTTCTATCTTGGTGAGTCCGAAGCCCTTGTCCTTGACGGGGTCGTAGTACCCCCGCCGCATGTAGACGGTCCAGCCGTCACGGTCCTTCCACTGCCCCACCAGGTCGTCGGGGCCGCTGAGCGTCGCGTTCTGCGTCCCGGCGGCAGCGGGCGCCTTCCCGGCGCCGAGCTGCTTCACCGCGGAATCCGCTATCCCGTGCCGGGCGAGGTCGGCCAGCCGGAACGAGGAGTTTCTCGGGATTCCGGATCCGTTGTCGAAGACGGAGAACTCCACGTCCCCGGACGCGCCCTGTGCGGAGGGCGCCGCTGCCGTTGCGGACGCCGGCGCCGCTGCGAACAACCCCGCCGCCAGGCCGAGTGCCGCCGAGGCGACGGCGTACCGGCGTGCATTCACCTTACGCATGGTCCCCCTTGAGGTGACTGCCGTGTGTTTCCGTTGCCGGACCCTCACGATGCGATCCGGCCACCTGCACGCTAGGGAGGCCACGCGTGACACGTCGACCTCGGTGGGGCCGAATCGGCCAGCCTCAGTTGCTGCCCCCACCAATCGCCATTTGCATCAAGGGGTTTGTGCGTCGCACAGCTCACGTGTGCGGGGTCATGGGCGGGGGGAAGGTTCCGTTTTCAGTAGGCCGGCGCCCGCAAGGTGACCGAAAGGTTTCGGACACGGACTGCATTGCGTCACCAGGCGACGGGCAGCCGGTGCACGCCGTAGATGTTCGAGGTGGTGCGCAGGGGGACGTCCTCGGGCGCGACGGCCAGCCGCAGGCGCGGGAAGCGGGCGAGCAGGGCGGGGAAGGCCACGCGCATCTCGACGCGGGCGAGTTGCTGGCCGAGGCACTGGTGGGGGCCGTGACCGAAGCCGACGTGGCCGGTGGCGCCACGGCGGACGTCGAGGGTGTCGGGGTCGGGGAAGCGGGCCGGGTCGCGGTTGGCGGCCTGGAGCGAGAGGGTCACGCACTCGCCCGCCTCGACGAGGTGGCCGTCGACCTCCACGTCCTCCAGGGCCGCGCGGACGCCGGTGTCCGTGATGGTCAGATAGCGCATCAGTTCCTCGACCGCCCGGTCGGCGAGGCCGGGGTCGTCGCGGAGGGCGGCGAGCTGCCCCGGGTTGCTCAGCAGGGCGAAGGTGCCCAGGGCCAGCATGTTGGCCGTGGTGTCCAGACCGGCGCCCAGCAGGAACGTACCGACGCCGGCCAGCTCCTCGTCGGTCAGGTCGCTGTCGTGCGCGAGGTCGCCCAGCAGATCGTCGGTGGGCGCCGCCCGCTTGGCCGGGACGAGCGCGTGGAGGGTGTCCTGCAGGGCGGTGTAGGCGGCGTCCCGTTCCTCCGACGAACTGCTCATGTCGGTCAGCGTGGTCGTGTGGTGCTGGAAGACGTCGCGGTCGTCGGCGGGCACGCCGAGCAGCTCGCAGATCACCAGAGCGGGGACGGGCTGGGCGAACGCCGTCACCAGGTCCGCCGGAGGGCCCTGCCGCTCCATGGTGTCCAGGCAGGCCGTGGTGAACTCCTCCACGCGCTCGGTCAGTGCGCGCATCCGCCGGACGGTGAACTTGCCCATGAGCAGCCGTCGGTAGCGGGTGTGGCCGGGGGCGTCGATGCCGCTCATGTCGCCGGGCTGGGCCGGCGGCAGCGGGCCGTCGAAGCCGCTCGCGACCGGCAGGTGCAGCAGCTCGTAGCGGGAGCTGAACCGGGGATCGGCCAGGATCGCGCGGACCGTGGCGTGCCCGGTGGCCAGCCAGCCCAGGTGACCGTCGGGGTAGCGCATCCGGCGCAGGGGCTGCTCCTCGCGCAGGCGCGCCAGTTCGGCGGGCGGGTCGAAGGGACAGCCCACGGGGCGGGTCACCGGCAGGGCGGCGACGGGCGCGGGCTGTAAGGACGGGTGCTGGGGCATGGAGTCCTCCGTGCGGTGGGTCGTACGGGAAGAAGGCGGTCGGCGCCGTCAGCGAGCGTGCGGGTGAACTACCGGTGCAGGCAGCCGACATGGAGCGCCGCGACAGTGGTGCCATCATGGCGCCATGTTGGTGCCATGCGCAAGCCTGCGCGGTGCGCAGGTGGTGTCACGCCGGGCGTTCGCGCACGTAGCCGATCAGTCGCGCGAAACTGTCGCTCCCGTGGCCCTCCGTGACGGCCCTGCGTACCAGGGCCCGGTAGGCCCGGGGGAGTTGCGGGTCGATGCCGCGGAGCTCGCAGGCGTGCACGAGGACGTCCATCGTCATCAGGTGCAGGTCGAGCGGGAACTGTCCGCCCGGCGTGTGCCCGGCATCCACCTGCCGGGCGCCGTCGCGCATGAACGTCTCCACGGTCTTCATCCAGCGCGCCGCGACGTCCGTGAAGGTGATCGCCGGCACGCCGCCGCCCGGCCCGTCGGCGCCGATCAGCGCGGTGCCGAGGAGCCAGCCGGTCAGGGTGGACCACATCAGCCCCAGCAACGCCGTGTCGTACACGGACGGCAGCCCGTGGTCCCCGCCGACGTGCAGCGCGTCGCCCAGCGCCGCGAGCGTCGTCTCGTGCGCACGGAAGAGGGCCGCGGGGCCGGCGTAGAGCTGCAGGGCGTCGGGGGTGCCGACCCTGTTCGGTGTCGTCATCAGCACCCCGTCGAGGTACCCGGCGCCGCACTGCTCGGCCCACTGCGCCATCCGCTGCCCGTCCACGGGCGGACCGGAGGTGAGGTTGACGACGGTACGGCCGGCAACGGCGCCCGGCAGCGGCTCCAGGACCTCGCGGACCGCATCGTACGTGGACAGGCACACCACGGTCAGCGGGCTCGCCGCGAGAGCCTCCGCCGCCGAGCCCGCCACCACGGCGCCGCGCAGGGCCGGGGCCGCCGCCCGGCCCGGGGTGCGGTTCCACACGGTCGTACGGTGGCCGGCGGCCAGGAAGCCGGCTGCCAGGGCGGAGCCCATGGCTCCCAGCCCGAGCACGCTCACCCCGTCCGGGCTGGTATCCATTGACGCTCCTCGTTCACCGGGGTGTCCGTGCCTGCACTCAGGCCTACCGTCATGGGCGCCGGGCGCGGTAGTGCTCATCGGGCGCGCGGCAGTCGTGCGCCGGCGCGCCGGCAGGGCGCACGGCTGCCGGAGCACGTTGCGCATCGGCCACACCGCTGCTGGCCGGCGGTTTCCAGCGCACCGACGCGCGGGAGCAGCCCGGCGCGCTGGAGAACGTCTGCATCTCCGCCGCCATGTTCGCCCCCGCGCTCGCCGCCCTCCTCGTCCTGCGTCAGGTCGAGCGCACCGGCCGGCTGCGCGACGCCCTCGCCCTGCGGTGGCCTCGGCCCTGGGGGCGCGCCGTGCGGTCGTGCCTGCTGGCCGTGGCCGTTCCCGCAGGTCTGACGGGGGCCGCCCTCGCGCTCGGGACGTTCGTGGGCCGCTACCCCTTCGACGGAATGCAGGCAAGCGGGCTCGGCACCCGGGCCGCCGAGGGCCTGGCCGGCATGCTCATCTCGCTGCCGCTGTTCTTCGGCGAGGAACTGGGCCGGCAGGGCTACCTGTTCCCACGCCTGCTGCGGGACGGCAGCCGCGCCGCCCTGGTCCGGGCGTACCTGCTCACCGGCACGGCCTTCGCCCTGTGGCACCTGCCGACGCTGCTGATGGGCGGCCAGTACCCGGGCCGGCCCTGGTACGTCTCCGTCCCCGCGATGCTGATCAGCTGCCTCCTGGTGCTGCCGGTCCTCGGCTGGCTGCGGCTGCGTTCCGGCTCGGTCGTGCCGGCGGTCCTCGGGCACGCCTTCGTGAGCACCATGAGCGTGGGCATGGTCCGGCACTTCGCCGATCCCGACGCTTCTCTCGACCCCCTGCACATGGGCATCGCCGGCTGGCCCGGCTGGCTCGTCACGGGCGCGTTCGTCGCCTTCCTGGCCCTGACGGGCCGCCTCCGGCCGGGCGCCACCCCGCGGGCATGAGGGTCAGGGCTTGACGGCGACGCTGATGGTGTAGCGCCAGGTTTCCTGGTGCCGGTACATCTCCACCCCGCTCATCGCGTTGACCAGGGCGTCCCCGCGGCCCACCGCGCGGGCGAGCGCGTACGGCAGGCGGCCGAGCACCGAGAACGCGTACAGCATGGGCAGGATGTTCGCCGTCACGTCGTGGACCGACTCGACCGCGAAGCCCGTCCGCCCCAGGAGCCGCTCCAACTCGCCGTGCGTCATCGCGAGCATCCCCGCCATGCCGGACAGCTCGCAGACCCGCACCAGCGCGGATCGCGCCTTCGGCGTGAGCCGGTCCTGCGGGGTGCTCGCGTACTCGAACATCACCAGCCTGCCGCCGGGCCGCAGGACGCGGAAGAACTCGGCGAGCCCCCGCGCCGGCTCGGGCGAGTGGACGAACGACTCCATGGTGTAGACGCCGTCGAACGAGGCATCGGCGAACGGGAGTGCGTGATAGTCGGCCCGCAGGAAGCGCGTGCGCCCGCCCGGGCCGCCCGCCCGGGCCGAGCGCTGCCGGGCGATGGCCAGGTCCGGCTCGATCCCGTCGATCCCCGTGACGTACGCCCCGCTCGCCCGGGCCACCGTACGGGCCGTGTCGCCCACCCCGCACCCCGCGTCGAGCACCGACGACCCTGCGGGCAGGGCCAGCTTGCGGGCGGTGACGAGCTCCATGCGACGCATGGCGGCCGTGAACCGCCAGGGCGGGTCACCGGGCTCGTACCAGCCGAAGTGCCGCGTCCGGCCGAGGAGAGCCGCATAGCCGAAGCGCGAGCCGAACGCCCGGTAGTACGGCAGTACGTTCTGACGGTAGTGGGCATCCGTCGAGCAGGTCGCCATGCCCGTCATCCTTCCCCCGCCACCCCTGCGAATGCGGGCCGCCCCCCGCTTCAGTCCTGCGGGTGACGGCGGCAGGCCGGGCCGGTTGACCCTTCCCTTACGTCAGGCTGCAGGCTGTACGCCGACGAAAGGGCAGGTGCATGAGCTATTCCGTGGGACAGGTGTCGGCCTTCGCCGGGGTGACGGTGCGGACGCTGCACCACTACGACCGGGCGGGGCTGCTCACGCCGCGCGGCCGCAGCCACGCCGGCTACCGCCTCTACAGCGACGCCGATCTGGCCCGCCTGCAGCAGATCCTCTTCTACCGGGAACTCGGCTTCTGTCTGGAGGAGATCGCCACCATCCTGCAGGACCCGCAGGCCAACGCCCTGGACCACCTCAGGGCCCGGCAACGGCAGCTGCGCGAGGAGGCCGCCCGGCTGCAACGGCTCGCCGAGGTCGCCGAGCGGGCCATCGAGGTCCAGCAGACGGGGGTGTCCCTGAGCCCGCAGGAGCGCTTCGAGGTCTTCGGCGAGGTCGCCTTCGACCTCAGCTATGCCACCGAGGCCCACCTGAAGTGGGCCGGCTCCGAGGGTCACCGCGAGTCGATGGCGCGGGCCGCGGCCCACAGCAAGGAGGACTGGCGGCAGCTGATGAGCGAAGCCACCGCCTGGCGCGCCGAACTGCTCGCCGCCTTCGACGAGCGCGAGCCCGCCGACGGCGAGCGGGTCATGGACCTCGCCGAGGAGCACCGCCTGCACATCTCGCGCTGGTTCACCTCGTGCCCGCCCCTCATGCACCGGCGCATCGCCGACGACTTCGCCGCCGACCCGCGCGCCTTCGCCCTCGTCGTCCCGCCCTCGCAGCAGCGGCCGGGCCTCGCCGCCTACCTGCGCAAGGCCGTGCACGCCAACGCCGCCCGCCGCGAGGCGCGCACCGTACCGACCGGCGTGGGAGGGCCGGCTGATCAGCAGCCAGGGCGCCCCGGCGAGCCGGGCGGCCACTGCTCGGAAGCCACTCAAGGCGCGCACTGACACGCCACACCCGGCCCTCCCGGCCGTATCACACCTGATGGAGCACTGATGAGGATCCTGATCGCCGCGGCCGGCTCGCGCGGTGACATCGCCCCCTACACGGGCCTGGGCGCCGCGCTGCGCCGGGCCGGCCACGACGTCGCCCTTGCCGCCCCGGAGCCCTTCGCGGACCTGGTGGCACGCGCCGGCCTCGACTTCCGCCGCCTGCCCGGCCGCCCCGAGGCCCACGGCGACGTCGGCGACCGGCGCGCCCTGATGCGCAGCGCCGCCACCTTCGTCACCGAGCTCGGCCAGGGCTTCGCCGACGCCGTCACCGACGACACCGACCTGCTGTTGCTGTCCGCCACCACGGCCCCGCTCGGCTGGCACCTCACCGAGGCCACGGGCACCGCGAGCCTCGGCGTCTACCTCCAGCCCACCGCACCGACCGGCGACTTCCCGCCCGTCGTCACCGGCGCCCGCTCCCTGGGGCGCCTGGGCAACCGCGCGGCCGGCCGCTTCGCGCTGCGCATGGCCGACCGCGTCTTCGCACCCGCCACCGCCGCCCTGCGCCGCCGCCTCGGCCTTCCCCCGCTCACCCCCGCAGCGGCCCGGCGCCGGCAGGAAGCGGCGAACTGGCCCGTCCTGCACGGCTTCAGCACCGCCCTCGTCCCGCGCCCGTCCGACTGGCGCGACGGTCTTCAGGTCGTCGGCACCTGGTGGCCGCACGTCGACGAGAGCGAGCGGCTGCCCGCGGACCTGGAGGACTTCCTCGCCGCCGGACCACCGCCCGTGGTCGTCGGTTTCGGCTCCATGGCCGGCAGCGAGGGGGAGCGGCTGAGCGAGCTCGCCGTGGCCGCCCTGCGCCGGGCCGGGCTGCGCGGCATCCTGCAGAACGGCAGCGCGGGCCTCGCGGCCGCGGGCGACGACCTGCTGACCGTGGGCGACCTGCCGCACGCGCTGCTGTTCCCGCGCGTCGCCGCGGTGGTCCACCACGCCGGCGCGGGCACCTCGGCGGCCGCGCTGCGCGCCGGCGTCCCGGCGGTGCCCGTCCCGGTGGCCGCGGACCAACCGTTCTGGGCCGGCCGGCTCGCCGCCCTCGGCGCGGCCACCGCACCGATCCCCTTCAAGGAACTGACCGCGCAGCGCCTCGGCGACGCCCTCCGCGACGCCGTACGGGACGGAACGTACGCCCGCGCCGCCGCCACCGCGGCCCGGCACATGGCGAGCGAGGACGCCGCGGCCCGCACCCTGCAGGCCGTCGAGCGGCTGGCGCAGCCGCCCTCCGGAGCGTCCGTCACCGGCAACGGCGCCGCCAGTAGCCGTAGGTGAGCGCCAGGACCAGCGGCCCCCATGTCACGAACAGGGCGCTGACCGTGTCGGCCAGGATCTGCCACCACACGTTGTCGTACGGTCCGGCCGCCCAGCCCTCGACGCGGAAGACGGCCAACCACCAGTCGACCAACAGGTACATCAGGCCCAGGCCCGCGACCGTCGCGGGGACGATCACGGCCATCGGCGGAATGCGCCGTCCCCCCAGCCGTGGCACCCACGTGGGAACGGTCTCCCCCCACCGGCTCACCAGTCCGCGGCACGCCAGGGCGAACAGCTCGGTGAGGAGACTGAGCGTGCCGACGTAGAGGACGCCCGCCCACACCGGCCCCGGCATGGGGCCGAGGTCGAGCCCCATCGTGTACCCGAAGCCGATGGGCAGCCGCCACAGGCACACGGGCAGCGCGAGCCATGGCAGGAGCCGGGCGATCCGCGTCGCCCACGGCGGCACGGGCCGCTCGGTGGTCGGGGCGGGAACCGTCATGGTCGGTGAGGGGGCTGCACGCATCGGGATCGTCCTTCGGCCGGGCGCCGGGGCGGCCCCGGGCGCTGACTCGAAGATCGCAAACGGTCCTCGCCGGCGGCGTCGGCCGCGCGCAGGAGGCCGCTCCGCCGCGCGGCGGAGCGGCCTCCTGCCGACCGTACGGCCTGCGACCAAGGTCCCGGGCGGGACGGGACCGCACGCACAGGCGCCCGGTGCGCTCGGGCCCGTAGGGTCGGCAGGGCGGCGTTCGGGAACGGGAAGAACGCGGCGCACGGAACGTGAGAGAGCACACGATGACTTCGCACCTCCCCACCGGCACGGGCACCTGGCACGGCGACGAGCTCGACGTGGACGCCTACCTCGGCCGCATCGGCTTCACCGGTGAGCGCACCGCGACGCTCGCCACGCTGCGCCGCCTGGTGCGGGCCCACACCACGTCGATCCCCTTCGAGAACGTCCACGCGGTCCTGGGCCGGCCGCTGCCCCTGGACCTCGCCTCCCTCCAGGAGCGGATCGTCCGCAGGCGCCGGGGCGGGTACTGCTTCGAGCACGTGCTGCTCCTCGCGGCGGCGCTGGAGCGCCTCGGGTTCGAGGTCGACGGGATCTCCGGGCGGGTGACGCTCGGCAGCGGCCGGTGGACCCCGGCGACCCACGCCATGCTGGTCGTGCGCAGCACCGACGACGACCGCCACTGGCTGTGCGACGTGGGCTTCGGCGGCGGCCCCACCGAGCCGGTCGAGCTCGCCGACGGAGCCGAAGTGGACGCCGACGGCTGGCGGTTCCGGCTCGAACGGCGGCCCGGCACCCTCGTCGACGCGTGGTGGCTCCACCAGCACGGCCCGGACGGCTGGACGGACCGGCACACCTTCTCCCTCGCGCCGCGCTATCCCATCGACTACGTGATGGGAAGCCACTACGTGGGCACGCACCCGCGCTCGCCGTTCGTCAAGCGGATCTTCGCCCAGCGGTTCACCGGGACCGAGCACCACCAGCTGGACGCCACCACGTGGACGACGATCCGCCCCGACGGCTCCCGGACGTCCAAGGAGATCGCCCCGTCCGAGCTGGGGCAGGTCCTGAAGGAGACGTTCGACATCGCGCTGGAGCCGGACGAGCTCGCCCAACTCACCGCCTGAAGGCCGTCAGTGGCCGCCGCGGGGCGGCTCGCAGCCGGTGCCGTCGGGGTAGCCGCCGAAGGCCTCCGCCCGGATCGAGCCGGAACTCATCGTGCCTTCCAGGCACAGCGAGGCGGCGTCGACGAGGAAGCCGACGCCGGTGGCGCCGTTCTGGTACGAGCGCACCTTCTCGGCGGGGTAGCCGAGGGCGATGAGCGCGCGGCGGGTGCTCTCCGGGGCGAAGTCGCCGCGCCCGCGCAGGGGTTCCAGGGCGCCCTTGACGCGGCCGGCGGCCGCCAGTCCCTCGCACCGCTTCTGCCCGTGCAGGGGGAGGGGCACCTTGAAGCCGTGGTTCTCGGCGTAGTGGTCGGCGGGCGGCCCCTCCGGGGTCGAGGAGCCCGACGTCGAGCGCGGGGTCGCAAGACGGCTCTCGCCCGGGCAGGGGAAGTCCGCCGCTGCGCTCGCCGCCGCCGACGCGCTCGGCGAGGCCTTGGCACCGGCGGCGTCGCTGCCTGCCCGTTCCGTCCCGCACCCGGCCGCCAGCACGGCCAGCACCGCCACCGGCAGCACCCCGAGCCGTGCCCTCGTCGCCTTGATCCTCGTCATGTCCCGACCCTCCCCGGGGCAACGGTGGTTGTCATGAGTACGCGTACTCATACGCGCTCGCGCTCGCGCAGCCACGCCAGCAGGTCCTCGTGCCGGAACTGGTAGACCGTGCCGGCCGAGCGCAGCAGGCCGATGCGGTGGCACCAGCGCAGGAAGCCCACGACGTTCCAGGGGAGCCGGCCGCGGGTGGCCAGGACCACGCCGGCGTACTGGCGGGTGACGTCGGCGACGAAGCCGGGGCCGGCCGCCAGGCCGCAGGCGAGGGACGTGGGCACGGCCAGCGGCCAGCCGACGCGGAGCCAGGGCACGCTCAGCGTGGCGTACAGCGCGATGCCGGTGACGATGACGCCGGCGACCAGGCCGGCCGCCGCGTCGCCCCGCAAGGGGGCGAGCGGGGTGGGGGCGCCGGGCGGGTCCGGGTCGGGGGCGCCGCCGTCGGCGCGACGGGCGGCCCACAGGCCCAGCGGGACACCTACTGCCAGGGCCAGCGCCCCGCCGCCGCAGCCCGCGATCACCCCGATGACGTCGCCGAGGGGGCCGGCGAGGCGGCCGGCGGCGACCGTCGGGCCCAGGGCGACGGGCAGCCCGCCGGCCACCAGGAACCGGCGGTCGATGTCGGCCCGGACCGACAGGGCCAGGCCGAAGCCGAAGACGAGCGCGAAGGCGGTGGCGGCCGCACCCGCGTACCCCGCGCCGAACAGCGGGACGAGCGGCGGCATCAGCACACAACCGAGCAGGGCACCGAGGCCGATCCGCTGCCAGCCGAGCGCGCTGCGCAGACGCTGGTGCAGGACGCGCCGGGGCTGGATGGCACGGGCCCGAGCGCCCCACGCGGCCACGAGCGGGGCGGGAACCAGCAGGAGCAGCAGCAGGGTGCCGGGGAAGGGGAAGCCCCCTCGCTGCCGCAGGCACAGCGCGAGCAGCACGAACGCCGGCAGCCAGCAGACCAGGGTGAGCGCGGCGGCGGCGTACCGGGCCGCGCGCGGGCCCGCCACCGGCCACAGGCGGTGGACGGCCAGGTCCCGGCCGGCCGGGCCGCCGTGCAGATGGGCGGCGAACAGGCGCAGCCAGCGCGTGACCGCCTCCGCGTCGGGATACGGCTGGGCGCCGTGCCCGGGGTCCGGCCGGCACAAGGTCGGCACGAGCCGGGCGAGCAGCACGTCGCGCAGCCGGCGCACCTGCGCCTCGCAGGCCGGTACGCCGATGAACGACCGCAGGACGCGGGCCCCCTCCTCGGACTGGGAGGTGATCGACGCAAGGGTGAGCATCCAGGGTGAGCCGAGCGTTGCGCCGAGCGCGGTGTCCGGCTCCGACAGTTCGGCGTCCAGCCCGGCGAGCCGGGACCGGTCGTGGGCCCGCTGGTGGAGGTAGTGCCGGCGGTCCGGCGCGCCGACCGCGTCGATGCGTACCGTGGCGCAGTCGAGCAGCCGCTCGCCGTCCCGGCCGAGGGCGGTGTAGTCCTCCTCCCGGCAGGTCAGCACGAGCGGCCCCGTGAACTCGTTGAACTGTGCGAGCGCGGCCGCGGCGTGGCGCCGGCCGGTGCCGGCCTCGTCCATCTCGTCCAGCCCGTCGAGCACGGGCAGGACCCGGCCGAAGGCGAGCAGGTCACGGGCCGCGGTCTCGGAACCGCCCAGGTACTCGCGGGCCAGGAGGGCGGCGAACCAGTCGGCGAACGGCGTGGCGGTGTCCCACCCGGCGAGCCCGGCCGGTACGGGCACCGGGCCCTCGGAGCGCTCCTGCGCCAGCAGCCGGTGGGCGAGCTCGTTGGCGAGCAGCGTCTTGCCCGCACCGGGCCCACCGGTGACGACGAGCCGCTGCGGCCGCAGGGCGGCGAAGTAGCGGGCGATGCCCTCGAAGTCGCCCGCGGGCGGGGCGGAGCGGGGCCCGCGGCCGGTGTCCGGCAGCGTGGTGAAGGTGACGTTGATGGCCACCGTGTCCCGGCCCAGCAGTTGCCTGCGCCGCTCGCCCGCCTCCTGGCGGACGGTCTCGGCGAGGGCCTGCCGGGCGGCCGCCCTGGCCGCGCCGGGCCACCGGGGCCGCCGCACCCGGACGACGGCCCACGCCGCCAGGGTGCCGGCGGCCGCCGCGGCGGGCAGCCGGACGGCCTCCGGCTGCCGGGCGAGGAGGCCGAGGAGGACGACCAGTGCCGCAAGGACGGCCGCGGCCCCGGCCGCCGCGGCCGTCCGCGCCCGGTGGGCACGGGAGACGGGGGCCATCGCGAGGGGCGAGAACGCGGGCTCGGCAGCCTCCTCGCTGCTCATGGGCGCGGGGACGTCCTCGGCGAAGCAGCGGACGCCCTCCTCATCGAGGACCCGGCGAAAGCCCGGCAGGGCGAGGAGCGTGGTGACGGGGACGGCGTCCAGGACGTTCGCGGTGTCCCCGATCTTCCTGTCCGTGGCCAGGACGGCCACCAGCAGGGAGCCGCAGAAGACGGCCGTGCCCGAGGCGCCGCTCCAGTGGGAGCCGCCACCGGCCGCGCGCCGGGGGACGATGCCCGTGTCCACGTGCACGGTGACCATGCCGGACTTGAGCGCGTGCAACGGATCCACGTGGCCGCGCACCGCCAGAGTGTCGCGCCGCCTCGGCCTCGCGCGGTCCGTGGCGGCGTCGGGGAAGCCCAGCCCCAGGCACGGCACGCGGGCCTCGCCGGCGATCCGGCCGAACCGTACGGGCTCCCCGCCCGGGGGCCGCCACGCGGGATCGACGATCCGCAGCAGCGCGCCGTCCTGTTCGGGGTGGACGGTGAGGTTGACGGGGCCGGCGGGCCAGACCCGCTCGGCCGCCATCCAGGTCGTACCGCCCGTGGGGTCCAGGAGCCGGACCCGCACCTGCTGCTGCGCCGGGGTGTCGGCCACCGCGTGGTGGGCGGTGAGCACCAGCCGGGAGGAGATCAGGTAGCCGGTGCCGACGCGGTGGCGGTCCGGGGAGGGAGCCCAGACCTCCACGACCCGTGACCGTTCCACCGGCCTACTCCGGCAGCCCGTCCACGGTGCCGGAGATCTTCGCGTCCTCGTCGTCGGCGTCGACGGGCTGGAGGGTGAAGGTGATCCGGTGGGTGCGCTCCGAGGTCCGTCTGCCGTCGGCCTCGCCGGTCCAGGGCAGGACGAACACCTTCGTCCGCGCCCCGGCCTCCTTCTTCACGGCCACGGTCATCTCCAGCTCCACCGGGCCCACCTTGAACTTCAGCGGCTCGTCCCGGCCGTCCTGCATGGCCTGCTGCAACTGGGCGCGGATCGCGCCGACGGTTTCCCCCAACTCCGCCCAAGGTTCCTGCGACATGCCCCGCCCCACCCCTGTCGATCCGGTCCGTTGATCCGATCGGCGTCGAAGATAGCCGATGCCGGCGCGCCCGCCCGTGCGTGAGCCGCGTCTCACCGTGCCGGGGCCCTCTTGCCTATGAAACGAGTTGCATAGAGGATCCGGCGTATGGCGCTCGAGCACGCGATCCTCGTCTCCCTGCTGGAGAAGCCGGGTTCCGGATATGAGCTGGCCCGGCGGTTCGACCGCTCCATCGGCTACTTCTGGACCGCGACCCACCAGCAGATCTACCGCGTCCTCAAGCGGATGGAGGGCGACGGCTGGGTCGAGGCGCGCGAGGTGGCGCAGCAGGGCAGGCCGGACAAGAAGCACTATGCGGTGGCCGGCCCCGGACGGGCCGCGCTCGCCGCATGGCTGCACGAGCCGATCGAGCCCGAGAGCGTCCGGCACGACCTCGCCGTGAAGATCCGCGGTGCCGCCTTCGACGACCCGTCCGCCCTCATGCGCCAGGTCGAGCGCTACCACCAGCTGCACTCCGAACGCCTGGCGCACTACCTCGCGGGGGAGTCGCGCGACTTCACCGGTCCCGACGCCCCCGCGCCCCTGGACGACATGCAGGAGCTGCAGCACGTCGTGCTGCGCGGCGGCATCGCCTACGAGCGGATGACGCTCGCCTGGCTGGAGGACGTGCTCGCCACCCTCCGCCGCATCCGGGCGGCACGGGCCGCCGGGCGTCCGGGCCCGTAGGACCGCACTCCACGCCCCCACCGACAGCGCCACCCACCGTCCCTCACCCCCGACCCCAGCCGGAAAGGCGACCAGTCATGGCCGACCAGCTCCTGTTCAACCCGCGCACCTACGACCCGGCGCACTTCGACCCCGAGACCCGCCGGCTGCTGCGCGCCACCGTCGACTGGTTCGAGACGCGCGGCAAGCGCAAGCTGATCGAGGACTACCGCTCCCGCGCCTGGCTGTCCGACTTCCTCGCCTTCTCCGCCAAGGAGGGTCTGTTCGCGACCTTCCTCACCCCCGCCGCTGCCGCCGGCGACAGCGCGGACAAGCGCTGGGACACCGCCCGCATCGCCGCCCTCAACGAGATATTCGGCTTCTACGGGCTCGACTACTGGTACGCCTGGCAGGTCACCATGCTCGGCCTCGGCCCGGTCTGGCAGAGCGACAACGCCGCCGCCCGCACCCGCGCCGCCGAACTGCTCGACCAGGGCGAGGTGTTCGCCTTCGGCCTGTCGGAGAAGACCCACGGCGCCGACATCTACTCCACCGACATGCTGCTGGAGCCCGACGGCGAGGGCGGCTTCCGTGCCACCGGCTCGAAGTACTACATCGGCAACGGCAACGCCGCCGGCCTCGTCTCCGTCTTCGGTCGCCGCACCGACGTCGAGGGCCCCGACGGCTACGTCTTCTTCGCCGCCGACAGCCGCCACGCGGCGTACCACCTGGTCAAGAACGTCGTCGACTCCTCGAAGTACGTCAGCGAGTTCCGCCTGGAGAACTACCCCGTCGCCGCCGAGGACGTCCTGCACACCGGGCAGGCCGCGTTCGACGCCGCCCTGAACACCGTCAACGTCGGCAAGTTCAACCTGTGCACCGCCTCCATCGGCATCTGCGAGCACGCGATGTACGAGGCCGTCACCCACGCCCACAACCGCATCCTCTACGGCCGCCCCGTCACCGCCTTCCCGCACGTGCGCCGCGAGCTGACCGATGCGTACGTCCGCCTCGTCGGCATGAAGCTCTTCAGCGACCGCGCCGTGGACTACTTCCGCACCGCCGGCCCCGACGACCGCCGCTACCTGCTCTTCAACCCCATGACGAAGATGAAGGTGACGACCGAGGGCGAGAAGGTCATCGACCTCATGTGGGACGTCATCGCCGCCAAGGGCTTCGAGAAGGACACCTACTTCGCCCAGGCCGCCAGCGAGATCCGCGGCCTGCCGAAGCTGGAGGGCACGGTCCACGTCAACCTCGCGCTGATCCTCAAGTTCATGGGCAACCACCTGCTGAACCCGGCGCAGTACGCGCCCGTCCCCACGCGCCTCGACGCGGCCGACGACGCCTTCCTCTTCCGGCAGGGACCGGCCCGCGGCCTGGGCTCCGTGCGCTTCCACGACTGGCGCACCGCCTACGACGGCTACGCGCACCTGCCGAACGTCGCCCGCTTCCGCGAGCAGGCCGACGCCCTGTGCACCTTCGTCACCACCGCGGCCCCCGACAAGGAGCAGAGCCGCGACCTGGACCTGCTGCTCGCCGTCGGCCAGCTCTTCGCCCTGGTCGTGCACGGCCAGCTGATCCTGGAGCAGGCCGCCCTGACCGGCGCCGAGGAGGACGTGCTCGACGAGCTGTTCGCCGTCCTCGTCCGCGACTTCTCCGCCTACGCCGTCGAGCTGCATGGCAAGGACTCCGCCACCGAGCAGCAGCAGACCTGGGCCCTGGGCGCGGTACGCCGTCCCGTGGTCGACGCGGCCCGCTCGGCACGGGTCTGGGAGCGTGTCGAGGCGCTGGCGGGCGCCTACGAGATGGCGCCGTAAGCGCGCCGGAACGGGCGAACGCCGGGGGAAGCACGGCTTCCCCCGGCGTTCGTCTCCTCCCCCGTTTCCTCCTTCACCCCCGGCGGCCCAGCGCCTTGGCGCGCCCGTGCGCCCAGCCCGTGAGCACCACGCCGACGGCGACGAGGACGGCATGCCCCACCAGAGCCGGCCACAGGCCGCCGGGCAGCCAGGCCAGCAGCCCCCGGTCGTCGTGGTGGACCAGGAGCCGGATGAGCCCCTGGAGGAAGAGCGTCGCCAGGATGGCGCCGAGCCCCTGCAGGGCGTCGTACTTCATGATCTCTGCTACCCCCTCGGTGATGACGTTACGAACGTATCAACCGGAGAGTGGGAAAAGCCTGCCCAGCAGGCGTGGAATTGCCTTTGCGTCACACTATTTTCGACGCTAGGTTGCGTCTCGTGCGTGACGAAAATGCGGCCCGCTGCGCCATGTGCGCCACCGGCCTGGCCCCCGCACGGCGGGGCCGGCCCGCCCTGTACTGCTCCCGCAGCTGCCAGGCCCGCGCGTACCGCCGGCGCAGGCAGCACCTGCCCGCCCCCGGCGGCCCACCGGCACCCCAGCCGCCGCCGAGCGGCACCCGGGAGCGGCAGCGGCGCCGGATCGCCGAGGCGGTGTGGCGCATCGCCGCCGAGGAGGGCCTGGACGCGGCGAGCATGCGCCGGATCGCGGCCGGGGCCGGGGTGTCGCTGCGCGTGGTGCAGTACCACTTCGACAGCAAGCACGCCCTCTTCGTCGACGCGCTGCGGATGCTGCACGAGGAGAACGAACGGCTGGCCCTCACCCGCGTACCGGCAGGCAGGCAGGATCCGCGGGGGCTGCTGCGGGCGCTGCTGGACGAGTTCCTGCCGCTGGACGAGCAACGGGCGCGCGCCCTGCGGGTCTTCGCGGCCTACTACGCCCGCAGCCTGACCGACCCCGCCCTCGCCGCCGTCTTCCTCGCCGCCGAAGCGCCGCTCGAGGAGCTGGTCGCCGGCATCGTCGAGGCCGGCCGGGAGGCCGGCGGCACGGCACCCGGCATCGACGCGCGGCACGAGGCCGACCTGCTCGTGTCGGGCGCCACCGGCCTGGGCATGGACGTCGTGCACGGGCGCCGCTCCCTGGCCGACGCGCGCGCGGTACTGGACTACCACCTGGCCCGCATCTTCCCGCCGCCCGCCCCCGGCGGGACGCCCTGACGGCCGCCGTCGGTCACTCGTTCGCACCGCTTGTCCGCCGACTGCGGTCATCAGAGCGCTATGTTCACTGTGTGTAGATATGCTATGAATCGTGATCAAGTCAGGAGGGCCGAGGTCCCGTCGACACCCCGGCCGCAGGCGGCTCACCCTGATGTCCCCCGTGGTCCTGACCGTCGTCATCGCCGGCCTGGCGTACGCCACCCCGCCGAGCATGGCCTTCAGCCGCCTGCTCCCCGCGGCCCCCGCCTTCGCCGCCGCCATGTGGCCCGTGCTCCCCACCGTCCTGCTGGGCACGGTCTGCCTCTTCCTCATGATCGGCCTCGGCTTCGTCTTCCCGGGCCTGAACACGTGGTGGACCTCCGCCGGGATCGTCGCCGTCACCGTGGCGGCCGCCTACGGAAGCCACGTGCGGCTCCTGCGCGAACGCACCCTCTTCCAGGTCCGGCTCGTCGCCGACGCCGCCCAGCAGGTCGTCCTCAGCCCCATGCCGCGCCGCTGCGCCGGCATCGACATCGAATCCCTGTACCTCGCGGCCGCCGCCGAGGCCCGCATCGGAGGCGACTTCTACGAGGTCGTCGAGTCCCGGCACGGCGTGCGGCTGCTCATCGGCGACGTGCGGGGCAAGGGACTGCCGGCGGTGGGCTCGGCCGCGGCGATCGTCAACGCCTTCCGTGAGGCCGCCTACGACGAGACCGACCTGGCCGACATCGCACGCCGTCTGGAGGCCAGCAGCACCCGCTACAGCGCCGCCTTCCCGCCCGACGACATGATGGAGCGCTTCGCCACCGTCCTCCTCGTCGAGGTCCCCCACGAGGGCACCCGCGTCCGCGTCCTGAACTGCGGGCACCCCCCGCCCCTGCTGCTCAAGCGCAAGGAACTGCTCGTCCTCGAACCCAGCGCTCCCTCGCCGCTGGTCGACCTCGCCGACCTCATCGGTGACAACTACAGCGTCGACACCTTCGACGTCACCCCCGGCGACCTGCTGCTCCTGTACACCGACGGTGTCACCGAGGCCCGCAACGGCACCGGCGACTTCTTCCCGCTGACCGCCTGGATGAGCCGGCAGTCCCCCGACCACCCCCGGCAGCTGCTCGACGCCCTGCACCGCGACCTCCTGCGCTACAGCGGGGGAGCCCTCGACGACGACATCGCCGCGCTCGGCGTGCGCCTGCCGGGGCCGCCGGAGGAGCCGGACGGAGCGCGGTGACGACGTCCGGCGCTCAGCCCGCCGCCGGCGGCATGGCTGCCAGGGCGGCCTGCGCGATGCCCCGGGCCCCGGTCTCGCAGGAGGCGTGCCTGGTGCTGTCCAGGAAGACCCGCACCGCGAGGTTGCCGTCGTTCTTCCGCTGCTCCGAGCGCTGCAGCTCCCACGTGACGGCGGCGCTGGGGGAGTAGTTCCAGCCGTCCATCCGGGGCTGGTCCCTGTCGTGCCAGGAGCACTCGGTCTTCGCGCTTTCCGTGTCCTCGAAGGTCCTTGTCCTTGCGCCGCTCCTCCCGCAGCGGGAGCCGGGCCACGGCCTCCGAGCACACCGGCATCGTCACGTACTTGTCCGGCGAGCCGATCAGTGCGCCCGTGCGGGTCAGCTTCGTGTCGTGGTCGGCCGCGCGGGCGATGCCGAAGTCGACGACCCGGACGCTGTCCTCGGTCAGGAGCACGTTCGAGGGCTTGAGGTCGCGGTGGACGAGCCCCGCCCGGTGGATCCGCGTCGACGACCGGCGCGGTGGAGGCGCCGGACACGCGCCGGGAGGCGTCCACCTCCCGCCGGAACCGGGAATGGAAGCCCGGGTCCTCCGCCAGATCGGCGTGCACCCGCTTGACGGCCACCAGCCGCCCGTCCGGCGCGACGCCGAGCAGGACCTGTCCCATGCCGCCCTGACCCGGCACCCCGACCGTCCGGAACGGTCCCACGTGCTCCGGCCCGTCCGCTCCCCGCGTGGCCACGCCGAATCCACCCTGCCCCGTAAGCTCGGTGGATCTTACTGAGAGCCCGCGCGAACCCTGCCCTCCGCCGCCCCGATAGCATGTTCGGACTCGCGGTGATCACCCTCATCGCCCGTACTCAGCCGGAAACGTGCTGCTCCAGCATGATGAACAACCATTTGTCCAACGTCTAGCAAACGGCCGAATAATTGACATCCATATCATCGCGAATAAATAACAGAATGACGGTCGCCGCCTGGCGCCAGCCGCGCGTAATTCTGTGGGCCGCTGTGAGTGTGGTGGCCCTCGGATTCGTCATCGCGCTGGAAATAGCCGCACGTCATTACGGCATGCGCGGGCCGATCACCAACCAGGCGCGCGAGGTGATTTTCGCTCCGAAATCCGGTCCGCTGCTCTACGGCAGCATGGCATTGATGATGGTGGTGCTGCCGTGGCGGCAGCGGTTCATCGCAGCCGGTGTCGCGGTCGGTATCGACGTCGTCTTTTTCTTGGTGCGGTGGGTTTTCGACGCCAAGATGATGTTCGGCAACGGTGCGTTGTGGGTGGTGCTGGGGTGTGCGGTCATCGCCGTCACACGCCGTACCGGCAGGGAACGCGCGCTGCTGCTCAAGGGCGTCGGGCTGGGTCTGCTGCTGGTGACCGGCCGTAAGACCGGTGACACGTGGCTGCTGATCACGTCGAAGACGCGTCCGATGGTCCTCGACCAGTACGTGGCGGTCGCCGATCACGCGCTGGGCAATCCGTCGTGGTTCGTGGGCCGGTTCGTCAGGGCCACCGGTCCGATCGGCGAACACCTCCTGGACTACGTCTACATCCAGCTTGCGGTGGCGGCGGTCCTCGTCTCGTTCTACCAACTGCGCAAGGTGGCGGCCGAGCGCCGTTTCCCGGCCCATCACCTGGTGCGGACCTTCCTGGTGATCGGCCTGCTCGGGCCGGCCATCTACATGATCTATCCGGTGGTCGGGCCGATCTTCGCCTACGGCGCCGACGGCGGGCACTGGGCCGTGGCCAACCTGTGGCCGGACACGGCGACGCCGGTGAGCGCGCCGCACCTCATGCCGTTCAACGACTTCACGCCGCGCAACTGCATGCCCAGCCTGCACACGGCGTGGGCCACCGCGATATTCATCCATTCCCGCAAGGGCCCGCGGCTGCTGCGCTTCTTCGGCGCGTTCTGGCTGATCACCACGCTGGGTGCGACGCTGGGATTCGGCTACCACTACGGCACGGACATCGTCACCGGCGTGGTCTTCACGCTCACGATCGAGGTGGCACTGCGCTCGCAGGCACGCGGCTGGGACCGGTCGGGAATCCGGCTGGCCCTTTATGGCGCGACCGTCTTCACCGCCCTCCTGCTGGCCTTCCGTTTCCTGCCGATGGAGATGGCCGGGAATCCGTGGGTGTTCGGGCCCCTCGTCCTTCTCGCGATGGCCTCGGTGATCTACGGCTACGTACGGACCACCAGGCAATGGGAACCGCGGACCACCGCACCGGTACGGCACCCGGAACCGCAACCCGAACTGGTGTGAACCACGGCCCGGTGTGACGCTGGAAGGGGAGGAGATCTCCGCAGGAAAGGCGGGAGCGGTCATGGCCGGGCTGTGGAAGAAAAAGCACCGGGCCGTCCACGAGCCGACCGCGCAGGAACGCGAGCGGCAGGAGCGGGCGGCGAAGGCCGAGAACGACCGGGAAATGGCGCGGGGAGAGGTCTACAGGCCCCCGCCCGAGCGGAACGTCCTCGGCTGGGACCACCGCCGCGACTAGGCCGTGTCCGGCGGATCACGCAGTGCCCCGCGCCCCTACGGGGCGCCGTGGTGGCGTGTGACGAAGATCCGCCGGACACGGCCTAGGGCACGGCACTGCGTCTGCGGGCGCGTCGCCGGCCGGTCGCGCCCACGCGGCGCAGCCGCAGATCGACACCGTCCCGCGCCCCTACGGGGCACTGCACGTCAGCGGACGGGGGCCGGGGCGCGGACCTCCGTCGCCGTCGGGCCCTGGGACGTCGGGCCCGGGACGGTCGCCCAGAAGTCGCACTGGTGACCCGCCTCGAAGTCGGTGCGCGGCGTGATCGCGTCCGGCGCCAGGGACATCGGCCGGTACGGGCCCGCCGCGACCGGCGGCCAGGCGTCGCCCGCCGGGGGCCGGCCGGCGACGAACCGGGCCCAGGAGGCCGTCATGGCCTGCGCCAGCCGCATCTGCGCCGGGTCGAGGCGGACGGGGTCCGCCGCCAGGTAGTCGAACAGGTACGGGATCTCCGCCCCGTGGTAGGCGCCCAGCGGGAAGCCGGGGTCGCCGTGGTAGAGGTCGGGCGCGGAGCGGTCGGCGAACTCGTAGCCGAAGACACCGCCCGGGGCCCCGGCGGCGAGCGACTGCGCGGCCCGGCGGGTGGGGCAGGCGACCAGGTAGTCGCCGAAGGCCGCGCCGAACGCCAGTCGGTAGTCGCCGCCGTAGCGCGAGCCCGGGTAGCGGGCCGCGACCCGCGGGCCGTCCAGTTTGAACAAGGTGGTGAGCACCACCGGGTAGGTGACGGCGTCCAGATGCACGCCGGCGGACTCCAGCAGCACCGAGCCGATGGTGCCCTCGTCGAGCGTGTTCCCCGTGAGCACCGGCACCGGGGCCCAGTGGCCCGCCGCGATGGCCTCGCCCGGTGGCTGTGGCAGCACGGGCGTGCCGGAGACCGGCCACCAGGGCGCGGCGCCGGTGGTCGGCACCTTCAGCAGCTGGGCCGCGGTCCTCGACCGCAGGCACGCCACGACGGCCGGGCCGGTGCCCAGGCAGCCCGCCCCCGTCGCGAAACCGGTGCCCGTGCTCTGCGCCTCGGCGAGCGGCCGGGAGGCCACCCCGCACGGCGCGCTCTGCACGAGGGCGCGGGCGAACAGGCCGCGCGCCGGCGGCGAGACGAGGTGGCCGCACACGCTCAGGCCGCCCGAGGACTGGCCGCCGGCGGTGACGCGGCCCGCATCCCCGCCGAAGGCGGCCGCGTTGGCCCGCACCCACCGCAGCGCGGCCTGCTGGTCCAGCAGACCGTAGTTGCCGGAGCCGGCGTCCGCGTCCTCGGCGGTGAGCCCCGGGTGGGCCAGGAAGCCGAAGGCGCCCAGCCGGTAGTTGGCGGTGACGACGACCATGTCGCCGGTCACGGCCAGGCGCCAGGCGTCGTAGTGGGAGGCCGACCCGGAGATGAACGACCCGCCGTGGAACCACACCAGCACGGGCCGGCCGGCGCCGCCCGCGGGCGGGGTGAAGACGTTCAGGTAGAGGCAGTCCTCGTTGGTGGACTCCTGCGTGCCCAGCACCGGGCGGGCCGGCTGGGCGCACGCCCCGGCGAAGCGGGTGGCGTCCCGCACGCCGCTCCAGGCGGCGGCCGGCTGCGGCGGCCGCCACCGCCGCTCGCCCACCGGCGGCGCGGCGAAGGGGATCCCCAGGAAGGCCCGGCCGTGGTCGCCGACCGTGCCGCGCACCTGCCCCCGGTCCGTGGTGACGACCGCGGGGTCCTCGGCGGGCGCCGGCGCGGCCGCGGTGAGAAGGGCGAGCAGGGCGAGGAGCACGGGCAGCAGCAGGCGGCGCGGGGTGGCCATGGCGGATGCCTACCCGTGGGCGGCAGGGGAACCCGCCGCCCGGACGGGGTACATGTGAACGGTCGTGCACCCGGTGTGCGCGCTCAGCCCGGGAACGGCCCGGCCACCGGCGGGAACGACGCGCGGGCCACCGCACCCCCGGCCTCGCCCGGCTCGAGCGTGAACCGTCCGCCCAGCTCGGCGGCCCGCTCCTGCAGGGAGCCGATGCCGACGCCGGTGCGCGGCGGGTCCTGCGGCGGCCCCCGGCCGTCGTCGCGCACCTCGATCGTGACCTCGTCGGGCACCACCCGCACGGCCAGCACCACCGCCCGCGCCCCCGCATGCCGGACGACGTTGTTGAGCGCCTCGCCGCCGATGAGGTACACGGCGACCTCGACGGCCGCCGGCAGGGCCGGCAGCGGGTCGGGCGCGAAGCGCACGTCCACCTCCAGCCGGTGCCGGAAGCGGTCCGCCAGCTGCCGCAGCGCCCCGCCCAGCCCGCCCCGGTCCAGGGCGGCGGGGGCCAGGCCGGCGGAGATCCGGCGCAGCTCGGCGATGGCCGCGCCGATGCCCTCCGAGGCGCTCTCCAGCGGCCGTGCGGCCGCCGAGCCCTCCGGCACCGCGTACCGCGCGCTGTCCACCTGCAACCGCGCCCCCGACAGGGCCGGTCCCAGGCTGTCGTGCAGGTCGCGGCGCAGGGTACGGCGCGCCTCCTCGCGGGCGAGGACCATGCGCTCGCGGGCGGCCCGCAGGTCCTCGTACAGCCGCAGCGAGGCCAGGGCGGGCGAGGCCTGGTCGGCGAGCGAGCGGAGCACCTCCCGGTCCTGCGGGTCCAGGGCCCGCTCCCCGGTGCGCGGCGTGACGTGCAGGCGGCCGACGACACTGCCCTCGAACGTCAGCGGGAAGCCGTCCGAACCGGGCACCGGCGCACCGGCCGTGGCCAGCGTCCGGGGCCCGCCGCGGGTGTCGACCACCACCGCGGCGCCCGGCAGGTGCAGGGTCGTCACCACCGTGTCGCACAGCAGCCGCGGCGCCTGCGCGGGCGCGGCCGCACCGCTCAGCCGCAGGGACAGCTCCCGCACCACCTGGTACGGACGGGCGCGGTCGCCGTAGTAGATACGGTCCACCGCCCGCAGGGCCAGGCGCGCGCACGGGTACAGCAGCGCCCCCAGACCCAGCCCGACGGCCTCCGCCGCCAGGGTGCCCCCGCCCGCCCTGCCCGGCACCGCGTACAGCGCCAGCAGGGAGACGCCGGTGAACACGGTGACCAGGCCGGCGGTCAGCAGCAGCGAGGCGAGCGCCTTGCGGGTCGCCCGGTCCAGCGGCCGGGAACGGTCGCGGCGGATGGCGTACACCGCGCAGAACGGCCACAGGGCCGCCACCGTGTACGCCAGGGACCACAGCGCCCCCCTCAGCGGCACGATGTGGTTGACGTAGACGATCACCAGCCACAGCACGTACGGCACGACCGGCACGATCTGGCGCGGGTCCGGGTCCCGCCACCACCGCACGACCATCACGGTCAGGCTCGTCAGCAAAATGCCCGTCATGGGCAGCACGACGGGCACATGGCCGGCCAGGAACGACCGCAGGTGCCCCCAGCCGTCGTGCAGCGTGGGATCGGGCAGCGTGTAGCTGCGCGCGGCGATCCGGTCGGCGAAGGCGTGCACCACGCTCCAGAGCGCCAGCAGCGCCACGTACGGGCGCCAGATCCGCCGGCGGGGCAGCTCGCCGCTCGGCAGGTACAGCGGCAGCACGTAGAAGGTGAAGGCCGCCATGGCGTAGGAGGACACCGAGAAGGCGGCCAGCGCGTCGCTGCCGGCCCGCGGGACGGAGGCGACCGAGGCGGCCAGCGTCGCGGCGTCCGAGACGACGTTCGCCGCCCCGGTCGCGATCAGCAGCGGGCCCAGCACACTGCTCGGGCGGTGGGCCGCCATGAACGAGCCCAGCAGGACCACGCCCGTCGCGGCAACCACCGACGGCCCCCGCTGGACGACGTACGGGGCCAGCCGCGCGTCGTGGAGGTGGGCCAGCGCCAGGACGGCCCACACCACGGCGGCGGCGACCGTCAGCCCGTACGTCCCGAAGGTCAGCGCGCGCCCGGTGCCCCCGGCTCCGCTCCCGGCCATGGCGCGGCCCGTCAGTCCTCGTCCCCCAGGCCGGCGTCCCGCGCCCGGGCCACGGCCTCGGCGCGGGTGGTCACCTGGAGCTTGTCGAAGACGTGCGTGACGTGGTTGCGGACCGTCTTCTCCGAGAGCACCAGCTCCCGGGCGATGTGCCGGTTGTCCAGCCCGCGGGCGATGAGCTGCAGCACCTCGGTCTCCCGCGCCGTCAGCGCCGGGAAGAGCCGCTCGGCGTCGTGCCGCCGGCCCTCCTGCAGCAGCGCGGTCAGCCGGGCCGCCGTCCGCGGGCCGAACACCGCGCCGCCGGCGGCCACCGTGCGCACCGCGTGCAGCACCTCGCCGGCGCCCGCGCCCTTGACGAGGTAGCCCCGGGCACCGGCCTGCAGGGCCGCCAGCAGGCTGCCGTCGTCGTCGGACATGGTCAGCATCAGCACCGGCAGCCCGGGGTGGCGCTGCGCCAGCTGCCGGGTGACGTCGATGCCGGAGCCGTCGGGCAGGGCCAGGTCCATGACGACGACGTCGGGACGCTCGCGGGCCACGGTCTCGAGCACCTCGCCGGCGGTGGCGGCCTCGGCGACGACGGTGGCGCCGCCCGTGGCCTCCAGGGCCGTCCGCAGGCCGTCGCGGAAGAGCGGGTGGTCGTCGACGATCAGGACACGGGGCATGGCGGCGTCCTCGTCTTGCGGTCTCACAGACCGACGCTAGCCGCCGCCCGGGGCGATCTCTCGTTTTGTTGCTCGCCCCGGGCGGCCGCGCGTGCGGTCAGCGGGCGGTGTGCGTGCCCGTCATCAGCGCCGCGAGGTCCTCGGGCGCGATCCACGAGGGCGGGGGCGGCTGTCCCCAGCTGAAGAAGCTCTCGTTGACGTCGAAGACCTCCGGATCCCACAGCTGGTCGTCGACGATGCAGTCCATGTCGGAGTAGTACTCGGTGAAGTTGCCCGCCGGGTCCTTGAGGTACCAGAAGAAGTTGGACCCGATGTGGTGCCGGCCGAACCCCCAGATGTGCCGCTCGGGATGGTCCTGAAGCATGGCCATCGCACCGCGCCCGATGTCGTCGACGTCGTCGACCTGCCAGGAGGTGTGGTGCAGGAAGGGCACCGGCGCCGCGAGCACCAGGATGTTGTGGTGGTCGGTCGAGCAGCGCAGGAAGGCCCCGGCGTCGCCGAGGGAGTCGCTGACCTTGAAGCCGAGGCCGTCGCCGAAGAACGCCGCGGTCGTCGGCGGCTCGGGGGTGCCGAGCACCGCGTGGCCCAGCTTGCTGGGCCGCACCGGGTGCGCGCGCAGGACGCCCGGGGCCCGGCCGGCGGTGCGCTCCTCGCGCCCGGGCCCGTTGTACGGGGTGGGCGGCGTGGCCGGCACCGCCGGGCGCGGCTCGACCTGCAGCACGGCGCGGGCGCCGGTGGCGGGGTCGGTGGCGGTCAGCCGCTCGCCGGGCCCGCGCACGGCGGCCACGCCCATGCGGCCCAGCCGGGCGGCGGCCGCGTCCAGGTCGTCGGGGTCGTCGACGCCGACGCGCATCTCGACCAGGCGGCGGGTGGGGGCGGGCACGATCCGCAGCTGGCGGCCCCCGTCGCGGGTGGAGAACCAGCCGTGGGTGTCCCGGCGCAGGCCGAGTTCGGCGTAGTAGGGGGCCGTTGCGGCGGGGTCGGGGACCCCGATGGTGACGGAGGACAGACGGTGCAGTGACATGACGGGCTCCTCGGACGCGTTCACGCCTGCAGCACGGCCAGGCGGGCCGTGCGCAGGGCCTGCGCGACGATGGTCAGGGTGGGGTTGACCGCGGCCGACGAGGGGAAGAACCCGCCGTCCACGACGAACAGGTTGTGCACCTGGTGGCTGCGGCAGAAGGGGTCCAGCACCGAAGCGGCCGGATCGCGGCCGGCCACCGTCGTGCCGCACTGGTGGCCGGTGTGCTCGATGCCCATGCGGTGGCCGAGCACCAGCGGGTAGCCGGCGCGCCGCATCATCCGCGCCCCCGCCCGCACCAGCTGCCGGTGGGCGCGGGCGCCGGCCGGACGCACATCGAGGACGATGCCCCCGCCGGGGCCGAGCAGCACGCGGTTGTCCGGGCTCGGCAGGTCCTCGGAGATCAGCCACCAGTCGACGCTGCGGTCCGCCACTTCCGCAAGGACCCGGCGTGGCACGTGCGGGTGGGCGGTGGCCATCGCGGCCGGGTGGACCTTGCCCATCAGCTGCAGGTTGCCCAGCGGATGGGGCGTGTGGGCCCCGGCGCGGTAGAAGTCGTTGACGGCGAGGGTCTTCTGGAAGACGACGGGGTTGCGGCTGCGCGGATCGACGGCCATCAGCATGCTGTTGTGGTGCAGCATCAGGTTGCGGCCCACCAGGCCGCTGCCGTTGGCCAGCCCGCCGGGGTGCGCACCGCTCGCCGACCGCAGCAGGAGCGCCGCGGAGTTGACGGCCCCGCAGGAGACGACGACCGTGCCGGCCGTGATGAGGACCGGGTGGCCGTTGCGAGAGGCCTCGACGGCGGTGACCGTGCGCCCGGTGGGGTCGGTGCGCAGCCGCGAGACGTACGTGTGCGTGAGCAGCCGTACGGTGGGGGAGCGCAGGGCCGGGCGCAGGGCGCGGGTCTCCGCGTCGCTCTTGGCGCCGACGCGGCAGGGGAAGCCGTCGCAGGTGCCGCAGCGCACGCATGTGCCGCCGTCGGCCAGGTCGATGCCCAGTTCGAGCGGGTAGGGGTGCAGTCCCTGGTCGCGCAGCCGGCGGTCCAGCTCCGCGATCACCGGCGCGTGGGCGACCGGCGGATGCGGGTAGGGGCCGGAGCGGGCGGGCTCGGTGGGGTCGTGGCCGGTGCGGCCGTGCACCCGGTACAGGCGCTCGGCCTCGGCGTAGAACGGCTCCAGCTCGGCGTAGCCGAAGGGCCAGGCCGGGGAGGTGCCTTCCAGGTGCTCGACCGCCGCGAAGTCGCTCTCGCGCATCCGCGGCAGGCTCGCCCCGTAGACCTTGGTCGTACCTCCCACGTAGTAGTGCGCGGCGGAGGTGAAGGGCCGGCCGCGGGCCGTGTGCCAGGGCTCGGCGTTGCGGTAGCGGCCGTCGCCGAAGACCGCCTGCGGCGACCAGTTGGCCGCCTCGCGGGGCAGGAACCCGCCGCGCTCGACCACCAGGACGCGGGCACCGGTGCGGGCCAGGGCCCAGGCCGTGCTCGCCCCTCCGGCACCGGAGCCGACGACCACGACGTCGGCCTCGTAGGCCGCGGCGTCGTCCCGGACCACGGGCGGGGTGCCGGGCCCCCAGATGCCGGTCACGGCCCTCTCCCGTCGTCCGGGGCCGGCGGCTGGAAGAGCCGTACGCCGGTTTGCCGCCGGTAGGGCAGGTCGTCCGGGGCGTGCACGAGTTCGAGGTGCAGGCCCCAGGGGGTGGTGAGGTAGACCCACCGGGTGCCGCGGATGGGCCCCTCGTCCACGCGCTGCGGCTCGCCGAGCATCCGTACGCCCGGGGCCGCGGTCAGGTGGCGGACGGAGGCGTCGAAGTCGTCGGTCCACAGGGCCAGGTGGTGTCCGCCGACGTCGCTGTTGCCGGGCATCCGCCGGCGCCTGCCGGGGCCGCTGTACGCGAACAGCTCGATGTTGAGGGTGGGGCCCAGGCGCAGCATTGCGATGTGCACGGTGCAGCGCCGGTGGACGCCGAGCTGCCGGTGCATCCAGTCGCCGCCCGGGTCGCCGATCGGTCCGGTGCGGTACGCCGTCTCGGCGCCCAGGACGCCGGTGAAGAACGCGACCGCCTCGTCGAGGTCGGGCACCGTGAAGGCGACGTGGTGGACACCGCGCACGCCGGGGACACCCGGGCGGCGGGTACGGGCAGTGGTGGCGGTGGAGGTCATGTCGGCTCCTTCGGGGCTTCGTTCCTCAGGTCGGGGCTGCGCGGCGGCAGGCCGCGGGTGACGGCCGGCGGGGTCAGGGTCAGGCACAGCAGCTCGGCGCCCTTCGGCCCGGCGCGCAAGCTCACCTCCTCGCCCCGGGGCGCCAGGAGCAGGTCGCCGTCGGTCAGCGGGTTCCGTGCGATGCTGGTGACGGTGACCGGGCCGCGCAGCACGTACCAGGCCGCCTCGGTGCCGGCGCGGCCGGCGAGGTCGTAGCGCGCGTGGGGCGCCAGGCCCACCCGGTCGACGGCCTCGCACTCGCTGTGCAGCATGCCGCGCCGGGCCAGGCAGCGGATGCGGACGCCCGCCCGCCCGCCGGCGAGGAGGACCGTTGTGTGCCGGCTCGCGTTGACGATCATCGCTGCTCCTCGGCGGGGACGGCCAGGACGGCGTGGAAGTACTCCAGGCCGTGGGCGCCGGCCCGCAGGCGGGCCCCGGTGCCCAGCGGCAGGGTCAGGCAGACCCCGGGGGCCAGCGGCACGCTCGCCCCGCCGGCCCGCGCGGTGCCGGCGCCGCCGGTGACGTACACGGTGTGCTCCGCGCCCGCGGAGTCGAAGTCGCCGGTGGCGCCCGGCGGCAGGCGCGTGACGCGCACGGTGCGCAGCGGGCCGCCGAGCACGGTGGAGGCGTCCAGCGGGCCGTTGCGGGACAGGTCGGGGACGACGGTGCTGCGGAGGTTGCCGGTGGCGTGCATGGCGGTCTCCTCGAAAGGGCGGGGCGCGGGGAGTTCGACGACGAGCCAGGACAGCGGCGTGCGGCCGGTGGTGCGCAGGCCGTGCCGGCTGCCGGTCGCCGTCAGGACGGTCGTGCCGGGCGCGACGGGCCGGGGCCGGCCGTCGAGGGTGAGCTCACCCGCGCCGGTCAGGACGAAGTACAACTCCTCGGTGCGCGTGTGCCGGTGCTCGCCGCTGACGCCGCCCGGGGGCAGCCACGCCCACTCGACGGCCTCCCAGCCGCCGTGCAGCCCGGTGCGCCGGGCCAGGCACGTCCAGCGGGAGTGGCCCTCGGCGGCGTGCACGCCGTACACGTCGGCCGGGTCGCCGATGGTGGCGACGACGACTGCCTCACGCATCGGGTGCCTCCCAGGCGTGCTCGTGATGGCCTCTCAGGACGCCGGCGGCGCTCGCCATCTCCTTCGGGGTGACGTCGTCGACGAACACGGCCCGGCCGATCCCGCGGGGCAGCGGCAGGCGCTGGCTGCCGTCGCGGTGACGGACCGTGTCGGCCAGCGCCTCGCCCAGCACCTCCGGCGTGCACAGCCGGTGCCACACGGGCAGCCCCAGGTCGCGCATCGTCGCGAGGACCCGGCGCCGCTCCGGCGGCCGCACCAGGCCGCGTCGTTCGGCGATGACCGTGGTCAGGGCCATGTCCAGGCAGACGGCCTCGCCGTGCAGCAGCTCGGGCAGGGCCCGCATCTCCAGGGTGGGGCTGAAGGAGTGGCCGTAGTCGACGATCCGCTCCAGGTCGTGCTCCCACAGGTTGCCCTGCAGCTCCTGCAGCATGCCGTGCACGGCCCGGCGCAGGACCTCCCGGGCCGCCCCGTCCTGGAAGCGTCCGGCTATCAGCCGTGCGCCGTACCGTTCCAGCAGGCGGAACAGGGGCTCGTCCTTGATCAGGGCCATCTTCAGGATCTCGGCGGCGCCGTTGCTGACGTGCCGCCGGTCGAGGGTGCGCAGGAAGGCGGGGTCCAGCAGGGTCTGCGCGGCGGGGTGGTAGCTGCCGAGCCGGTTCTTGTACGACCCGAAGTTCACCCCCGTCTTGGCGCCCACGCCCGCGTCGACCAGCCCGATCAGCGTGGTGGGGACGCGGACGTAGGGGGTGCTGCGCCGGTACAGGCTGCAGGCCAGGCCGACGACGTCCATCAGCACGCCTCCGCCCACGGCGGCGACGGGCTCGCTGCGGCGGGGGACGCCGAAGCGGTCCATCGCCTCCACCACGGAGAAGACCGCGTCCATGGTCTTCAGCCGCTCGTGGGCGGGCAGCACATGGACGGCGTGCTCCAGGCCGCGGGCTGCGCAGTAGGCGCGGATGCGCTCGCCGTACAGCGCGTCGACCGTGCTCTCGACGACGAACAGCCGGCGGGCGGGCGCCGGGCCGCCGGCCGGTGCCCCGGCCCGGGCGAGTGCGGGGTTGGCGGGGTCCAGCAGGCCCGGCGCGAAGCCCACCTCGTAGCGGACGGGCTTGGCGGTGCTCACGGTCCAGGAGCGGACGGGCTCGCCGGAGGTGAACAGGCCGTGGCGGGCGGGGGAGATCGGGGCGGAGGTCACGATGGTCTCCTTCACGCAAGGCAGGGGTCCGGTCGGGGCCGGGAGAAAACGTCCCTCACCACGCTGGCCGTCCCGGCGTCCCGGGCACATGAGCCGGCGGTCCCGGCCGTGTCCCGGCCGCCGGTCCCGGCACCGCGGCCGCGGCCGGGGCGGTCGCCGCCAGGCCCGAGCGCAGCACGTCCGGGCCGAGCTGGGTGACCGTGCGGCCCGCGTGGACGTGCGGCCGGCCCAGGCCCTCCAGCAGGACCATGCCGACCGCGTCCGTGCCCTGCTGCTGCCACAGGGCCCGCAGGACGTCGTCCGCGGTCAGGGGGGAGGGCAGGACGGCGGGGGCGCCCCAGCGGGCGAGCAGGTCGTGGTGGGCGCGTTCGTCGCCCGCGCCCAGCAGCCCCAGCTCCCGGGCGCACCGGGCGGCCACCAGCATGCCGAGCGCGACGGCGTCGCCGTACCGCAGCGCGCCCACGCCGAGCAGGCGCAGCGCGCCGGCCACCGCATGCCCGTACCGCAGCACCCCGGCAGGTCCCTCTTCGAGTGGGTCGTAGCAGGTCAGGGCGGTACGGGAGTCGGCGCACAGGACGAGGAAGCAGGCCAGGGCCCGCCGGTCGTACCGGCCGTCGGGGCGCAGGCGGGCGCACACCTGGTCATAGGAGGCGGGGCACACCGACAGGACGTTGCGCACCACGGCGTACAGCCCCGGCCGAACGGCGCCGGGTGCCAGCGTGTCGAGGAACTCCAGCTGCGCGCGGACCAGCGCGGGCACCGGCCGCGGCCCGGCCGGGCCGGCCAGCGACAGCGCGGTGTCCGTCATGGCGGGCAGCGTGGTGGGCAGCAGCACGGGCCGCCGGCCGGAGCGGGCCGCGGGTGCGGCGGCGGCGTCGAGGACGCCGGTGCCGCCCAGGGCGACGACCACGGAGCCGGACGGCATGGCGGAGGGGTCCGCCGTCGTCAGGAGGCGCGTGGGCGCGGCGGCGCGCAGGAGGCGGCCGACGCGCTCGACGTGGGCCCCGGGGACGCCGGGGTCGGTCAGCAGCACGAAGCGTTCGGCCGCCAGGCGCGTGAGGACGCCGGACAGTTCGTCCCACGAGGCGGGCCCGGCCCGCACCTGCAGCGGGAAGGACGCGAGGCCGGAGCCAATGCTCCGGTCGAGGGTCACGGACGGAAGCGGGGAGGTCATCACGGGACTCGCAGACGGGCCGTGGCCCGAGGAGGTCGTCGCCCGAAGGGCATTGCCCTCCCACCGTCGGCCGCCCCGCGCCCCGGGCACATGAGGCCCCGGCCCCGTCACCGCCCCGTCCGTGTCCCGGTCCGCCGCCACGGGCGGCAGTGTCACAACCCGGGCGGGAGCCTCAGAACTCGTCCTCCATGGCGGTGTCGCAGGCGGCGCACACCCGGTCGGCGTACTGCGGGGGGTACCAGGAGTCGGCCGAGGGCTGCCACGGGGTGCTCTTCATGTCGAAGGTGTCCCGGCCGCAGAACGTCCGCGGCCCGGCGGAGGACGACCCCGGGGCGGTGGGCGCCGCGTGCACCACGTGGGGAGTGGCGGCGTCCTCGCCGGTCGCGTCCGCGTCCGCCGCGGTCACCGGCCGGTCGAACTCGTAGACGATGACGATTCCCTTCATGCGTCCACCGTAGGGCGGCCGGCGGGAACGGCCGGGACGCGCGCCGGGCCGGCGGCCGTTGCCTTGTGCGAACTCCCGTACGAGCGCGTGGTGTGTTTCCGGACAGGGCAAGGGAAATGCGCCCCGCGCGGAAACGGTTGGGCGGGGCGTTTTGGCCATGGGCCGGAGCTGCACGGTGCGTGCACGGCGTGGAGGAGCGTCCTGCGTGCCGCCTGTGCCACCGGTCTTTGCCGGATAACCGGTTACGGGTCATTGGCGGGTTCACGGCGCTGTGTGCGGCCGCAAGGCGACGTAGCGTCACGCCGACGGTCGCGCCACAGCGCGACGCGCGCATCGAGCGGAGGTCCCGGAATGTCGGTATTCCCGTACAGGCAGTCGTTCGACGGCACCGCAACGCCCGCCGACTGGAAGCTGCTGGGCTCGGCACGGATGACGGGCCAGGGCTGGCTCAGCCTCACGCAGAACCGGACCTTCCAGGCGGGCACGGCGCTGTACGACCGCGCCTTCCCCAGCGACAACGGGATCTCCGTGCAGTTCGACCTCGCCGCCTACGGCGGCAGCGGTGACGTCGCCGACGGCATGTCGTTCTTCCTGATCGACGGCAGCACGGAGACCGGCGCGGGCGGCCCCGGCGGTGCGCTGGGCTACGCCAGCTACCACAAGGGCCAGGCGGACAAAAAGCCCGGCGTCACCAAGGGGTACGTGGGCATCGGCATCGACCAGTACGGGTCGTTCTCCAACCCGACCCAGGCCGGCGACACCGGGCCGGGGCAGCGGCCGAACCACGCCGTCATCCGCGGCTCGGGCAACGGCTACGACGGCTACCGGTACCTCGCGGGAGCCGCTCTGCCCACCCTCAGCCTCTCGCGGCAGTCCCCGACCCGCGTCCTGCTGTCGATCATCTCCAAGAAGGTGACGGTCGCGGTGCGCGAGGGCAACAACTGGCGGGCGCTGATCGAGAACTACGATCTCGGCGCCGCCACGGGACAGGTCCCGCTACCGGCCACGCTGAAACTCGGGCTGTCGGCCGCCACCGGCGCGGTCACCAACAACTACGAGGTCCGCAACCTGGAGGTCACCCTCCCGGCGGACGTCCCGCTGCACATGGAGGGCCCGCAGACGCTGCAGGCCGGCTCGCCGATCGGATACACCATCAAGGTGCGCAACAACGGCCCCAACGCCGTGCCCGACGCCCGCGTCCACGGCAAGATCCCCAGCGAGGTGACCGGGGCGGCCTTCGGGACGTTCGTGTTCACCGGCGGGGCGAGCGCCGGGCAGGGGAGCATCCAGGACGGCACGTACACCCAGCTGCTCACCCTCCCCGTCGGCGCCACGGTCACCATGCCGCTGAACGGCACGGTCAAGGAGGGCGTCACCGGCAGCATCACCTGCGACGGCACGGTCACCTCGGAGACCGTCGCCAACACCTCCACGCACTACTCCGATTCCGTCACCACCACGGTGACCGCGCCGCCGGCCCAGGCCGACGTGCCGCTGACGATGACGGGCCCGGCGAGCGCCGACGCGGGCAAGCCGGTCACGTACCGGATGACGCTGGTGAACAACGGTCCCGCCGCCCTGACCACGGCCAAGATCACGGGCACGACCCAGCAGCTCGGCGACGTCCACCTGGACGCCACCCGGGTCTCCGGCGGCGTGGTTGCCGAACAGGGCACGGTGTCGGGTGCCACGTTCACGCAGCCCTTCTCGGCCTTCCCCAAGGGCGGTCAGGCGGTCGTGCTGCTCACCGGAACCATCAACCGCAGCTACACCGGAGACATCACCACGACCTCGGAGAGCGACACCGGCACCGTCGGCAACACCTCGCCGCACAAGAAGGGCTCGGTCACCACCAAGGTCGGTCCCCCGCAGACCGACATCACCTACACGCAGACCGGACCTTCCCAGCAGAGCTGGCCCGCGGGCTGGGAGGGCTTCGTGTGGACGTACAACTTCAAGCTCAAGGCGACCGAGCAGCGGATCTGTGAGTGGACGCTCCGCTTCGACGTCACCTCGCCGGGGAGCATCTTCAACCAGGGAGGCAACCCCGACCACTGGTATACGGTCACCGACAACGGCGCCGACGGCACCATCGCCATCCAGTCGCCGCGGACGGGGCACTGCATCGAGCCCCACTCCGAGCTGGCCGTGACGGTGTGGGTGTTCAACAAGAACAGGACCGACGGCGTGATCACCAACGTCCGGGCGTACGCGACCTGATGCCGCGACCCGTATGTGCCCGCCGCCTCCCGGGCGGCGGGCACGTACGGCTGCGCGGTGCTACCGCCGCACCGGCGCCGTGGAGGCGGGCGGCTGGTGGCCCTCCACGGAGAGCCGGCCGCTGAGCCACCTGAGGGCCGGCGGGATCTCGCGGCGCCAGGTGTTGAAGTTGTGGCCGCCGCGGTCGAGGGTGATGGAGGAGACGCGGGCCGGGTGCTTGACCTTCTTGATGAACTGCTGGGTCGGCCGGTAGTTCGACTCGCCCTGGTGCGAGGTCGTCACCAGGAACGAGGTCTTCCCCTGTGGCAGGTGGTCCAGGGACCACAGCAGATCGGATCGTTTCTCCTCTTTCTTGTTCCCATGGAACAGATCGCCGGAGTCCGCGTCGATCTCCGGCTTGTAGTCCGCCGACAGACCCACTCCGGCCGCGTACGTCTCCGGGTGCTGCAGCGCCATCTTCAGGGCGCAGTAGCCGCCGGTCGAGTCCCCGACGATGGCCCAGCCGTGCGGCGAGGCGCCGGTGCGGTACGTGCTCGCGACCGCCTTGACGACGTCCGTGCCGAAGAAGGTCTCGCTCTGCGGGCCGCCGGGCACGTCGATGCACTGGGTGTTGGCCGCCGAGACCGTTGGCCGCATCATCACCAGGATCATCGGCTGCATCCGCTTCTGCTTGGCCTGCGTCCATGCCGTCTTGGGGTAGCGCAGGCCCTTGACCAGGTTCTCCGCCGCGCCCGGATAGCCCGTCAGGACCACGGCGGCGGGGAACCTGCGCTGCTCGTTGCCCTTCTGGAAGTACTCCGGCGGCAGATAGACGTACGCCTGGGCGGCGCTGCCCGAGCGCTCGCCGTGCACGACGACCTTCTCCACCACGCCGCCCACCCGCGGCTTGCTGCCGCCGGGCACCTCGGGGGCCTGCCGCCCGAGGACCTGCACGGCCGTGCCGCCCCCCGGCGCCGCCTTCACCGGGGGCTTGGTGCCCGCGAGGTCCGCCCACGAGTCGTAGATCAGGAAGTTGCGGTTGGCCGCGAGGGCGACCGAGGAGAACAGCAGGGCCTGGCCGAGGACGAGCACCGCCACGCGCCCCAGCACATGTCTCCAGGTGTGGCGCCCCAGCCGTGGCCACAGCCACACGGTGAAGGCGAACATCAGTACTGTGCACGCAGCCGTGCACAGGAGAAGCGTGCTACTCGTCAGGCCCATGGATGAGCTGTTCCCTCTGTGCTTGCCGTTCCGGCCTGGACGCATCCGTCCAGAGCACTGCCATTCGGTGTGCACCAGGCTAGACAGCCGTTCACGGCAAAACGTTCCACCTCATGCTTGTGGCCTGCCCGACGCCGCCTGTGCGGGCCGGTCGCCCCAACCGGCCTGCGCGATCAGGTCGTACCAGTCGGGCAGGGCGCCCTGCGGCAGGTGACGGCGCAGCAGCTGACCGGGGAAGCCCAGCGGGCCGGCCTTGGCAGGGTCGGCCAGGGCCTGTCCCACGATCAGGTCGGTCAGCGCGTAGGCCAGGTCGTCGCGGGGATAGGCGGCGTGCACCCGCTCCGCGAACCCGTCCGGCAACAGCTCCCGGCCGTGCCCGAGGACGTCGGTGCCGATCCCCAGATGGGCCAGCTCGACCTCCGGGCCCTTGCGGCAGGCGATGCCCTCCGAGGTGTGCAGGGCCACGGCGTCCCACACCACGGCCGCCCGCTCCTCGCTCGCACCGTGCTCGCGCAGGAAGCGCACGGCCAGGTCGGCGCCGTCCACCTCGAAGCGCTGATGGCCGTTGCCCTGCTCGGACAGGCCCAGGTCGTGCAGGACACAGCCCAGGAAGACCAGCTCGTCGTCGAAGTCCGCCCCGGCCGTCCAGCCGCGGCGGTCGGCCACCGCCCGGGCGAAGAGGTAACTGCGCACGCTGTGCCGGAAAACGACCGCCGGCTCGACCTCGCGGGCGTAGCGCAGGGCGTGGCCGGCGAGATCCGTGCCCGGCAGGTCGAAGTCGTCGAGGACGGGGGTCATGCGGAGGGCTCCTTACGTGATCGGGTGGTTCCTCGATCCTGCGGCCTTGCCGGACCCCCGCCCAGTGGCACGAATGCCGACCTGCGCTAAATTCTGGCCATGACTGTGGTGGCCGTTCTCGCACTCGACGGCGTCGTCCCCTTCGAGCTGTCCGTCCCCGGACAGGTCTTCGGCACCGCCAACCAGGCAGCGGGCCGGGTGCACTACGACATCCGCGTCTGCGCCCCGGAGGGGAGCGCGGGAACGTCGCCCGAGCACGGTGCCTTCCGCCTGCACACCCCCTACGGGCTCGACGTCCTGGAGGAGGCCGACACGGTCGTCGTCCCCGCCCACGCCGGCTTCCTGGACCCACCCCCGGGCGCGGCCGTGGAGGCGCTGCGGCGTGCGGCGGAGCGCGGGGCCCGGCTGGCGTCGGTGTGCGTCGGTGCCTTCACCCTGGCCGCCACCGGAGCCCTGGACGGCCACCGCGCCACCACCCACTGGAGGTACGCCGGCGAACTCGCCCGCCGCCACCCGCGGATCGACGTCGACCCCGCCGTTCTCTTCGTCGACCACGGCTCCCTGATCACCTCGGCCGGGGTGGCCGCGGGCCTCGACCTGTGCCTGCACCTGGTGCGCCGCGACCTCGGCGCGGACCTCGCGGCGGCCACCGCCCGGCGCACCGTCATGCCCCTGCAGCGCGACGGCGGTCAGGCCCAGTACATCGAACACCCCCTGCCGCCCGCCGACCCCGGCGCCCTCCAGCCGGTCCTGCGCTGGATGGAGGACAACCTCCACCGCCCCCTCACCCTCGCCGACATCGCGAGCCGCGCGAACGCCAGCGTCCGCACGCTCAACCGCCACTTCCGGTCCCAGACCGGGACCACCCCGCTGCAGTGGCTGCTGCGCGCCCGCATCCACCGGGCCCAGCAACTGCTGGAGACCACCGCGCTGTCCGTGGCGCACATCGCCGACCGCACCGGCTTCGGCTCCCCGACGACCCTGCGCCACCACTTCACCCGCCACACGGGCACGTCCCCGCAGGCCTACCGCGCGACCTTCCGGTAGGGCGGGGACGTCCCGTGGTTCACGCCTTGTGGCGTACGACGCACAGGCCCCAGATCACGAAGGCGGCCAGGGCGATGACGACGAGCGACCACAGCGGGTAGTAGGGCAGCGAGAGGAAGTTGGCGAGCAGGACGAGTGCCGCGACAGCGATGCCCAGCACTCTGGCCCAGGTGGAGACCTTGAAGAGGCCGACGCCCACCATGACCGCCGCAATGCCGAGGAAGAGGTGCACCCAGCCCCAGCCCGCCACGCTGAATTTGTAGACGTAGCTCGGTGTGCTGACGTACACCGCGTCGTGAACGATGGCCGAGATGCCCCGGAAGATGTTCAGGAATCCCACGATCAGCATCATCACGGCCGCGAACACCGTCAGTCCCGCCGCTGCCGCAGCGGACCTGTCGGTGTGGGGATCGAGCGAGGACGACATGGCCTGTCTCCTTTGTTCGGCTCGTTGGTGGCTCGGTTGCGGGAAATCAGTGCAATGCCTCCAGCGTCGCGATGGCGAGCGGCCGGCGCCTCACACGTTGCGGGTGACCGTGCCCGGCGTGCCCCCGTCCGTGCCGTTCGCCGTCCCGTTCGCTGTGTCGTTCGCCGTGCCGGCTGCCGCCAGGACGGCCAGGACGGCGAGCACGGCGACGGCGATGAGCAGGACCAGGGCCACGCAGGCCGCCGTCGGGTAGTTCCACAGCACCAGGGCCAGGACGGCCCCGGCGATGACGATGCCCGTGGTCCAGGGCCGGTGCCCCTGCAGCCAGCGGCCCGTCGCGCCGGTGCGCAGGCCGCTGCGGGCCATCGCCCGGCCCGTGGCGCCGGTGCCCCGGGCACTGACCGAGCGGACGAAGCGGGCGCCGCGCCCGGGGCCGTACAGGTACCCGGCCACCGCCGTGATCACCGCGATCACCAGGACGGTGCGGGTGCTGCTGCGCAGGAAGCGTACGAACGTGTCGTAGATCGAGGCGGCCGCATCGGGCGGCAGGGCCGAGGGCGGGACGGAGTCGAGGTAGACGCGCCGTGCGATCGCCAGCCCGACCAGGAGCACCAGCATCATCACCCCGATGCCGATGGCCGCGCTCATCATCGCCACCCGGTGTGCGGGAGCACTCCACACGGCGACGGCGGCGAGGACGATCGTGACGACGGGCAGCCAGGTGCCCAGGGTGTCGAGTAACTGCATGGCGTTCTGCGCGTCATCGAGCTTGTCGGTCCGGAACAGGGTGACCGACTTGTCGACATCGGGGATGGCCGAGGCCTTCTGGTAGCCCTCGTCGACCAGCTTCTGCTTGACCTTGTCCACGACGGTGCCCAGGTCGAGGACGACCGCGTCGCCCTTCGCCCGCACGGCGCTGTTGCCCTCGCCGGTGAGCGTCTTGACGACGGCGGCGTGGGCCCTGCGGTTGGCGCCGTCCCAAGCCTGCGCGAACTGCTCGCTCGTGACGACCTTGTTGACCACGTCGTGGACCGCGCCGGTCATGGCGTTCCTGAGCGGACCGGCGAGCAGGTGCGACTTGTCGACGACCGGGGGCGGGGCGTTCGTCTTGGCCAGGGCGTTGCCGAGGGCGTCCGTGATGGCGTTCACGTCCACGTTGTCCATCACCCGTGCGGTGAGCCGGTCCGTCACGGTCTTCTGCACGGAGGGGTCCTTGGCCAGCGGCGCGACGGTCTGCACATAGCGGTCGGTGTCCGATACCTGGGTGTGGGCCCAGGTCGCCACCACCGCGAGCGGGGAGAGCACGAAGGCCACGACCAGCAGCACCGCGGTCACGGCATAACGCAATCGCCGGTGCCGCAGGTGTTCGCGGTCCCGCAGCCGCCGGTACTCCTGGACCTCGGCGGGGCTGAGCGGAGGTTCGGTCATGGCCCATTCCTTTCGCCGTGACGTGACAGGGTGCTCCCGTGCCCCGCGCGCGGGATCACCCGCCGGGGGTGAGGGGGCCGGATGCCGCCAGGGCACGTCCGGCGGATCGCGCAGTGCCCCGCGCCCCTACGGGGCGCCGTGGTGGCGCGTGACGACGATCCGCCGGAGACGGCCTATTCCTCCGGCAGGCGCCGCATCTCCTCCACCCGCAGGCCGAGGTCCTGGAAGCGCAGGAGGAGCCCGTACAGGTGCGCCTCGTCCATGACCCTGCCGATGCACAGCGTCTGCCGGGGCGCAGGGCGGAGGTCCAGTTCCGGGAACGTCTCCGCCAGGAGGCGGGAGACGATGCCGTTCACGCGGAATTCGTAGCGCATGTCGATGCCGCTCCCACTGCCGGTCCGGTCGCCTTCCCCCTCACCGTGCGCGCCGGAGACGCGCCCCCGCACCACCCGCAACAGGTGGCACGCCACCGGCGTGCAGGACCGTCACAGCAGCCGCAGTTCCCTGCCGCGTTCCACCGCGTCGCGGCGCCGGGACACGCAGAGCTTGCGGTAGACGCTGCGCAGGTGGGTCTTCACGGTGTTGACCGACAGACCGAGCTCGGCCGCGATCTCGTCGGCGGACATCATCCGTTGCACACAGGCGAGCACCTCGCGTTCGCGGGCGCTCAGCGGTTGCAAGGGGCCGGGGAACGGGGAGCCGCTGCCCGGTGCCCGCTCGGTGAGCCAGCCGCTGCGGGCCCGCAGCGCACCGGCCCCGCCGGACCGCTCCAGCAGGTACGGCAGCCAGGGGCCCGCCTCGATGAAGGGACGGCGCAGCCGCTCCGGCCGGGCGGCGTCCAGCGCGTCGCCCACCAGGCGCTCCGCCGCCGCCTTCTCGCCGTGCGCCACTGCCGCCTGGGCCCGCAGCAGCCGGGCGGCCACACGGTCCGGCAGGCCGGCGTGCGCGGTGTTCTCCGCGCGCGCCAGCAGGGCCAGGGCACGGCCGGTGCTCCCCATGGCGAGGCGGGAGCGGGCCAGGGCGACCAGGGCCGCCGCTCCGGTGCCGCCGCGCAGGGCGGCCACCGCCGCCAGGTGGTCCCCGCGGGCCTGGGCCACGCCGGCGCGGGCGAGGGCCAGCTGCTGGGCGGGCCAGTGCTCCTCCTCCGCTGCCCGGCCGGCCAGGGCCGCCGCGGCGGCTTCCCACCGTCCGTGCGCCAGCTCGAAGCGGCAGCGCAGGACGGCCTCCTGGGTGCGCAGCAGGGGGTCCGACCGGGTGTCGGGGTACAGGGCGGCCTCCTCGGCGCGGCGGCGGGCGGCCTCGGCGTCCCCCTGCGCCAGGGCCGCGGCGGCCAGGGCGAGGAGCCCCGTGCCCGACCGGTGGCCCGCGGGCAGGCCGTGCCGGTCGGCGACTGCCAGGGACTCCAGCGCGTGGTCCTCGGCCGACGTCAGGGCGCCGTCGGCGCTCTCGGCCAGTGCGAGCAGGCCGAGGCACGTGTGCCGCAGGTGCACGGCCGTTCCGGGCGGGCAGACGCCGACGGCCTCGGCGAGCGTCCGGCGAGCGGCGTCGAGCAGGCCGCAGCCGAGGAGGCTGCGCGCCCGCCCCCGCAGGCGCAGTGCTTCCAGGGCGGGGTGCGCGCCGGGGTGCTCGGGCGCCGGCCGGGGCGTCAGGTCGGCGGCCACGGCGGCGGCCTCCTCGCCCGCCGCCGGCCCCTCGCACGGCCCGTACGGCATGCTCAGAAGGCGCAGCAGTGCGAGGGTGAGGCGGAATTCCGGCGTCACGGCCTCCGGCCGCCCCTGCCGTGCGGCGTCCTCGGCAGGGCGCAGGCGTGCCCGGCATCCCGGCCCGTCGTGCCGGATCAGCCGGCACGCGGCCGCCACGAGGGCCGGCTCGGCACCGGGGACGGAGGCGGGCAGGCAGGAGAATGTCTGTTCGATGCGACTGGTCTCCGGTTCGGCGAGAAGGTCCGCCACCAGCAGCCCCCGTACGGCCTCCGAGGCGGCGCGTCGCCACTGTCCGGCCTGCACCGCGTGCTCCAGCGCCTCGGCCGGCCGTCCGGCCGAGGCCAGCAGGTGCGCGGCACGCCCGTGCAGGCGCGGCACGAGCGCGGGATGTTCGATCTGCAGCCGCCTGCGGAGCACCCCGGCGAACAACGGGTGGAAGCGGTAGCCGTCCGTGCCCGGCACGATCTCCAGGAAGACGCTGTCCCGTCCCAGCCGCTCCAGCACCCCCTCTGCACCCGGGCGCCCGGTCAGGGCGTCCACCACCGCGGGATCGACCCGGTCGAGGATGCTGCTGCGCAGCAGCAGCTCCCGCACGCCCGCGGGCTGTGCGTCGAGCACCTCCGTGAGCAGGTAGTCGCTCACCGCCCGCTCCGAGGCGGCGAAGGACCGGACGAAGGCGGCCGGATCCCCGGCGTCCTGCAGGGCCACGGCGCACAGCCGCAACCCCGCGGCCCAGCCCTCCGTGCGCCGCGCCAGCCCCTCGACGACCTCGTCCCGCACGGCGTCGTCCCGCACGCCCAGGCCGTGGGCGCGCAGCAGCGCTGCCGTCTCGTCCGGCGTGAAGGCCAGCGCGGCGCCGCGGATCTCGGTGAGCCGGCCCTCGGCCCGGTAGCGGTGCAGCGGCAGCAGGGGATCCACCCGGCTGCTCACGACCAGCCGGAACCGCGGCCCGGCGTGTGCCAGGAGGAAGTCCAGCCCGGCCGGCACCTGGCGGCCCGTCACCTTCTCGAAGCCGTCGAGCACCAGCACCACCGGCTCCGCCAGGCCCTCCAGTGCCGCCGCGAGCCGTACGAGCAGCGAGGACGCGACCCGGCCGGGGCAGGCGGGCACCGGCAGCCCGGACAGGCGCCCCGGCACGGCCCGCCGCAGCGCCTCGAGGACGTAGCTCCAGAAGACACCCGGCGCCCCGTCACCGGGATCGAGCGTCAGCCAGGCCACCGGCCCGGGCGCCGCGCCGGCGCGCGACCATCCCGCGCACGCCGCGCTCTTGCCCGCCCCGGCGGGGCCGGTGACCAGGGTCAAGGGCCCCTGCGCAGCCGCGCTCAGAGCATCGGTCAGCCGCGGCCGGGTGACGAGCGCGGGCGCCACCACGGGCGGCGCGAACTTCGCCGCGAGCAGCGGATCACCGGACCAGGACAGCACCGATCCCTGCGCCGGCCGCTCCGTCGCGGGCATGGCCTCACCACCGTGGGGAGACGACCCGGTGCCGGGCCCATCCGTCCGTCCCGGTCCGGGCCGCCTCATGTGACCGCTCAGCCTCCATCGTCACCGCCCCGGGCGTTGATCGCACCCCTGCCACCCGGGTCCCGCACTGCGGTCCGGCCGGGTGACACCCGCACGCCCAAGGCACCGGCTCGCCGCCGCGCCGTCCTAAGGTGCCAACGAGCGGCCGCCCGCGCACCGGACGGCGGGAAGGCGCAGGCGTGAAGAGATGGCGGGCCCTGGCAGTGCTGGGGACGGCACAGTTCCTGATGGTCCTGGACACCTCGGTGATGAACGTCTCGATCAGCAAACTGGTCGAGGACTTCGACACCGAAGTCACCGCGATCCAGGGCGTCATCACCCTGTACACCCTGGTCATGGCCGCCTTCATGATCACGGGAGGCAAGCTCGGGGACGCCTTCGGGCGCCGCCGCACCTTCGCCGCCGGGCTGGTGGTCTACGGGGCGGGATCCGCCGTGACGGCCCTGGCACCGGCCCTGTGGGTGCTGGCCCTGGGCTGGTCGGTCGTCGAGGGCCTGGGCGCCACCCTGGTCCTGCCGGCCCTGGCGGCCCTCGTCGCCGGGGCCTACCGGGGCCGGGAGCGCTCGGTCGCCTACGGCGTCATCGGCGGCCTCGCCGGCGCCGGCATCGCCGTCGGACCGCTCCTGGGCGGCTGGGTGACGACGTACCTGACCTGGCGGCTGGTCTTCGCCGGGGAAGTCGTCCTGGTCGTCGTCATGCTCTGCCTGCTCTCCTGGGTCCCGGACGTCCCTCCGGGCCCGAGGACCGCACTCGACCACGTGGGCGTCGTGCTCTCCGCGGCCGGCCTCGCCCTCGTCGTCGTGGGCGTCCTGCAGAGCAGCTCCTGGGGCTGGCTCGAACCCCGCAACCCGCCCTTCACCGTCCTCGGGTTCTCCCCGACGCTGTTCGCCATCGGCGCCGGGGCCGTCCTGCTGTGGCTGTTCTGCTCCTGGGAACGCCGGCGGCAGGCCCGCGGCCGCGAACCGCTGGTGCGCCTGGCGCTGTTCGCCAACCCGCCCCTGCGCTCGGGACTTTCCATGCTCCTGTGCCAGAACCTGGTGCTGCTGGGCCTGTTCTTCGTCATCCCGCTCTACCTGCAGGTCGTGCAGGGCCTGAACGCCTTCCAGACCGGCCTGCGCCTGCTGCCGGTGTCGGTGACCATGCTGCTGTCCGCCATGACCGGCCCGCTGCTCGGCCGGATCGCCGCCCCGCGGACCGTGGTGCGCTGCGGCCTGCTGGTGCTGATCGCGGCGGCCGTATGGCTTCTGGCGACCATCGAGCCCGAGATCGACAACCTCTCCTTCGGCCTGGCCATGGCCGTCCTCGGCATCGGCATGGGCCTGCTCGCCTCGCAGCTGGGCAACATCGTGCAGTCGGCCGTGGGGGAGCAGGAGCGCAGCGAGGTCGGCGGCCTGCAGTACACCGCGCAGAACCTCGGATCGTCCGTGGGCACCGCGCTCATCGGCTCCTTGCTGATCGGCGCCCTGGTGCACGCCTTCACCACGCAGATCGGGAACAACCCGACGATCTCGGAGGCCGTACGGCACCAGGCCGGTGTTGCCATGGAGGCGGGCGTGAGCTTCGTGAGCACCGACCAGGTGCGCGCCACGGCCCAACGCGCCGCCCTGCCCCCGGCCGAGGCGGACGCGCTCGTCGACTCCTACGCCACCGCACAGCTGCACAGCCTCAAGGCCGCCGTCCTGGCGGCCGCCGCCGTCCCGCTGCTGGCCTTCCCGTTCACCCGCCGGCTGCCCGCCGGACGCCCGGCCGCCGGCGCGGGCCGGTGAGCGCGGCCCTGCGGCCGCTGGCCACGGCCACCGGGCTGGTCCTCGCCTACTACCTGCTGCCCTTGAACCGGCGGTTCGAGGGCAGCGCCGCCGTGGGCCTGGTGCTGGGACTGGCCGGGGTGACGGCCCTGTTCATGTGGCAGATCCGCAGTATCCTGCGCTCCTCGCGGCCCCGGCTGCGGGCCGTGGAGTCCCTGGCCGCCACCGTGCCGCTGTTCCTGCTGCTCTTCGCGGCCACCTACTACCTCACCGAGCAGGCCAGGCCCGGCAGTTTCACCGAGCCGCTCACCCGCACCGGCGCGCTCTACTTCGCCCTCACCGTCTTCAGCACCGTCGGATTCGGCGACATCACCCCGCACACCGACGCCGCACGGATCATGACGATGGTGCAGATGGCCGGCGACATCCTGCTGCTGGGCGTCGCCGCGCACGTCGTCGTCGGCGCCGTGCAGTCAGCGCTCGGCCGCGCTCCCGCCGGGCGCGGCTGAGGCGGGGGCGCGGCCGAAGGCCAGCTGCAGCAGCCGCCGCCACTCCAGCCGCGGTCGCGGTGGCGGCACGCCCGGGCGCGTGCGCGGCACCCGTACCCGCAGGGCGCCCGGCTGCGTCACGCACCGCACGGGCGTGGGGAGATCGAGCGCCTCCCCGTCGACGCCGACGCGTACCTGCGGGGCGTCCGCGTCGACCACCACCTCATGACAGGTCAGGACGGCCAGCCCGGGCGCGCGCCGGCCGCGCAGCAGCTCGGCCGCCTGCACCGCGGTGTCGACCGTGATGCCCAGCAGCCCCAGCACCCCGCCGTCGAGCCGGTCGCGCCGCCCCAGACCGGCACGGTCGCCCACCCGGTACGGGTTGTTGCTGACCAGCACCGCCTGCGGCGCGTCGAGGCGCACGGCGCCGGCGGTGACCGTCAGGCGCGGCCCGCGATGGTGCGTGAGCACCTCGGGCAGCAGCTGCAGGACGGTGCCGGCCTTGTCGTCACGGTACGCCGGGCTCCGTACGACCTCCGCGTAGGCGCCGAACGAGGCGTTGTTGACGAAGACGCGGCCTCCGACGCGCGCGAGGTCCACGCGCAGCTCCACCGCGTCGGTGAGCGCATCGAGGCCGCGCGACGGGTCGTCACGGTCGAGCCCGAGGTCCAGGGCGAAGTGGTTGCGGGTACCGGCCGGTACCACCACGAAGGGCACCCCGTGCTCCGCCGCCACCCCCGCCACCAGTGCCTGGGTGCCGTCACCGCCGGCCACGCCCAGCAGGTCGGCGCCGCGGGCCAGGGCGTCACGGGCGCACCCGGCCACGTCCACGGGGTGCGGCGCGGACAGCACCTCGACCTCGGCGCCGAGCGCCCGGGCCCGCTCCACCAGCGAGAACCGGCCGACCTTGCCGCCGCCGGAGCGCGGATTCATCACGAACCAGGGATGCCGCGGCGCAGGAACACGCCGCCCCGCGGACACCGGGGCATCCGCCCGCAGCGCGGCCCACCCCGCCACGGCCGCCAGCACCCACAGGCCCAGCGAGAGCAGGACCAGCCACAGCAGCCCGGCCGCCACGTACGCCGCGAGCACCGCCACCGGCCCGGCCACGCCCAGCACCACCGCGATGCCCCGCACCGCGCCCCGGCGGCTCAGCGCCCACCAGGCCGCCGCCGCCGTGAGCGCCGACCCCACCAGCCCGACGGCCACCAGCACCAGGGCCCCCGCACCGGCGACGGACACCAGCAGCACCACCGCCACCACGACCGCTGCGACCGCCAGGCGTGCGGACCGGCGCCGTCCTCGGTGTCCGTGCGGGGCGACGTGCACGGCGACCCTCCTCGCGTGTGCGCGACCGTGCCCCCATGGTCGCCCCCGCACAGGCCGCCGCGCTCACCCGCAACGGGTGAGGCGATGCCCGGGCGACGGCGCCGACGGTGGGGTGTGTGGCGGACGAGTCGGTGACGGTGGAGGCCCAGGCCCTGCTGCCGATGATCTGGGCCGACCCCCAGCACATGCCCGAACAGCTGGCCCTCTTCGCGGTCCGCAGGTTCGGCCCGCGGGCCGCTGCGGCCACGGCCCGCCGCAGGCGGCGCAAACCCCACGCCGGGCACGACGAGCTCGCCGGGGACGCCGTCGCCCACGGCACCCGGACGACCATCGTCGACGGCGCCGTGCTGGGAGGGCCGTTCGTCGTCCTCGTACCGCTGGCCTTCGTGGCCGCCCTGCTGTCCCAGGCCGCAATGGTGCTGGAGGTGGCCGATCTCGCAGGCCACGACCCCCGCAGCGAGCAGCGGGCCGCCGACCTGCTCGTGCTGCAGGACGTCCACCCCTCGACCGGGGCGGCCGCGAAGGCGCTCGCCGAGGTGCCGCGCCATCCGCCGGGAGGCAGGGGCCGGCTTCCCCGGCGGACCCGCTGGTCCCTCGTCGTGCGGATGGCGGCGCTCCTCGGCATCACGGGCGGCGGCGAGAAGCGCAGCAGGCCGCGGCGGATCCTGTCGACCGCCCTCGTCGTGGCGCTGTTCCTGCTGGGCATGGTGCTGCCCCTGATCTGGGTGCCCGCGCTCGCGCTGATCTACCGACAGAACACGCTGCGCCTCGGGGCGAAGGCCGTGCGGTACTACACCCCGTCCGCCGCCGGCGACGCGCTGCGGCACCGAAGGCCCCTCACCCACGTCCCCAGGGCCGCGGGCGTCCTCGCCGTCCTGCGCCTGCTGGCCCTGACGCTGGTGCCCGTCGCAGCCGCCGCCGCGGTCGCCCTGGCGGGCGAGCGGATCGCCGGCGGCTTCTGGGGCACCGCCGTGATCGTCCTCGTCGCGCTGTCCCTGCTCGTGGCAGGACTGTGGTGGGCGCGCCGCCGGCTGCGGGGGTGACCCGCTGCGGCAGGCGGCGCGTTCTCGTCTCGCCGCCGGCGCACCCGACGGCGCCCGCCTGCGCAACCCCGCCTACAACAGGTGCCTGACCATCGCCCACGGCAACTGGTGGGTCGGGGCCGCCGTCCTCATGTGGGACTGCAACCAGGGCAGCAACCAGCTCTGGCACACCACCTGACGGCTCGCGCCCGGCACCGGCGCAGCGGCCCGCCGGCGGACTTTTGCCGGCGGGCCGTGTCATGCGGACCTACTGGCCGAGCGCTGCCGCGCCGGCACGGGCGAACTTCTCGTCGAGATCGCCACTGGGAGCGCCCGCCACACCGATGCCCGCCACCGGCGCGCCCTTCGCCTGGACCGGGACGCCACCGGGCAGGAACAGGGTGCCGGGAATGTCCTTCAGATTCGGGGTCTGCGAGAGGCGGCCGACCAGCACGGAGGTCGGGGCGTTCCAGGAGACGGCGGTGAACGCCTTCTTCTCGGCCGAGGCGTACGACTGCGGTCCGGCCCCGTCACCGCGCAGCGTGACGATCGTGTTGCCGTTGCGGTCGACGACGGCGACGGAGACCTTCTGGCCCTCCTTGGCGGCGGCCTCCAGGCCCGCCTGCGCGGCCCTGGTGGCCGCGGCGACGGACAGGTGGGCGGACTGCACGAGGTTCCCCTCGGCCGCATCGGCCTTCACCGTGGTCTTCGTAGCGGCGGTCTTCGTAGCGGCCTCGGGGGCGGCGGCGCTGGCGGCGACCGCGCCGACGGTCGCGGCGGTGCCGGCGGCTACGAGGGCGGCCGTGGCGGCGAGGAGCTTCTTCTTGGTGTTCATGGCTCGATCCTCCGGCCGCCACCGGGGCGTGGACCTCGACCCGGCGGCTGCTCCTCGCGAGCGCAAAGGCCGACCTCCGTGTCGTCCGATCGGTTGATGCGAGGATGGGCCCCGCAGGCGACCATGGGCGTGAACATGCAGGTCGAGGAGGGTTCGATGGCAAGGACAGGGACGCCGGCACGGGCCGGCGCCGCTTTCGTGCCCGCGCCCGCCGGCACCCCGGGCCCCGCCGCGCAGGAGGCCGCCGCCTCCGGCGAGCGCCGGCTGCGCCTCGTCATGCACGCCGCGTTCTTCCTCCTCCTCGGCGCCTCGCTGGCGCGGTTCCTGACCCGGCACCCCGGCGAGCCCCGCACCCCGTGGATCATCGGGCTCTGCGCCGGGCTGGCCCTGCTGTACGTGCTCGGCCCCGCACCGTTCGCCCGCACCGCCCCGCGCCGCCTGGTGTGGCTGGGCGCGGTCGTGGCGGTCTGGATGGTGCTGGTGGTCCTCGCGCCGAGCTTCGCCTGGTGCGCGGTGCCGCTGTTCTTCACCGGCCTGCACACCCTGCCGCCCCGCACGGCCCTCGCCCTGGTCACCGTCCTCACCGCCTTCGTCGTCGGCGCCCAGCTCAAGCTCTCGCCCGGCGGCTTCGACCCCAACCTCGTCCTCGCGCCGCCCGCCGTCGCCGCCATCGCCACCGCCGTCTTCGTCCACATGCGCCGCCAGTCCGACCACCAGCGGCGGCTGATCGAGGACCTGATCAGCACCCGGCGCGAGCTGGCCGCCACCGAGCGCCGCGAGGGCACCCTCGCCGAGCGCCAGCGCCTGTCCATGGAGATCCACGACACCCTCGCCCAGGGCCTGTCCAGCCAGCAGATGCTGCTGCAGGCGGCCGACCGGGTCTGGACGACGGACCCGCAGACCGCCCACCGGCACGTCCGTACCGCCGCCTCCATCGCCGGCCGCAATCTTGCCGAGGCCCGCCGCTTCGTGCGCGACCTCGCCCCCGCCGACCTCGCCGGCGGCGGCACCCTCCAGCAGGCGCTGCGCGCCCTGGCCGCACGCGAGGCGCAGGAGAACAAGGGCCTCGCCGTCCGCTGCCACATCGAGGGCACGCCGGCCCGGCCGCTGCCCGAGCGCGTCTCCTCCGCGCTGCTGCGCATCGCCCAGGGCGCCCTGGCCAACGTCCGCGAACACGCCGGCGCCACCACGGCGACCCTCACCCTGACCTTCCTCGGCGACCAGGTGGTCCTCGACGTCGCCGACGACGGCCGCGGCTTCGACGCCCGGGCCGCCGGCGCGCCCGGCGCCCGGGGGCACGGACTGCCCGCGATGCGCGCGAGGGCCCGGCAGCTGGGCGGCGTCCTGACGCTCGAGACGGCGCCCGGCGAGGGCACCGTCCTGTCCGCCGCCGTCCCCCTGCACCCCACGGACACCACGCCATGACCCCAGCCCCCGTCCGCGTCCTGCTCTGCGACGACCACGCCGTCGTCCGCGCCGGCCTGCTCGCGCTGCTCGGCAGCGAACCGGGCTTCGAGGTGGTCGGCGAGGCCGGCAGCGGCGAGGAGGCGGTGGCCGCGGCCGCCCGGCTGCGGCCCGACGTCGTGCTGATGGACCTCCAGCTCGGCCCCGGCATCGACGGGGTCGAGGCCACCCGCCGCATCGCGGCCACCGGCACCCACGTCCTGGTACTGACCACGTACGACACGGACGCCGACATCACCCGCGCCATCGCCGCGGGCGCCACCGGCTACCTGCTCAAGGCCGAACGCCCCGAGGAGCTCTTCGCCGCCCTCCACGACGCCGCCCAGGGCCGCACCGCGCTCTCGCCGCCCGTCGCCAGCCGCGTCATGAGCCGGCTGCGCGGCGCCGCCCGCCCCGCCCTGACCGCCCGCGAACTCGACATCCTCGCCCAGCTCGCCCAGGGCCTGGGCAACCGCGACATCGCCCGGGCCCTGTTCATCAGCCAGGCCACCGTCAAGACCCACCTGGGCCGCATCTACGACAAGCTGGGCGTCGACACCCGGGCGGGCGCGGTGGCGGTGGCCAAGGAGCAGCGCCTGCTGCCCTGAGCGGTCCGGGCAACCGGCCGCGACAATGGCGGCAGGGGACCACCCGCGCAACGGCCGGGAACGTCAGGAGGCCGCCATGCTCACCGACGCACAGCGGAGGGCGAAAGCGCCGGTCAGCGCCGTCCTGGCCGGCCCGTACGGGCATCCGCTCCATCCGATCCTGATCACCGTGCCGATCGGCGCATGGGTGGCGAGCCTGGTCTTCGACATCGCCTCCCACCTCACAGGCGACCCCGGCTTCCTCACCCACGGCTCCCAGTGGCTGATCGCCCTGGGTGTCATCGGCGCCCTCGCCGCGGCGCTGGTGGGCCTCCTCGACCTGCGGGTCATCCCCTCCGGCACCTCGGCGTTCCGCGTGGGCGTCACCCACATGGCCCTGAACCTGCTCGTGACCCTGGCCTACGCCGGCGACTTCGCCTGGCGCCGCGCCGCCCAGCCGCCCGCACAGGCCGTACGGCCCGCGATGCTCGCCCTGTCCGCCGTCGCCCTGGCCCTGCTCGGGATCTCCGGCTACCTCGGTGGCAAGCTCGCCTACCGCTACGGGGTCCGCGTGGCCGACGAGACCACCCAGGCCGAGGGCTACACCGGCCACGGCGCAGCCGATCAGGGGCCGTAGGAGGCGCGGTGAAGCTGTCGTTCCTCGACCCGCTCTACGAGCAGCCGGGCCCCTGGGCGAGCGTCTACCTGGACACCTCCCAGGACATCGACGACCCCGAGCGGGCCATCGCCCTGCGCTGGCGCCACCTGCGCGAGGACCTCGTCGCCGGCGGCGCGGAGCGCGAGACCCTCGACGCCCTCGCGGATGTCCTGGGCGCCGACCGCGAGGTGGCCGGGCGCCACGGGCAGGCCCTGTTCGCGGCACGCGGCCGGCTCGTCCTCGTCGAGGAACTGCCCGAGCCCCCGCGGCGCGACGTCGCGCGCTTCGGCCCGCTGCCGCACGCCCTGCCCCTGGCCGTCCACCACGCCCCCGAGATCCCCTACGCCGCCGTCGCGCTCGACCACCTGACGCAGGAGCCCGAGGAGGTGCTCGTGGAGGTGGAGAGCGGGCGCTGGCCCATGAGCAGGGTCGTCCCCGGCCCCGCGGCCACCCACCGGGTCCCGGCCGGCGACTGGCCGCAGCAGGCGCCCGACATCGCCCGGCACCTGGAGGAACTGGCCGCCGGCGGCGACGCCGAGGTGATCGTCGTACGGGCGGGCGCACAGGCCGAGTGGGCGCGCGGGGTGCTGGTGGGCCGCCTGCCCCGGCGCGTCCGCGACCACCTGATCACCGTACGGAGCGAGGCCACCGCGCAGGAGATGCCGCCCCGGCCGGGTCCGGGCCGGGCCCTGCTCGAGGAGGAGCTGGGCGGCCTGCTCGCCGACCGCCCGAGCACCGGCGACCACCGGCTCCTCGACCGCTACCGGGCCCAGCGCGCACAGCGGCCCGAGGCGTCCGACGGCCTGACCGCCGTCGCCGCCGCCCTGCAGCAGGGCCGGGCCGAGGCCCTGCTCGTCACCACCCCCGTGAGCCTGTCCGCCCCCGTCTGGACCGGCACCGAGCCCCACCGGATCTCCCTGTCCGCCGAGGAACTGCGGGCCTTCGGCGAACCCACCGTGCGCCGGGAGACGGCGGAGGACGCCCTGCTGTGGGCCGCCGTCGGCACGGGCGCCGAACTCGTCGTCGTCCCCCACGACACGCTGCCCCTGCACGATGGCGTGGGCGTGCTGCTGCGCTCCTGACGGAGCAGGAGAGCGGAATGCGTCTGTACCACTACCGGCCCGCCGGCCCCGCCGAACGCGCCGTCCTGCACAAGCTGCGCACGCCAGACGCGCCATCTGCTTAGGCACGGGCACAACGGATACCCGGGTACCGGGAAGCCGGGGCGTACCGGGAAGCCGGGACGTACGGGCCGCGACGCACGGGAGGGCCATGAGCACCGCAGCAGCGGGCACACGCGTGATCGTCACCGGGGCCACGGGCAACCTGGGCACGGGCATCGTCCGTGCCCTGGCCGCCGACCCCGCGATCGCGTCGGTGACGGGACTGGCCCGGCGGGTGCCGACGTGGCTGCCGGAGCGGACCACCTGGGTCGGCGTCGACCTCGGCGACGAACGCACGGACCTCGGCGAGCTGTTCCGCGGCGCCGACGCGGTGATCCACCTGGCCTGGCTGTTCCAGCCCACGCACACCCCGGCCCTGACATGGCGCACGAACGTCCTCGGCAGCCTGCGCGTCCTCGACGCCGTCGCCGCCGCCGGTGTACCCCTGCTCGTCCACACCTCCTCGGTCGGCGCCTACTCGCCGGGCCCCAAGGACCGCCACGTCGACGAGAGCTGGCCGACGCACGGCTGGCCGGGAGCCGCCTACACCCGCGAGAAGGCCTACTTGGAGCGGGTACTGGACGCCTTCGAGCAGCGCCACCCCGGCGTACGGGTGGTCAGGATGCGTCCGGCCTTCGTCTTCCCGCGCGCCGCCGCCGTCGAGCAGCGCCGGCTCTTCGCCGGCCCCCTGCTGCCCCGGGCGCTCGTCCACCCCGAGCTCCTGCCGTTCGTCCCGGACGTCCCGGGCCTGCGGTTCCAGGCCGTGCACACCGCGGACGTCGCCGACGCCTACCGGCTCGCTCTGCACCGGGACGTACGGGGATCGTTCAACCTGGCCGCAGGCCCCCCGATCGACGCCGAGGTCCTCGCCGGCATGTGGCGGGCCCGCGTACGACGCGTACCGCTGCGCCTGCTGCGCCCCGCGCTGGCCGCCGCATGGCGCCTGCACGCGGTGCCCGCCTCCCCGGACCTCTTCGACGCCGTGCTGCGCCTGCCGCTGATGGACTGCACGCGCGCCGCACGGGAACTGGGCTGGCACCCGCGGTTCACCGCCGTCGAGGCGGTGGCGGAGTTCGTCGAGGGCCTGCGGGAAGGCACCGGCGGCCCCACACCGCCACTGGCGGCGAGGCCCCCGGGAGGCAGGGCACGCGAGTTCCGCACGGGCGTCGGCACCCGGCCCTGAACGAAAGGACGCAGCCATGCAGGGCGAGGCGCCCCCGTCGAGGCCGACCGCCACCCGGCCACGGCCGCCCTCGCGGGCAGCGCTCCCCCCACGGTGGTTGCCCCTGCCGTACCGTTACCGCCTCTGGCGAACTCTTCCGGCGGCGTCACCCGGAGAGACAAGTCCCGTCTCGTAGGCGACGACGACGGCCTGGGCGCGGTCGCGCAGGGTGAGTTTGGCGAAGATCCGGGCCACGTGCGTCTTCACCGTCGCCTCACTGAGCGTCAGCATCTGCGCCAGTTCGCTGTTGGACAGACCCCGGCCCATGAGCGTCAGGACTTCGCGCTCCCGCTGCGTCAGGGCGGCCAGGTCGCGGTGGGCGTCCGGGGCCGGCGGCGGGGTCGCGGCCCCCGCAAAGCGCTCCACCAGGCGGCGGGTGATCGAGGGCGCGAGCAGTGCATCGCCGGTCCGGACCAGACGTACCGCGGAGGCGAGGTGTTCGGGGGTGACGTCCTTGAGGAGGAAGCCGCTGGCGCCGGCGGCGAGGGCGGCGTAGACGTAGCGGTCGAGGTCGAAGGTGGTCAGCATGATCACCCGGCAGTCGGGGACCTGCGCAAGGACGTGGCGGCCGGCCTCCAGGCCGTCCATGGTGGGCATCCGGATGTCCATCAGCACGACGTCGGGCCGCAGCTCGCGCGCCGCTGCCACCGCCTCCACCCCGTCGGCGGCCTCGCCCACCACGTCGATTCCGCGGGCGGTCAGGATCAGCCGGAAGCCGGTGCGGACGAGTTCCTGGTCGTCGGCGACGACGACGCGGGGGGTGGGTTCGGTGGGCGTCATGGCCGGTCCAGGGGGATCCGGGCGCGGACGCGGTAGCCGCCGCCGAGGCGGCGGCGGGCGTCCAGGTCGCCGCCGTAGACGGCGACCCGCTCCCGCAGGCCGAGCAACCCGCGTCCGGCTCCGTCCGCCCGGTCGGTGGCCGGGCCACCGGGAGACGCGGAACCGCCGGCCACCAGGACGCTCGGCCCGCTGTTGAGGACCTCGACCCGCAGGCAGTGATCCGCGTAACGCACCGTCACCTCCGCCTTCGCCGTGCTCGCGTGTTTGAGGGCATTGGTCAGCGCCTCCTGGATGATCCGGTAGGCGGTGACATCGATGCCGCCCGGCAGCGGGCGCGGTTCCCCGGAGATCCGTACGTCCACGGGCAGGCCGGCGAAGGCGAACCGGTCGATCAGCGGGCTGAGCCTGCTCAGGCTCGGCTGTGGTGACAGATCTGCACCGTAGGGCTCGTCGTCGCCGTTCTGCTCGGGGGCGAGCAGGCCGAGCAGGAGCCGCAGCTCGGTCATCGCGTTGCGTCCGGCGCTCTCGACGGCGCTCATCGCAGCCGCGGCCTCGTCCGGCAGGGTGGCCAGCACCTCGCGGGCGGCACCGGCCTGGACCACCATGAGGCTCACGTTGTGGCTGACGATGTCGTGGAGGTCCGCCGCGATCCGGGCCCGCTCGGCGTCGACGGCGGTCCGTGCCGCGCTCTCCCGCTCCCGCTCCAGCAGCCAGCCGCGCTCCTCGATCGCCGATCGGTGACGCCGCCGCACCCGGACGAGGGCCACGCCCAGCCAGCCGGCGGCAGCGCACGCCGCCACCAGCGCGATGACCAGCCATCCCACCCCTGAACTCCACACTCCGTCAGCCTCGCAGCCCCGCCCCGTGGTCCGCATCATCCCCCGGGTCCAGCTCCCTACATCCCCGGGATGACGGGCCCGTACGGTTACATCCGGGGTGGGACGCCGCCCCGTCCCACCGATCCTAGGTTCGTGCCATGACTCATGATCCCGGCAGTTCACAGCAGGTCGTCGTGCGGCTGGACGGTGTGCACAAGGAATACGGCGACGCCAAGGCCCTGGACGGCATGTCCCTGGAGATCCGCGCGGGGGACGCGGTCGCCGTGATGGGGCCCTCCGGCTGCGGCAAGTCCACCCTGCTCAACATGGTTGCGGGCCTGGACCGGCCCACATCCGGCACCGTCGAGGTCCACGGCCAGGACCTCGGCACGCTGAACGAGACCGGGCTGGCCCTGTTCCGGCGGCGGCACATCGGCATGATCTTCCAGTTCTTCAACCTCATCGACGACCTTCCGGCACTGGACAACGTGGCGCTGGCCGCCCAGCTGACCGGGACCTCGGCCCGGCAGGCGCGCCGTCGTGCGCTGGAACTCCTCGACGAACTCGGCATCGCCGACCGCAAGGACACCTATCCGGCCGCGCTGAGCGGCGGGGAGCGCCAGCGGGTCGCGGTGGCCAGGGCACTGATGAACCGTCCGGCCCTGCTGCTGGCCGACGAACCGACCGGTGCCCTGGACAGCCGCTCGGGCGAGCAGGTGATGGACCTGCTCATCGACCTCAACCAGATCGGCCAGACCCTTTTGATCGTCACCCATGACCCGCATCTGGCCACCCGCTGCGCCAGCCGTCTGATCGAGGTGGCCGACGGCCGGGTGGCCCGCGAGAGCGTGCTGGAGCCGACCGCATGAGCGCCGTCTGGTCGGCCGCGCGCGCGACCGTGAAGCGCCGCAAGGTCCAGACGGCTGTCATAGGACTTGTCGTGCTGTGCTCCACCACGACCGTCCTGCTCGCGCTGGCCCTGCTGAGCGCCGCCTCGGCCCCCTTCGACCGGGCCTTCGGCCGGCAGCACGGCGCCCATGCGGTGGCGGCCTTCGACCGGACCAGGGTCTCGGACACCCAGCTGGCGCGCACCGCCGGACGGCCGGGTGTCCAGGCCGCCGCGGGGCCGTATCCCCAGGCCACCGTCGACGTACCCGCACAGTGGCTGTGGGTCCCGTCCGGCCCCCTGACGGTTGTGGGGCGCTCCGATCCGGCGGGCACCGTGGACCGCATCCGTCTGCTGGAGGGCCGCTGGGCCACCGGGCCCGGTGAGATCGTCGTCGACTGGCCCGGCAACGGCACCCCGGGGCCGGACAAGCTGGGTACGAAGCTCACGGTGCGCGGTGCCCCGGCCTTCACCGTCGTCGGCTTCGCCACCAGCATGAGCAAGTCCGCCGGCGCCTGGGTCGCACCCGAACAGATGGCCGCGCTGAACCCGTCCTCCGTCCAGATGCTCTACCGCTTCACGAAGTCCTCCACCGACCGGCAGATCCGCGACGGTCTGTCGGAGGTCACCGCAGGGCTGCCCCCCGGCTCGCTGACCACCACACAGTCCTACCTCACGCTCAAGCGGGCCTTCTCCGCGGTGGCCGATACCTACCTCCCGTTCATGACGGTCTTCGGCGTCCTCGGCCTGCTGGTCTCCGCCCTGATCGTCGGGAACGTGGTCAGCGGGGTGGTCGTCTCCGGGTACCGGCACATCGGGGTGCTCAAGGCGCTGGGCTTCACGCCGAACCAGGTGGTCACGATCCACCTCACGATGGTCTCCGTACCCGCGGTCGCCGGCTGTGTCGTCGGCACCCTGGTCGGCGACGTGCTGTCGCGTCCCATCCTGCGGGACGCCTTCAGCGGAATCGAGACCGGCAGCGCCTCCATCGGCGTCGGTCCCTGGGTGTACGCCGTCTGTCTGCTGGGCATGCCCGCCCTCGTCGTTCTCGCCGCGCTGGCCCCCGCGCTCCGCGCGCACCGGCTCTCCGCGGCCCGGGCGATCAGCGCGGGCAACGCACCGCGGACCGGGCGCGGGCTGCGCATCCAGCGGGGGCTCGGCGGCACCCGGCTGCCGCGCGCCGTGAGCCTGGGCCTGGGCCAGCCCTTCGCCCGCCCGGGCCGCACCCTGATGACCCTGGCGGCCATCGTCCTCGGCGTCACGACCGTGACGCTCACGACCGGCCTGACCAGCACCATGGTCGCGTTCGGGAAACACGGCCAGGGCAACGGCGCCACCCGGGTGAACGTGGAGGCGGGCAGGCCCGGGCTCGGCCAGCAGGCCCCGAAACTGAGTGATCGTCAGATCGAGGCACGGCTGCGGTCCCTTCCCGGGGCGGACCTGGTGACCGCCCGCGCCCTCACCACGGTGCGCCTGGCCGGGTACACGCAGACCGCCTTCGCGGACTTCTACCGCGGGGACACCGAGATGTACGACTCCGAGATCGTCAAGGGACACTGGCCGCACGGACCGGGCGAAGCAGCCGCCGCGCCGGCGTTCCTGAACCAGCACGGGCTTGCGGTCGGCGACCGGATCACCCTGTATCTGAACGGCAGGCAGGCGCGCGTCACCCTCGTCGGCGAACTCGTCGAAGGCCACGCCCGGGCCGTGGAATCCACCTGGGAGACCCTGGCCGAGCTCGACCCGGACCTGCGGGCCATCGAGTACACGGTCGAACTCGCCGACGGCGCCGACGCCGAGGCGTACGGCAGAGCGGTCAAGGCCTCCGACCCGGGCCTGTATGTGCTGCCCGGCGACGCGACCAACACCACCACCACGACCGTCGTCGGCTTCTCGGCGGTGTTCACCGTGCTGCTGACCGTCGTCGCGGCCCTGGGCGTGTTCAACACGGTTCTGCTGAACACCCGGGAACGCCGCCGCGACCTGGGCATGCTCAAGTCGATCGGCATGACGCCGCGCCAGGTCACGGTGATGACCGTGACGTCCGTGGCGGGGCTGGGCGCGGTCGGCGGGCTGCTGGGGATACCCCTCGGTATCGCCGCGCACCGGCTGCTCGTGGACCACGTGGGAGTGGTCGCGTTCCCGGAGTCCATGAAGGACGTCTGGCACGCGCCGGAGCTGGTCCCACTGGCCCTGGCGGGGGTCGCGATCGCCGTCCTCGGCGCGCTGATCCCGGCCCGCTCGGCGGCGCGGCTGACGATCGCCAAGGTGCTGCACAACGAGTAGGCCGTCCGGCAATCGCCGGCGCACGCCTCGGCGCCGGCGAGGCGTCGGTCGCGACCCGACCGCGCGTGAGCGGCCGTGCGCGGTCCGAACGGGCGAGGTGCGGCGTGCCGTGCGGCGGGGTGGCCGGGGCGGACGCATGATCGATGGATGGCGGCCTCCACCGGCCGCGGTCCAGACCCGGCCCCGGCCCCGGCCCGAAGGTCTTGAAGGAACAGCGGTGCAAGAGCGTACGGAGCCCGCAGATTTCGCCCAGGACGTGGCCCGGCTGCTCCAGATGTACGAGCGGGCCATGGAGGACGCGGCCTGCCTGCCCCTGCTTCTCGCGCCCGTGTCCTGCCGCCCGTCGCGCTGGCGGCTGCTGCGCCCGGTCAGCCGCCTTCCCCGGGTGACGCTCGGCACGCGCATGCTCGTCGTCCGCCACGTCGAGCGGTCGCTCAAGGCGCTCGAACGCCACTGCAACCTGCGCGAGGCGCTGGAGGAGCTGTCCCCGGACGAGGCGCGGGCGCGGGCTGCGATCGCGGCGTACCGGCGGTCGTTGCCGGACATCCATCCGGTGCTGACGGTGATCAGTTTCTTCGTGCCGGCGCTGATCCTCGGCTCGGTCCTGATCAACCTCGTCAACGTCGTCCATCTCGCGGGCAGTGAGCTGACCAGGGCGTCGCCCCGGGTACGCGCGTCCTTCCAGGGCATCAGCAAGGAATCCATCAGCCTGCTCACAGGGGGTGGCGGCGGGGACCTGCCCCGGCAGATCAGCGACGCGTTCACGCTGGGGATCGCCGGGTTGGGCGTGCTGGTACTGACGTACTTCATCACGGGTTTCGTGACGACCCGGCCCTTCGCCTCGGCGTTCCGCCTCAAGCGTCAGCTGCTCTGCCTGGCGGATCAGACCGAGCTGACGTACCGCGACTGCGCCGCCAGCTGGTTCGTCAACAAGTCGGTGGGGGCCTACGCGCAGGAGCGCCTGGTGTTCGCTTCGGTCGGCAAGGGCAACCGCCCTCCCGAGCGCTCCGGGACGTCCTGATCCTTGCCTTCCCCGCCGCCTGCCTGGTGGCGCTGGCGCTGTTGTTGCAGCCTGCCATCATCGCCGATCTCTCCTCCCTGGCCGGACACCGTCCGAGCCCGGATGAATCCCCTCTGGATTCCCTGGCCATTGACCTGTCCTTCGTCGTGTGGTTCTTGTCCGTCTTCGCCCTGCGGTTCCACTGGCTGAAGTCCGCCCGCCGGGGGCGCAAGGAGGCCACCGACGAACCACCGTCGGTCGCCGTTGCCGGTGGCGCCTACATCGAGAAGAGGCCGCTGAGCGAGGCGGCGGCCTGGCCGCTCGCCCTGGCCCCGCTCGTTTGGCTCGTCTTTCCGCTGGCGGGGGCCATCGCGTTCTACCGCCTCGTGCTGACCGACGACAGACTGCGCAGGGCGGCGGCCGCGCCGCAGGACGAACCCCGGCGCGGCCACCCCTGCCTCACGGCGCTCGCCTTCGCATCGGTCCTGTTGACTCCGCTGGTCGTGTGCTTCCGGCTCTGGCGGATCGCCGGCCCGGCAGGCCGGCAGCACCGGCTTCTCGCCGCCGCGTCGTGCCCCGTGCTGGTCGTCTTCACCTGGGTGCTCGCGTGGTCCGATTCCGTCGCGGTGTCGTACGGCTGCTGGATGGGCGCGGCCGTCCTCTACGCCTGCCTGCTGGTGGCCTACCAGCGGCGCCAGAACGATCTGGTCCGGTCGCTTGGTGTCCCGGTTGCCTACGGTCGGTGCGAGCAGGAGGCCGGAAGCCGGGCGTACGCGCGGAAAGGACGCCGGGTCCGAAAAAACTCGGACGGCGATGTCGAGAACCCGTGACCGGCTCCGTCCCCGGGGTGAACGCGACCACAATGGGTCGCACCAGCACCCAGGAGAACCATCATGGCCAAGTACTTGCTGCTCAAGCACTACCGCGGCGCTCCGGCAGCGGTCAACGACGTACCGATGGACCAGTGGACGCCCGAGGAGATCTCGGCCCACGTGCAGTACATGCACGACTTCGCGGCCCGGCTGGAGAAGACCGGCGAGTTCGTCGACGGGCAGGCGCTCGCCCCCGAAGGGATGTGGGTCCGCTACGACGGTGAGGGGCGCCCGCCGGTCACCGACGGGCCGTTCGCCGAGACCAAGGACCTCATCGCCGGCTGGATGGTGATCGACGTCGACACCTACGAGCGCGCCATCGAGCTGGCCGGGGAACTCTCCGCCGCTCCCGGGGCGGGCGGGAAGCCGATCCACGAGTGGCTGGAGGTACGCCCGTTCCTGGCCGCGGAGCCCAGCACCACCGAGTGCCCTCATCGATGAACGAGGCCCTGCTCGGGGCGCCGTGGTGGCCGCGTAAGGAAGATCCGCCGGACGCGGCCCAGCCGGTGCAGCGTCGTCACGGGCGCTCCGGACCCGTCCGGCGACCTGTCCGGGCGCCGCGTTGACCAGGCCGGACAGGCGCGCCTGTCCGGGACAGCCGCAAGCCGTTGCCTTGTGCCCGACATCCCCGGAGGCTGCGTCGTGTCCTGCCGACAGCGGACACGTCGAGCCGACACGAAGGGAAACGGGAACATGCGGAATTGGAAAGCGGTGTCGCTGACCGCGGTGGCCGGCGCCATCGCGCTGACGGGGGTCACCGCACCCGAGGGTCACGCGAGCACGGCGGGGGCGAGCGGGGGCGCTCTGTCCGCCGAGGTCGTCGCGACCCTCGACACGATGAAGGCGACCCACGACCTGACGCCCGCGGACCGTGCCGTCCTGCGCAAGCACCCCGAGGTCGCCGCGCAGATCCTCGACCCCGCCTCCGCCAGGGTGTCCGAAACCGTGCGCCCGGTCACCCTGCGGGGCATCACCTGCAAGACGTACAACCGCTACATCGCCTATTCCACGCTCCTGGGCGCCAAGGCGTTCGACTGGCACCACGAGATATACATCTGCCCCAAGGGCGCCAAGGGCGTGCACCGTGTCTCGCGACGCCAGTACGTCACCAACCGGGACACGAACTTCTACCTGCGCGCCCCCCAGCAGAACGACGAAACAGGCCAGGACACGCAGTGGTACTCGTCCGCCTACACGGGCGTGGTGGAGAACTGCGTCATCCACTACGGCTGCGTCGGTGAGCGGTACCCGTACAGCAAGTTCGTGGTCAACGGCGGGACGGGGCACGTCGACTACTACTTCCGCAAAGGCTGAAACGGCCACGGGCTGCCCCCGGGCCGTCCACCGGAACCCGGCCGGCGGCCCGGGGGCGTACGGGCCTCCGGGCCGCCGGCCGGTGAAGGCCCCGTAGCCCGCGATGATGCCGTCCACGCGGGCGTCGCCCAGCAGTTTGTCGACGTACCACGGGTCGTTGTAGGTGGTCGTCCAGGAGAGCGTGGCGGCGAGCCGGCCGGCGGCGCGGTCGCCGGCGCCCTTCGCATGGCGCTGGTCGGCTGCTGCCGCTGGCCCCGGCGCCGCGTATGCCGGGGTCGTACCGAGCAAGGTGGCGCCGATGATCCCGCACAGGGCCGCCCATAACGCCAGGACCGCCCGCGGGCCGGCGCCACGGTGAAGGTGAGTGGTCAAGAAACCTGCTCCTTGATGACGGTGTCCGGTAGGGACGGCCCGAGCTTGCGGGGCCGTCCCTACCGGCCGCCACAAACGCCGGGCAATCCGGGACGCCGGAACGCGAAAACAGGTGTTGACCAGGGGAGACATGGGCTGCCCGGAACGCGGGAACGGAACGCCCGGGCGCCTGGCGGCACCCGGGCGCTACGCCGGCGTCCGCGGGCCGACGGTCATGCGGATGTCGTCGGCCGCCCACAGGACGAACCGCTCGACCGGCGTGACCTCGTGGCCCGGCACGGGCTGCAGGCGCAGGCGCTTGAGCAGGACGGCCAGGACGAGTTCCGCCTCCGCCATGGCCAGGGCGGCGCCCTCGCAGCTGCGCGGTCCCAGGCCGAAGGGGACGTACGCCAGCCGTGGCCGCCGGGCCACCTCGTCCGGCGCGAACCGCTCCGGCAGGAACCCTTCCGGGTCCGGCCAGTACGCCGGGTTCATGTGCAGGGCCCAGAACGGGTAGAAGACCGTCGTCCCGGCCGGGATCTCGTGCGCACCCAGCCGCAGCGGCGCGGTCGTCTCGCGTGCGCCGTACGGGCCGGGCGGGAAGAGCCGCATCGCCTCCTTGAGGACCATCTCCAGGTACGGCAGCCGTCGCAGGTCGGCGTACGCGGGTGCCGCCCGGTCGCCGAGGACGCGGTCGAGCTCGGCGGTGACGCGTTCGGCCACCTCGGGGTGGCGTCCCAGCAGGTGCAGGGTCCACGAGACGGCCACCCCCGTCGTGTGGTGGGCGGCCAGCATCGTCATCATCACCGTGTCGCGGATCCGCACGGGCCGCTCACCGGCCTCGACGAGCGCGCCGATCAGGTCGCTGCGGTCGGTGCGGCCGCCGGAGCGGTGTGCTGCGACCACCCGGTCGACCATCGCCCGCAGGAGGGCGAGCGCCTCCCGCGCCCGCACGGCATGCTCCTGATCGCCCGGACCGCCCTGCCCGCCCGGCGCCGGCACCCGGTAGAGCCGGCCCAGGTACTCGGTGAGCACCTCCTCGAACGCGGCGACGGCCGCCTGCGGATCCCCGGCCTCGCCCCCCAGCGCGTACACGCCGATCATCCGCAGGGACAGCGTGGTGAGGTCCTTCTGCAGGGCGACGGGCCGCCCGGTGCCGCCCTGCTGCTCCCAGTGGTCGGCCAGTTCGGTCGCCAGCTCGGTGAAGCGGGCGAAGTGCCGTTCGTGGGACGGGCGTCCGGCCAGCACCGACAGCAGCACACGCCGCCACGGGGTGTGCTCCGCGGCCGGCAGCACCTGCAGGTTGCCCGCCTCGAAGAACGGCTCCAGGAACGCGAAGAGCCGCTCCGGCCGCTTGTCGAGGTGCGCCGTCGCCTCCAGCAGCACCGGATCGGCCACCGAGACGGCCCGCTGCGCGCCCGGCAGCTGGAACCGTACGAGGGGCCCGTACGCGGCGTGCAGGTGCAACTGGTACGCGTGCAGCCCGCCCGCCGCCGCGACGGCCCCGGCACCGCCGTCCGCACGGGGCGCGGGGCCGGGAATGTCCTCCATGACTGCTCTCCTCACTGCCTCAGACGCCGAACACCCCGCGCAGTGCCGCGGCAAAGTCCGCCGGGTGCGTCAGGTACCCCACGTGCCCGCCCGGGAAGTCGGTGATCCCGGCCCCGACGTGCAGGGCCAGGGCCTCGGTCGTCCGGTGCAGGAGCGTGCGCGGTCCCTCGCCGCCGACCACCAGGGTCAGCGGCGCCGCCCGCAGCGCCTCGACGTCCGGCCGGAAGCGGACGAAGGAGCGCAGCTCGTACGCCAGGGCCGTCTCCGCGTTGGCGTGGATGCGCGCCAGCATCTCCCGGACGGGCTCCGGGAGATGCTCGGCGGGCTCCGGGGGCCCCTCCACGCCGACCGCCGCGGCGAACCTGCTCAGCGCCGCCTCGATGCCCTCGCGCCGGTACTGCTCGTACACCTCCTGGAAGAACCCGTGCCAGCGGTCGGCGTCGGGCAACAGGTCGATCACGAACGGCTCGTGGGCCACCAGGGCCCGCACCCGGTCCGGGTGCCGGGTCAGCAGGTCCATGCCGACCATGGCGCCGTAGCTGGTGCCCAGCACGTACGCCGGTTCGCCGGCGGCCACCTCGTCGAGCAGCAGGCGGGCGTCCTGGGCGTGCTGCTCGATCCACTGCGCCTCGGGCGGCCCGGTCAGGCGGCTGTGGGAGTTGCCGCGCGGATCGTAGGTGACGACGGTGCAGACCTCGGCGAGCAGGCGGGCCAGCGGCGCGTACATGGCCGCGTCGCCGTCACCGCCGTTGACGAGCAGCAGGGGCGGACCGGATCCGCGGACCGTGTACGCGATCTCGGCGCCCGGCACGGGCAGCACAGCTGTCTTCATGACAGTCCAGGGTGTCGGGCGAACAGGGGTGGGGGCAATGGCCTCAGCGGGGCGGGCGGACGGACAGGGCGTGGCGGAACTCGTCGCGCGGGTCCCAGTGCGCCTTGACGCGCTGCAGGCGGGCGTAGTGGCCCTTGTAGTAGAGGGTCTGCCACGGCGTCCCGGAGGTGTTGAGGGCGGGGTCGGCGAGGTCGGTGTCGGGGTAGTTGACGAAGGACCCGTCGCTGACCGAGCCGGGTACGGGGACGCCGCCGCTGTCGGCGTACACCTCCCGGTACAGCTCGCGCACCCACCTCAGGCAGGGCTCGCTGTCCTGCGGTGAGCTGTCCCAACCGGTGAGGTAGACCGCCTTGAGGACGGAGTCCCGCTGGGCGACGGCCGTCGCCTCGACCGGGACGGTGTTGACCTTGCCGCCGTAGGAGACGAGCCACACCGAGCCGTACAGTTTGTCGCCCGCCGCACTCGTCAGGTGCTCGTGCAGGACGTCGATCTGGCGGTCCGTGAAGCGTTTGCGCAGGTAGCCCGCCTTGGCCTTGAAGGACGCAGGCGCGCTCTCCGAGACGTTCGCGTTCGCCTGCAGCCAGGGCTGCTCGCGCTGGCCCACCGTGGGCTGCGCCCCCACCCCCCGGCCGACCGCGGCGAGGTAGTCGTCCAGGAGCCGCCGGGCGCCGGAGCCGGTCGCGTCCGACTGGCCCACCAGGTCGACGGTGCCGGCCTTGCGGCTGTTGATCATCAGCACGCTGAACAGCCCCGCATAGGGCGAGTCGGCCGCACTGTTGTTCTCGTGCCAGCTGCCGTGGTTGCGCACGAGCCGGGCGAAGGAGCGCGCGTCCAGGTCCTTCCACGACCAGGAGGCGGAGAAGCTCAGCACGGACGCCGGGGGCCGGGGCAGCAGGCGGGCGGGATCCGACCCGGTGGCCGCCGGGTCGCGGAACCAGTACCGGGTCACGACACCGAAGTTGCCGCCCCCGCCACCGGTGTGCGCCCACCACAGGTCGCCCAGCGCACCGGTGGACTCCCGGGTGGCCACGACGCTCGACGCCTTGCCCGAGGCGTCCACGACCACGACCTCGACCGCGTACAGATGGTCGACCGACAGTCCGTACCGGCGCGAGAGGGCACCGTAGCCGCCCCCGAGCACATGACCGCCGATCCCCACTTCGGCGGTGGCCCCCGCCGGGATGGTCACACCCCACTCGGTGAACAGCCGCCGGTACACCTGACCGAGCAGCGCACCCGGCTCCACCGCGAACGCCCGCCGCGCCGCGTCGTAGGAGACGGCGTTCATGGGGGAGAGGTCGATGAGGGCCCGCACGGACGGATCGTCCACGAAGCCCTCGAAGCAGTGCCCGCCACTGCGCACGGCGATGCGCTTCCCCTCGCGCACGGCCTGCTGGACGGCCCGGATGACCTGCTCGGTGGTGGCGGCCACGCGCACGTAGTCGGGTCTGCCGACGAAGCGGGCGTTGCTCCCGCGCCGGGTCAGGGACGGATAGCGCGCGTCGTCCGGGCGGACGGTGGCGGGGCCGGACGGGGACGCCGCTACGGCGGCCGGTGCCGCCACCGCCTCGGGGGCCGCCGTCGCCACGGCGGCCGCCCCTAACGCCGCGGTGCCCGCGAGCACCCCGCGTCGCGTCATGCCCGCATGGCTCGGAGTCGAAGAACTGTGCATGCCCCAACAGTGGTCCACACCACGTGGGGGGACATCGTCCGCAGGGGCTGGAGGGATCTCCCACCGAGGGAGTAGGGGAGGTGGTCCCCAAGGAGGATCGGGCTGCTGTCGCCGCAGGTCACCGCGCTGCTTCAGGTGACGGGCCGCGAACGGTCAAGGGAGTTCGGGCAGGAGGTGGGGATTGACGATCCGCAGGATGGCCTCGACGTCCTCGGCGTCGGCGGCCGGCCACAGCACCGCGCGGGCCCCCGCGTACTTCGCCGCGAGCCGCTCGCGCCGGTCCGGCGGGAGGTGGGCGGCCCGGTCGGGGCGGCTGTTGTGCGCGTTGTCCGCGATCTTGACCAGGACGGCGTCCGGGTCGTGGGCGATGCGCCGGATCTTCTCCTCGTAGGACACCCCGGGCTCGTCGGTGACGGCCTCCACCACGGCCACCACCCGGTCCGGGACACCCGCCGCCCGCAACGCGTCCGCCGTCCACTCCGTGTCCTCCAACACGTCGTGGAGCAGCCCCGCCATCTGCAGCTCCGGTCCGAACGGCGCGAGGCCGGCCGCAACCGCGCGCACGTGCTCGACATAGGGGGCGCCGGCCTTGTCCACCTGTCCGGCGTGCGCGCGCTCGGCCAGACGGTCCACCGCGGAGAGGGTCGTCATGCTCCCATCATCGCCCAGGAGGGAAGCGGGTCACCCAACCGGCCCGCACTTCCCACGTACCGCCGTCGGCCAGCGCACCGCGCAGGCCGTTCAGCGTGCCCGGACCGGCCAGGGCGGCGACCCGCGCATCGCCCAGCGACCCGAACGCGTACGTGCGCGACGGCTCCCAGTCCGTGCTGTGCCGCAGCCGCCGCGCGAGCTGGACGAAACCGGCCGGCGCGCCCGCCACCACCCACGCGTCCGGCAGCTGCGCCGTCATCCGGCGCGCCGCACGCAGCCACGAAGCCGCCGACTCCGGCCAGGTGACCGTCGCCAGGACCAGCCCGCCCCGCGCCTGCCACGCACCGGCGAAGGCCGCGGCGGCGGCCGTCGGGACGTCGTCCCGCCCGTGGCCCACCACCACGCTCGCGATGCGGGGACGGGACGCGGCCAGCAGGCCCAGCAGGGCGGCCAGTTCGGCGGGGGTGTGCGGGGCGGGCACCGGCAGCGGCCCGTACGCCTCGTGCTCCTGCGCGCGGACCAGGGGCGAGCCCCGCTCGTCGGATCCGGCGTCGTGGCGAGTCATCGATGTCACGACGCGTCGTGGAAGACCAGGCCCAGCGCATGGCGCCGGCCCGAGCGGACCGTGCTCACCCCGTGCCGCACCACCCCCGCCGACCAGCCGCGCTTGGTGCGCACCGGCCGGTCGCGCGTGGTGAAGACCAGCCCGTGCCCTTGCGCCAGGGCCGTCGTGGTGCCCCGGGACTGGGCCCGGGGGCGCTGTTCGACCAGCAGGAACTCCCCACCCGTGTAGTCCGTGCCGTACGCGTCCAGGCCGACGACCACCTGCAGGGGGAAGACCATGTCGCCGAAGACGTCACGGTGCAGGGCGTTCCAGTCGCCCGCCTCGTAGCGCAGCAGGATCTGCGCCGAGCGCTCCTGACCGGCCCCGTGACACATCGCCAGCCACGCGTCGAGGTCGTCCGGCCAGGGCGCGGGCCGGCCGAGCCGCTCGGCCCAGTCGCGGGCCACGGCCAGCAGCGGCGGGTACAGGGCCTCGCGCAAGGCGGCGACGAGCGGATGCAGGTCATGCGTGAAATAGCGGTACGTCCCCGACCCGAAGCGGTGCCGGGCCATGTCGACCGTCGTACGGAACAACTCCGTCCGCTCGTACAGGCCGGCGATCTCCCGGCACTGCGCGTCGCTGAGCAGCCGGGACGTCAGGGCACAGCCGTGCGCGTCCAACTCCTCGGCGACGCCCACCCAGTCGGTGGCCGCAACCCGCCGGCGGACCTGCTCGGGCGGCATGGCCTCAGACACCGAGGGTCATGCCTTCGAGCGCCAGCAGCATCTGCTTGCGCTCCAGGCCCCCGGCGTAGCCCGTCAGCGACCCGTTGGCGCCGATCACCCGGTGACAGGGCCGCACCACCAGCAGGGGATTGGCCCCGATCGCCGTACCCACCGAACGGGCCGCGCTGCGCGGCGCACCGATCGCGTCCGCGACTGCGCCGTAGGTGAGCGTCGTGCCGTACGGAATGGCGTCCAACGCCGCCCAGACCCGCCGCCGGAACTCCGAGCCGGAGGGCACGTACGCGATGTCGAAACGGGTCAGCTCCCCCGCGAAGTACGCGCCCAGCTGCTCCGCAACGGCGGCGAACGCCGCATCGTCGCGCACCCAGCCCGCCCCCACGGAGGCACCACCCTTCTGCCCGGGCACGGACAAAGAGGCCAGCGCCGTACCGCCGGGTGCCGAGGCCACCCGCTCCCCGGCCAGCAGCAGCTCGCCCAGAGGGCTGTCGATCGTCGTGAACAACATGGTCATCATCGGCCTTCACAGAGTGCTTCCAGTGTCCCGAAGTCCACTGTGCCCCCTCCCGACACCGGGCACCGGCGGAAATCGGACATCGCCTTCGCGCAGACCGGGGCGTCGGCCGGGCGCCGGCCGGGCGCCGTCAGTGCTGGGTGGTGGCGACGGCGAGCCCGAGGCCGATCAGTGCGATGCCGCCCGCGCCGCCGATCATCGACAGACGGCGTTCGGAGCCGGCGAGCCAGCTCCGGGCGGCCGACGCGCTCAGGCCCCAGGCCGTGTCGCAGATCAGGCCGATGCCGGCCGGGATCAGACCGAGGAGCATCATTTGCAGCGGGATACGACCGGCCTCGTGATTGACGAACTGCGGCAGGACCGCGGCGAAGAAGATCAGGCCCTTGGGGTTGGTGGCCCCGACGAGGAGGCCGTCCAGAACGGTGCGCAGGTCGCTGCGTCGCTCGTCCGCCTGAGCCGTCAGACCGGTGCGCAGGCAATCACGGTGGCGGAACGCCTGCACGCCGAGATGGACGAGATAGGCAGCGCCGGCCAGCTTCACCACTGTGAAGACGGTGGCCGAACTCTGGGCGAGGCTGCCCAGACCCAGGGCGACGGCGAGGACGAGGGCGTAGCAGCCCAGAAGGTTGCCCACAACGGTGGCGAGCGCGGTACGGCGGCCATGGGCGAGGGCGCGGCCGACGACGAACAGCACGCTCGGGCCGGGGATCACGATGACGACGAGGGACATCGCGGCGAACGCGAGAAGGCTTTCGGTGCTCACCATGGGCCGGTACTTCCTGATCTGTGCTTACGTCGAGCGGGTGACCTGCGCAAAGACGGTGCGCGGTCTGCCCTTGAGCCTGATCGACACGGCCGGATCCGATCAACTGATTGTGAAATCCTGCAATCGTGATCACCCTGCGCTTCACGGAGACGGCCGAGGAGGACATCGCCTTCTCCGTCTCACCCTTGCTCGAAGCCGTCCACTCCTGGCACGCGCTGACCGACCCCGGGCACCATGCCCTGCACGTCCCGTGGGTGCGGCGGTGCCGCCGGCTGCCCGACGCCCTGCGCCGGCGGATGCGCGAGCACGGCTTCGTGGTGGCCGACTACATCCCCGCGTTCTTCGAAAGCCGGGCGGGCGATCACGACGCGGACTTCACCGACCAGCTCGCCGCCGTACGGGCGGTGCCGCCCGCCCTGCTGGCCGCCGACCTCGCCCGGACCCTCCTCATCGCCACCCGGTACGCCGGATGCGACCTCGTCGAGGACCCCGCCACCCGCGACGCGGTCCTCGCCGAACTCCACCGGACCGACCCCGACCGGGCGTCACGCCTGAGGGGCATCCTCACCGACCCCGTCCCCGTCCTCGACGACACGCTCGAGGTCCTGGAGGACTACTGGAGTGCCGCCTTCGCCGACGAGTGGGAGCGCATCGAGCCCTCCCTCTACGAGTCGATCGCCCAGGCGGGAGCCCGGATCGCCCACCAGGGCCTGTTCCCGATGCTCCGCACGCTGGTCCCGCAGATCCGCATCGACCCGGCCCGGCGGACACTCCGGCTCGACCGCCCGCACGAGCACGACATCGCCGTCACCCGCGAGCGCCCCGTGACGTTCACCGCCAGCCACTACGTCTGGCCCCACGTCCGCCTCACCTGCGAGACCCCCTGGCCCCTGCGGATCACCTACCCGGCCCTGCCCCTCGCCCCCGCCTCGGCCGCCCGCCCCGCCAGCCAGGAAGAGATCCTCACCACGCTGCGGGCCCTGGCCGCCGCGCCACGCCTGCAGATCCTCACCCACCTCGCCGCCCAGAGCCGCACCACCCAGGAACTCGCCACCCTTCTCGGCCTGTCCCCGTCCGTGACCTCCCGCCACCTCCAGCAGCTCACCCAGGCAGGACTCACCACCACCCGGCGCGAGGGCTACTACGTCCTCTATTCCCTCGCCCCCACCCGCCTCGACCAGATCGCCACCGCGCTCACCACGCTCGTCGCCGCCCCGCAGTGATCTGACTCACAGGCTGTCACAGCGGCTGTCGGCGCGGCGTCTTGTGGTCGAACAGCGGAAAACGGAGGAGGCACCATGGCCGGTAACACGCATGTGGTCGTGATCGGTGGCGGATACGCGGGCGTGATGGCCGCCAACCGGCTGACGCAGCGCGACGACGTGACGGTGACGCTGATCAACCCGCGCCCGGGCTTTGTCCACCGGGTCCGCCTGCACCAGCTGGTGGGCGGGTCCGATGACGCGGTGGCCGCCTACCGGGATGTCCTGGCCGGGGGCGTCCGGCTGGTGGTCGACACGGTGACCCGGATCGACGTGGCCGGGCGCAGCGCGACGCTCGCGACCGGCGGCGCGCTCGACTACGACTACCTGATCTACGCCGTGGGCAGCGGCAGCGCCGGCCCGGGCGTGCCCGGGGCGGCTGAGTTCGCCTACCCGCTCGCCACCTTCGAGGAGGCGCAGCGGCTGCGTGCGGTTCTCGACGTCGTACCCGTGGCGGCTCCGGTGACGGTGGTCGGCGCCGGCCCCACCGGCATCGAGACCGCCGCCGAGCTGGCGGAGACCGGCCGCGCGGTGACCTTGGTCTGCGGCGGCGTTCTCGGTCCGTACCTGCACACCCGCGGCCGACGCTCGGTGGCGAAGCGGCTGGCCGAACTCGGTGTGACGGTCATCGACGGCTCCGACGCGAAGGCGACGGCGGTGACCCGCGACGCCGTACGGCTCGCCGACGGCCGTGAGCTGCCGAGCGAGGTCACCGTCTGGACCGCCGGCTTCGGTGTTCCCGACCTGGCCGCGCGCAGCGGGCTGAGCACCGACGCCGTGGGCCGCCTCCTGACGGACGAGACGCTGACGAGCGTGGACGACGCGCGCATCGTCGCGGCCGGGGACTCGGCGGTACCATCCGGCCTGCCACTGCGAATGAGCTGCCTGAACGCGACGCCGCTGGGTGCACGGGCCGCCGACACCGTGCTCAGCCGACTTTCGGGTGAGCAACCGGAGAACCTCCACCAGTCGATGTACGCCCAGTGCATCAGCCTGGGCCGGAGCGCGGGCATCTACCAGTTCGCCAACAGGTCCGATGTCGCGGTGGGGCTGCACATCGGCGACGGCCTGGGCGCCAGGATCAAGGAACGGATCTGCAAGGGCATCCCCGAGCACCTGGCCAGCGAGGCGCGCAAGCCGGGTTCGTTCAGCCTGCACCGCATGCCGGGAGGTGTCGTCAAGCGTCGGCAACAGCTGCGCGCCCACCGTGCCGGGACACCGACCGCCGCGGGCAGGGCAGCCTGATCGTCGGCCGGCCGCCGCCGAGCTGCAACCGTGCAGTTCCAGCACACCTTGGTACGGCTGCCGGCCGTTCGCAGCCCGTGGATGCGCACGATCAGCGCGAACCGGATGGTCTCGCATCGATTGGGGAGGAGGGCGGCGATCAGGCCGGTGACGTCCATGCGTTGCCCAGAGCGGAGCTCGCCGGCAGGGCCGGGCACGGTGCTCCAGAGCATGCCGCCTGTCAGCGTCCGCGCCTGCCGAGGCCCCGATGGCGGCGCTCCGCGGTTTTCGGCGTGGCGGAGCGGGCGGTAGGTGTCGGTCAGCGCGCCGTCACCGTTGGAGTCGCTGGCGGGTTGCACCTCCGAGGCCAGGACCCGGTGAAGCGGAACGGACTCCGGTACGCGAGCGCTCTCGGCGTTATCGTGGCTGCATGGACGAGAAGCGAGCGCTTCGCGTCGTGGACGCGCTGCGGCAGCGGGGCACGGATGCCCACCTGGCCCGCGAGGGCGTCTACCGGATCGGTGTGCGCGTGGTCCTGCATGACGGCCGTGAGGCCCTCTGGGACACGGACGACACGGCCGGCCTGGAAGCACAGGTCATGCGGGACGGCGTCCTGGTCGGCTTCGTGCCGTGCATCGAGGGTTCCGAGGACTTCGACGTCGACCGGACCGTCGATGCGATCGTCCGGGCCGACTACGACCAGCCGATCGCCCGCGAGCGGCCCACGGCCCCACCGCCGTCCGCCCCACTGCCCCGGGAAGGCGGCGTCTTCTGCCGCTTCCTCGGTGGCTTCCGAGAGCACTGAGCCGTCTCGGGCCTACCGCGGCGGGGACAGCGTGCACATCCCAGCACGGGGCCGGCAGTGCGCCGCCGCGAGGGACGGGACGAGTCACAGTCCGGATTGGTCAGGCGAGGCGCCGGCGTCGGCCCCCGCTTCCGTGCCTGCGTCTGTGCTCGCATCCGCGTCGGTTCCGGCGTCGGTTCCGGAGTCCGTGCCGGCGTCTGTTCCCGCATTCGTGCCAGTCTCTGTCTCCGCATCCGTCCCCGGGTCTGGTCCAGAATCCGTACCTGCGTCCGTTCCTGCGTCCGTTCCCGCGTCTGCCGCCCCCGCGTCTGCCGCCCCCGCATCTGTTCCTGTGCCCCCGTCCTGCGGTGCGCCGGCATCACCGGCGGGCGTGTCGTACTTCAGGAACCCGTTCTGCTGGATGATGGCGACGAGGGTGTCTGCGTACCGGGGGTCAGTGGCGTAGTGACCGGCTGCCACGGCTCGTGCGAAGGCGATGCCGTCGGTGGTGCGGAATGCCGGGGCGTAGTTGGAGTTGTTGCGCAAGAATGCGCCGTGGTCGCGGAACGAGTCGGTCATGGAATCGTAGGAGCGGAAGTTCGCCTGGACCGTCGTGTCCTGTCCGTTGATCACCTCGCGGGTGGGCAGGGCGACGAATCCGGTGGCGATCGAGCCCCATGTGACCTTGCCGTTCACGGTCTGCGCCTTGATGCCGAAGTAGTTGTTGGCATTGCCCATATGGTGTGCGCCCCAGCCGCTTTCCAGGATGGCCTGGGCCAGGGTCACCGAGGCCGGGACCTGGAACTCTGTCTGGGTCGCACGGGCGGCGTCGATGGCTTCGTTCAGGAACTGCTGCTGAGCCGGGGTGAGCGTCATGTCGTCGCTCCTTGTCTAGGAAGGGCTTGCCGCCGGTGGGTCGGCCGGAGGCAGCACCGGCAGTGGGGCGCACAGGGCTGCGACCACCTGCATGCCCGCGTGGGTGTAGGACTTCGTTCCATCGGTCCCGGGGGATGCCTGTGCCCCTGCCAGTGAGAGCGGGCCGATGGCGCTCGACGGGGCCGACAGGGCGTTCTCGGCGTCGGGGGACCAGTTCGCGACCACGGAGAGGTTACGCACCACGATCAGTGCTGCTGGTATCGCGTAGACCTTGAGTCCGAGATCGGGAGCCATCGCGTTGGTGTCCTGCGGCGGTGGCGGGACCAGGGCCCCCTTGACCAGTCCTGGCACGTACCAGCCGTTGTCCGACAGGAAGACGCCGTTCCACCACGATCGGCCCCCCAGGATGCGTTGGAGCGTCACGCAGGTGTGTTCCAGGTGCAGGCTCATGGGCATGGAGTCCGAGGCCGTCAGGTCGGCGACGGCCGTGGTGTCGTCCGGTGCATCCGCTGTCTGCTCCGGAGGGGTTTGGTCGGCTTCCGGCGCGGGGTCACCGGCCGGGGATGTCTCGGCGTTCGAGTCGCCGCGCAACTGCCACAGTGTCGTGTCGACCTTCGGCAGGGCATCGGCTGTTGTCGAGTCGGGGCTGGGGGCGGCGCTGTCCGGGCCGGGTTGCCCGTCCTCCTGCCCGGGTACTCCGTCCTCCTGGCCGGGCTCCCCGTCTTCCTGCCCGGTCGGGGAGACGGTCGAGTCGAAGACTGTCCAGTACTCGGTTCTCTCGGGCAGCGGCCAGTCGTCGGGCTGGCAGACGATCGGTTTGTCGCCGCCGGGCGGTCCGTAGGCGTCCTGAGCGGCGGAGATCTCACCGGCGATGCGTTGCCACGCATCGCTGTGCATCTGTGCCAGGGGCTTGGCCCACTGGACGACTTCTGCATAGATGTCCGAAGCGTTCCTGCTGCTCACCGAGTCGATCGTGGCCGTTGCGGGGCTGATGAGAAGCGGGTTGTCGAAGCCAGAGCGCAGCCAGGCGGCCAGCTGGGTGACGTTGACCTGCCCCTGCTGGACGATGCCCGAGGGGACGGGCAGGTCGCCCGGCAGGAAGGCCAGCGACGTACTGGATGTCGAACCGCCCCCGTAGCTGCCCACCAGCGTCGCCGTGAGCTGCTCGGCGATGGCGCCGAGCTGGTCGGAGTCGCTCATCTCGGTTCCTCATGGCGCCGGTGCCGCCGGCGGCTGCTGGGGCTGGGCGTCGGTCACCGGCGGTGCGTCGACTTTGGGGGATGCGGGCTGGATCTCGCCCACCCAGCCGACGATCTGCGAACCGGTCAGCGTGAGCGTGCCGCCGTTCCCGCTGCGCTTGAAGCTCCACCCGGTCCTGCTGGAACTGTCCGCGTCGGAGCCGCCACTGGCCTGCTGCTCGTCGTGCTGGAGGGAGGCGTTGGCGCACAGGTACGACACCGATGCCCCGAAGGAGTCGGAACTGCTCTGGCCGCCACCGCTCGCCTGGTCCTGGGCCTGGTCGAACGCGTCGGCAGCCGTGCCCCAGTCGTTCGCCTCGATGGTGACGTTGCGCATGATGACGAAGCCCTTGGGGAGCAGCGGCAGGATCTTGCTGTCGTCCTTGAGCTGGCCTTCGACGGTGCCGTCGCTGATGCTGTTCTTCGGGTGGCCGACCAGGTACCAGCCGTCCATGTGCAGAAGATCCCCGAGCAGCCAGGGGCGTTCGATGCTCGCGAGGAAGAATTCACAGTGGACCGTGGCGCTGGTCGCCATGTCCTGGTGGCAGTTCCACCCGGAACTGCCGCTCTGGGCAGAGAAGGCATTGCTCGCATCGCTGTGACTGGCCCCGGCGCTTCCGCCCCACAATCCCACGCTGACGCCCACGCTGCCGCTGGTCGACGACGACTGCTCGTTCCACCAGTTGTTCGAGTAGCTTGACGCGCCCGAACCACCGGCTGACGAATAGCGTTCAGTGCTCGCATCGATCTCCTGGATGCCGAAGGAGTCGTCCGTGTGGTCCCACCAGGAGATCGGGCTGATGTACGACCACGGGACGCCGACCGCGATCTGGCCCCCGAGCTGGATCTTGTAGGCGTCGTAGAGCTGATGGGCCTGGTCCACCAGAGCGGCGATGGCGTTCTCGCCGACCGTCGCGATCGTGTGCAGGGCGTCCTCGATCTCCCGCCGGCCACAGGTGTCGAAGTCGTTCTTCGCCTGTGTCACGTCGTTGGCGAGACTCGCCGACGCCACGGGCCACGCCTGCCCTTTGACCGGGTCGGCCATCGCCTCCGCGTTCTCTTTCGCATAATTGCCGACGGCGTCCTGCCACGCCTTCTGGTACTTGCGGTACTGCGCATAGAGCGGGGTGTAGCCCATCGGGTTTCCCTTGGCGTCCTGCAGGAACAGAATCTTCTGCGCAGCCGCGACCGCATCCAGGACCTTCTTGTCCGGCTGGCCCACCATCACCGGCTGCATTCCCTCCAGGATGGTGAAGTACTCGACACTGACGCGGTGCTCCGGCCACGCGGAGGCGACGCCGTTCTTGGTGATTTCCAGCATGTTGTCGACAAGATTCGCCGTAAACATGGCGTTCTGGATCGAGTTCTGCAGGACCGGATCCGGGCCCACCACCTTGGGCGGCGGATAGACCGCCCCGGTCGGAGCCGCCCCTCCGGCAGCAGGCGTGCCGCCGGCGGCCGGCGTGCCGACGAAATTTCCGTCGGCGTCGAACTGGGCGGAGGAATCGCCCCCGCCAGGGGTCCACGGGTTGGAGAACATCTTGGGGTCGACGGGGTAGCCCATGGGCATGTGCATATAGACCGCAGTGCTCGACGGGTTCCCGTCGGGCCCGACCTGGGAGGCAGCCACGTAGTTCTGGACCTGGTCCAGCGCATTGAGCAGTGCTTTGGTGATGCCGCCGACCGTGTCGAGGCTCTGTTGCATCGTCTCGGTCATCGTGCACCCCTTTCTCAACTTGTCTGGGATATCAATGTCACCGTCACGGTCTGCATGGGGGAAACCACCTCGTGCGCAGGCGGGTTCTGTGCGGCGATGACGCCTGTGTCCTGTGCATCCTGCGGCACCGACAGTGACAAGGAGGATGCACTCATGGTGCTCTTCGCCGCTGCCACGGTCATTCCCACCAGGTCGGGGACCGGGATCTGGGGTCCACCGTTCAAGGCGGTCAGAAGGTCCTTGCGAGCGGCTTCACTGTTACGTGAGGAGAAGTAGAAGGCGACAACGGCCGAGGCGAGTGTCGCAACCGCTCCCAGAAGCAGTGTCTGTCGCTCCGGATTCGCTCCGTCGAAGTGGACGACAGCCGCCAACAAGGCCAGTGAAGTGATCAGGACGAGTGCCAATGCGCTGCGGACGATGCCGCGATCGCTCCGGTTCAGCGCGTTCAGCGCTATCTTGGCACCCAGGGACACCGCCGACATGGCGATGGCGAACCAGAATATTGCCCAAATGAAACCGCTGGACGCTGCCGCCGCGTTCACCGTGGCATGCGCGTGGAGGAGGTCCGGCGGAACTTGAAGCGGGGTCAATTGAATGGAGGACATTCCCACACCTCCGCACCTCTTGGTCCATGTTATTCAGTGCTCGGGTCGTGCCGCAAACGCGGCCGCGTGCATCATGTTTGACGTGGGGTCGAGGAAGGGGCCGGCAAATCGGTCGGGATCGGCTCGTGCGCCGTAATGCTCGCGACTCTGGACCGTCTTCGGCTCGGGCACCGTATGGGACGACAAGAAGGAACCGGCGGGCGTATCTTGGGGAGAGTCACCGTTCCAAGAGACGGAGGTTCTCTTCCCCGAGGGAGGTTGCCGTGATGGCGCCGCCCGCGGGGTCGGCCACGATGCCGGATGCGGCGCGGGCCGGCAGGGTCCCGGTGACCACGCCGTTGGTGACCAAGCCGACGACCCGTCCGCGCCCGGCGGGAGGGGCCGGTGACGCCGCGAAGGCCACCAGCGTCTGCGCCGTCTGCGGTCCACCACGTTGCCCAGCGGTAGGAGGAAGAAGAGTCCGGGCTCATGGCGAGGTCGTGGCCCATGGTCACCGGGAGCGGCCGGAGGTGGACGTTTGCCACCACGGCCCCGCAGGCGACGGCGAAGAGGACGCCGGCGGGCGACGGCTGGACCCCGAGGACACCACCGTCCACACGGTGTCCACCCGGTGACCTGAGCCGGGCGCGTCCTGCACACGACTTTCGTTCAGACGTCCTTCGTGCGCGCCAGGAACAGGCTCGTCACCACCCGGAGGGTCACCGTACGGTCGCCCACCAGGCGGGACACGTCGTCCAGGAGAGGCTCCCGGCGGGCCTTGTCGATCAGCCGGTAGCCGGAGTTGGAGGCCAGCAGGCCCACGATGCCGGCCGCCGTGCGGGGGTGGTGGGTGGTGTAGAGGCGGTGGTCGATGGCGGTGAAGCCGCCGTTCGCCTCCATCTCGCGCCACTGCCGGGCCTCGGGGCCGTGGTGGGCCGGGCGGGGGCGGGGGTCGAGGAGGGTGTTCTCGGGGATGTCCAGGCCGTGCCGTTCGTGGGCCGCGGTCAGCTCGCCTGCCAGGTGCTCGTCCTGAAGGAACCAGTGGTTCCAGAAGAGGGCGACGGCGCCGTTCGGCCGCAGCGCGGCCCGTGCCCGGGCCCAGCGTGCGGCCGGGTCGACCCAGTGCCAGGCCTGGGCGCTGTACAGCAGGCCGTAGCGCCGGTTGCCCGGTCGCCAGGCCTCGAAGTCGGCCACCTCCACGGTGACCTGCGGCAATCCGGCGCAGCGCAGGCGCAGTACCTGCGCCATTCGCTCGTCCGGTTCGACGCACGTGACGGGCAGGCCCCGGCGTGCGAAGGCGAGTGTCGCCTTGCCGGTGCCGGCGCCGACCTCCAGGGCGGGGGCCGCGGCCGCAGCGCCCGCGAAGTCCAGGACGTCGTCGACGAGTTGTTCCGGATAGCCGAGCCGGCCGGCGTCGTACTGCTCGGCGTCGTCACCGAAGGCATGGCGGCGTTCCCGGGGCCCGTCGTCCGTCATGGGGCCCACGATACGCCGGTCCTCAGCCGGCCAGTGCGGTGACGACCTCCGCGTGCGGCAGCCGCGCCAGCAGGGCGCCGGGCAGGATCAGCTTGCTGCGGCGCAGGCCGCTGCCGATCAGGACGTACGGCGCGGCGGCCACGGCCGCGTCGACGAGCAGCGGCCAGCCCTGCGGCAGTCCGACGGGGGTGATCCCGCCGTACTCCATGCCGGTGTGCGCCACGGCCGCATCCATCGGCGCGAACGACGCCTTGCGGGCGCCGAGGCGTTTGCGCACCACGGAGTTGACGTCGACGCGGGTGGTCGCCAGGGCGACGCACGCCGCGTACGTCACGTCCTGGCCGCGCCTGGCGGCGATGACGACGCAGTTCGCCGAGACGTCCAGGGGCACGTCGTACGCCGCGCTGAAGTCCGCGGTGTCCGCGACCTCGGGATCGGTGTCGACGACGAGGACGGAGTCGGGCGTCGCGGCGTCGTCCCACTGCCGGAGTGCGGCGGCGACGGGCGCGGCGAGCAGGTCGGTACGGTCCGTGGCCGGCCAGGCCTTCTCGAAGCGGCCGAACGGCGTGGTCGGGGAAGGACGGATCACGCCGTCATCGTAGGGGGCGGCCGGCCGGCGCCCGCAAGGGTGGAGGGTGTTGTCCCGTGTGTCGCAGGGAATGCCGTAGGCACCGTCCGTGCGACGGGCCCGGCCCGTCCGCGGCCGTGCCGACCGTCCGAGGGGAGAGCCAGCATGACCGGTGGCCGGCCCGCCGACTTCGTCGGCTACGCGGAGGTCGTCCTCGGGGCGCTGGCGCGCAGCCCCGCCCGGCCCGTGCTGACCGCTGCCGACGGCCGCGGGATCACCGCGGGGGAGTTGTGCGACGGTACGTACCGGCTGGCCCGGGAGCTGGCCGCGCGCGGCATCGGCCCGGGGGCGACCGCCGGCCTGCTCACCGGCAACACCCCCGAGGCGCTGAGCGCCCGTTACGCCGCGCACCTCGCCGGTGCCCGCGTCGTCCACCTCTACGACGGGATGGCCCCGGAGGTGCTCGCCCGCATCGCGGCGAGCGTGGAGACGACGGTGCTGCTCGTGGACTCCACCCGGCACGCGGCGGCGAAGGAGCTGCTGCCCCTGGCCGGGCGCCCGGCCGTGCTGGGGCTGGGGCCCGGGCCGTTCGGCGAGGACGTCCTGGCCGCCGCCGCCCGTCGCCGCAGCGATCCGCTGCGCTCCCCGGCCGGGCCGGACGACGACCTGGCCATCCAGCACACGGGCGGGACCACCGGCATCCCCAAGGGCATCCGCACCACCCACGGCCCCTACCGCCGCGGCCTGGACTTCGCGCTCGCCGACGCCGGCGACCCGCCCCGCTACCTCGCCTGCACCCCGCTCGCCCGCCTCTCCGGCCCGCTCACCGACAAGACCTTGCTGCAGGGCGGCTCGGTCGTGCTCCAGCTCTCCTTCGACCCCGGTGCCGTCCTCGCCGCGATCGCCCGCGAGCGCATCACCCACCTCTGGCTCCTGCCGCCGCTGCTGCACCGGCTGCTCGACCACCCGGACCTGGACCGGACCGACCTGTCGAGCCTCACGCGCATCACCTACGGCGGCTGCCCCGCCTCCGCCGCGCGCCTGCGCCGGGCCGCCGAGGTCTTCGGGCCGGTCCTGTACGGCTGGTACGGGCAGTCGGAAGTGCCGGGGATCGCCGAGGTCCGCCCGCACGAGCACGGCATCACCGGGCCCGGCGGCCGGATCACCGCCGGCCGCCCGCTGCCCGGCGTCGAGGTCACCATCCGGGACGACGCCGGCCGGACCCTGCCGGCGGGGGAGGTGGGCGAGATCCGGGTACGGGCGCCGGGCACCATGGCCGGCTACTGGAGACGGCCCGATCTCACCGCCGAGGTGCTGCAGGACGGCTGGGTGCGCACGGGGGATGCCGGCTGCCTCGACGAGGACGGCTACCTCTTCGTCGTCGACCGCCTGAAAGACGTGATCATCGTGGTGGGCGGGCACGTCCACCCGACCGAAGTGGAGGAACTCCTCCTGACCCACCCGGCCGTCGCGCAGTGCGCCGTCTTCGGCACGCGCGACGCGGACGCGACCGAACACGTCCACGCGGCCGTCGTCCCCGCTCCCGGCCACCACCCGAACCGCGAGGAGATCGCCGCCTTCGTCACCGCCCGCAAGGGGGCCCTGTACGCGCCGGAGACGCTGCACCTGGTGCCGGAGCTGCCGCTGACCTCGGCGGGCAAGCCCGACAAGGCGCTGCTGCGCCGGACGCTGGGCGGCGGCGCGTAGGGATCAGGGCCGGACAGCCGCGAGGAGGGTGCCGGCCGCGGCCCGGGCGTGCCGGGCGGCGGACGGGTCGCCGCTGAGCGAGGCCGTCGTGATGGCGCCGTCCATCAGGAGCATCATCTGCGCGGTCAGCAGTTCCGGCTCGGCGGGGTGCAGCTCGCCGACGAGGCCGGCCATGTACGCCCGTACCGCGTCCTTGTGCTCGCGCGTCGTGACGGCCACCGCGTCGGAGGTGGCGCCCAGTTCGCCATAGGCGTTGATGAACGCGCAGCCCCGGAAGCCGGGTTCGGCGAACCACGCGTACAGCCAGTCGAAGAACGCCAGCAGCCTCTCGCGCGGGGTGGCCCCGTGCCGGGACGCGTAGTCGGCGAGGTCGGAGCGCCAGCGCTCGTCGCGGCGCCGCAAATACCCCTCCACGAGGTGCGACTTGGAGGGGAAGTACTGGTAGAGCCGCTTGAGCGGCACGGCGGAGGCGGTACGGATCTCGTCCATGCCCACGGCCTGGATGCCGCGCTCGTAGAACAGCCGCTCGGCGGCGTCGAGCAGCCGCGAGCGGGCCTCGTCGTGGTCCACGGAATCTCCCCCTGGCGTTGAGAACGATCGTTCTCTAGGGGAGCGGACAGCGGGAGAACGGCCGTTCTCCCGCTGTCTTCGAGCAGCGAGGAGCCACGCCATGGCCGCACGCCCTCCGTTCCCGCCCTTCGACGAGGAGAACGCACGATGCAAGGTCCAGGCGGCCGAGGACGCCTGGAACACCCGCGACCCCGAGCGCGTCGCGCTCGCCTACACCGAGGACTCGCTCTGGCGCAACCGCGACCGGTTCGTCACCGGCCGGGGCGAGATCGTGGCCTTCCTGCGCGAGAAGTGGTCCCGCGAACGCGACTACGCCCTGCGCAAGGAGCTGTGGTCCTTCACCGACGACCGCATCGCCGTGCGCTTCCAGTACGAGTGCCGCGACGCCACCGGCCAGTGGTGGCGCAGCTACGGCAACGAACTGTGGGAGTTCACCGAGGACGGCCTGATGCGCCGCCGCGAGGCGAGCATCGACGACGTCCCCATTACCGAAGCCGAGCGTCGTATCTTCGGCCCCCGCCCGGAGGCGGAGCGAGGCGTCCCCTTCCCGCTGCGCTGAGGCCCCGTTCCGCCCCGTGCCTCACCACACGGCGAGGCGCCGGGTGCTGTCGAGGGCGGCGGGGTGGTGGGGGCCCAGGACGCGGCGGCGGTCCTGGGCCACGATCGCCAGCAGGCGGGCGGCCCGGGCCCGTTCGCCGGCGTTGTGGAGAAGGCGGGCGTGGCCGTGCCGCAGGGCCAGGACCTCCGGGTGCAGGGGGCCGTACGCGCGGTCGGCCTCGGCGGCCTCGATCACCACGGCCATCTCGGCCGCCGCCTCGGCGGCCGGGCGGCTGCGGCGGACGGGTGCGGCCCCGTCGTGCGACGACTGCAGCGGTTCGAGGGTGACGCGCACGCTCGTGAGGGTGCGGTAGACCGCGAGGGCGTCGGCGGGGCGGTCGTCGGGGTGTTCGGCGAGCAGCTGCCTGATCAGCTCCTGCAGGGGCTCGGGCGTGGCTTTCAGGAGCGGATCCGCCCGCCTGCCGCGCCACCGCCGGCGGCCCGTCAGGAGCTCCTGCAGCAGGCAGCCCAGGGAGTACAGGTCGCTGCGGCCGTCCACGTCGTCGTTGTCCAGCTGCTCGGGGGAGGCGTACACGGGGGTGAGCGGCGGGTATTCGTGGGTCGTCACCACGGTCGGGGCGTGCGTGAGCGCGTCGCTCATGAAGCACGCGATGCCGAAGTCGACGACCTTCACCGCGGCGTCGGTGCCCTCGCCCACGAGCATGATGTTCGACGGCTTGATGTCGCGGTGCACGATGCCCTCGCGGTGCGTGTGGTGCAGGCCGGCGGCGATCTGCCGGCCCCAGTCCACGGCGAGCCGCGCCGGCACCGGCGAACCGCCGACGATCGCGTCGGCCAGCGTCCTGCCGATGCACAGCTCCATGACCAGCACGGGCACCGACACCCCGCCCACGACCTGGTGGCCGAAGTGGCGGGCCTCGACGACGTGCGGCGTGCCCGCCACCTTGACCAGGGCCCTGGCCTCCCGCACGAAGCGCGCGACGTTCTTGGGGTTCGCCGCGACCTTGCGATCCAGCAGCTTGATCGCCACGTCCTCGCCCGTCCTGGTGTCACGGCCGCGGTAGACCGCCCCGAACCCCCCACCGCCGAGCCGTACATCGCTCAGCTCGTACCGATTGCCCAACAGCACGACAGCTCCCCCGTATCCCCCGTACGCCGAGCCCGGCCCCCGAAACCCCCCGGACTGCTGGGCCCAATCCTTCCCGGAAACCCCGCGAAAACACACGGGGAGTCATGCCATGGCATGAATTGCGAGGAGATAATCCGGATTACCGAGAATTCTGAGGCGCCGGTGACGGGAGAGGCGACACGGCCCACAACGGGCCGCATACGGGCACCAGCCCTGCCGGCGTGATCAGCTGGGAGCAGCACGAGGCGCAAGGAGACGGCGTGACGGGCAGCGACCGACCCGACGACAGCGACCGACCCGACGAGAGGCCCGACAAAAGCCTCAACGAGAGCCCCGACGAGAGGCCCGGCGGCAGCGGCGACGGCAGCGGCGACATCGACCGGCAGGACATCCGGCTGGCCGTCGTGATGAACGGTGGCATCAGCCTCGCCGTGTGGATCGGCGGGGTCGCCGTCGAGCTGCACCGTCTCGCCACGGCCCGCGGCCGGGAGGGGGCGGCCCACGGCTACGGGCCGTTGCTCGACCTGCTGCAGGCCGATGCCCGCGTGGACGTCATCGCCGGGACCTCCGCCGGCGGCCTGAACGGCGCCTTCCTCGCCCTGGGCCTCGTCCGCGAACGGGACATCACCTCCCTGTCCGGTCTGTGGCGGGACAAGGGCGCCCTGTCGCAGCTGCTGCAGAACCCGCTGCGCCGCCGGCCGCCCTCCGTCCTCAAGGGCGACTACTTCCTCGACGAGCTCGGCAACGCCCTCCGCGATGTCCTCGCCTCCCCCTCCCGTCCCGGCGCCGCCGGGGAGCGGCCCGTGGAGCTCATCCTCACCGGCACCCTGTGGCGGGGCCGACAGAGCTCCTTCTGCGACGACGCAGGGGTCCACATCACAGAGGTCGACCACGACGCCCGCTTCCGCTTCGTCTCCCGCGACCTCCACGACGACACCGTGGTCGACAAGCTCGCCGTGGCCGCCCGCTGCAGCTCCTCCTTCCCCGCCGCCTTCGCGCCGCAGTGGGTGGAGGTGACCGCGGACACCGATGCGGCCGGCGACGTGTGGCCCTCGACGGCCGGGTGGGCGAACTTCCGTACCTCGCAGCACGTCGTCGACGGCGGCATCCTGCTCAACAAGCCCATCCGCCCCGCGCTGGAGGCCGTCTACCGGCAGACCGCGCAACTGCAGGTGCGCCGGCTGCTCACGTACGTCGTCCCCGACCCCTCCGAGGCCCCGCCGCCCCCCGCCCCGGTCCCGGCACCGGCAGGGACCCGGGCCGCCGAGCCCTCCCCGCGTGCCGCCGACGTCGTCCTCGGCGTCCTGACGCGGCTGCGCTCGACCGACTCCGTCTCCCGGGAACTCGCCGAGATCCAGGGCCGCAACGAGGACGTCCGGCAGCGGCGCCGGGCCCGGGCCCGCTTCGCGTCCGCCCTGACCGCCGCCGCGGAACGCCTCCCCGAGGCGGCCTGGCAGGGATACCTGGAGACGCGGACCGAGTACGCCGCCGGGACCATCGCCCGGTGGGCGGCCACCGGGCAGCTCCCCGCGGCCGTGGGCCGGTGGAGCGAACGCGAGATCGCCGACTGCCTGCGCACCCTGCTGCGCGACCGGCGCGCGCGCCCGGAGACGTTCATCCCCCGCGGGGACTCCGTCGCCGAGGCCGTCGCCCGCACCGGCGCCGCCTGGGACTGGGGACAGACCACCGTCCAACGGCTGCGTGACATCACCGTCGACGTCCTCAGACGCGCGGTCTGGCTGGCACCCGCGAGCTCGCCGCAACGCCGCGCCGTCATCGCCGCGCGCGAGCGCGCGAGCGCCGTCTTCGAGGAGATCCAGGCGGACGCGGAACTGCTGGAGGCCCACTGGTCGCGCACCGGCGCCGCCCTGCCGGCGGCCGAGTACGACGACCACGGCAGGGCCACGGGCGCCGCCGTGCGGCGCCTGGAGGAACGGCTGCGCGAAGCCCTCGCCCGGTGGGACGGCTCGGCCGATCCCGCCTCCGCGGGCTTCGCCGCACGCCGCCTGCGCCGCTACGGCCAGGCCACCGCCCTCGCCGGGTGCCTGGAGGGATGCGCGGACGCCCTGCGCGACCTCGCCGCCGGCACCGTACGCAGCGTCGTCGACCCCGACGGAAGCGAACGCGGGCAGCTCAAGGCGCTCACCGACCACCTGCTCGCCCCCGGGGCCGCCGTCCTGGAACGCATGCTGTGCCTGGAGGTCGTCCAGGAGTCGTACGGCGGCGTGCAGCGCGCCGTGGAACAGGAAGTCGAACTCGTCCAGGTCTCCTCCCGCAGCCCCCGCCTGCTCACCGGCAGGCAACTGCACCATTTCGGCGCCTTCTACCGGGCGTCCTGGCGCGTCAACGACTGGATCCACGGACGCATGGACGCCGCCGCCCACCTGACGCGCACCCTGCTGTCCGCCGAGCGGCTGCGGCAGGTCTGGGCGGGCGCCGACCCCGCACCCGCCGCCGACCGGCTCGCCGCGGCACTGCAGCGGTGCGCCGTCGACGCCCGCGACCCGGACGACCGGGCGTGGCTGGAGCAGATCTGGCAGGAGCAGTACGCCACCGCCTGCCGCGCCTTCCTGGCCGAACGGATCGTCCCCCTCGACCCCGTGCCGGCCGCGGACGGCCGCGGCCCGCACGACGACCCCCGGTGGGGCCTGTGCGCGCAGGCCATCACCCACGCCGTGCAGACCGGCATCCTCAGAGAAGAACTGCACCTCCTCGCTGACGCGGTCCGGGCGGAGGGCGACGACCGGCCCGAGGACAGCACCCGCTGGCTCGCCCAGTACGACGCGGCCACGGCGGCCGCCGCCGGACGAGCCGTCCCCGCGCCGACACTGTGGCGCCTGTGGACGGCGGCCGGCGCCATCGGCGGCCAGCACATCGCGCAGGAAGCCGGCGGCGACCTCTTCGCCGAGACCGCGGCCCGCACCGCCGCCGTCACGGCGAGCGCCGTCGACGTACCGCGCGTGAAGGCCGTCGGCGCGATCCTCGGCGCCCTGCGCGGCTACACCCTCGCCGTGTGGGCCATGGTCCACTTCCTCACCCGCCCCGGACGCTTCGGCACCAGGGCCGTGCAGCTCGTGGTGGCCACCGGAGCCGTCCTGCTGGCCGTCTCGCTCTTCGTGCCGGGCCTGCCCGTCGGCTTCACGCTCGCCGGCGTGCTCCTGCTGCTCGCCGGCTGGTCGGCCGCCGCGCTGCTCACCCCGGACGTACGCCGCCTCGGCGTCCGGCTGGCCGCCGTCACCCTGCTGGTGGCCGCGGCCGCCGCCTGGTACTTCTACGCCCACCGGCACGACCCCGACCTCAGCCGGACGCTGTGGGGCCTGGCCGTCAAGGCGGGCGCCGGCCTGCTCGTGGTCCTGCTGGGCCTCCTCCTCGCCCGCACCCGCGAACCGCGCACCCGCGAACCGCGCACCGGCGCACCACGTACCCGCCGCCGAGCCTGACAACCGATCTCTTCACCTGGACGACATTCTTCCGTCGCTCGTCCGTCCTTCCGCCCTGCTGACCTTGTTGATCGTCAAGTGGTCAAGCGGTCAAGTGGTCAACGGAAGGACCCGGGTTGATGTCCGACGGACGTTTCCGCAGAAAGCACCTGCGCCTCGCTCCGCTCGCCGCGCTGGCGGCGCTCTCGCTGCCGGCCGTGTCGCTGGGCGGCGCCGGCACGGCGCAGGCCGCCGGGGTGCCCGGCTACGGGACGTGGCAGGCGGATGTGCAGCAGGCCGTGGCGCCCGCCATACCGTGGCTGCGCGACCACGCCACCGCGTCCGCCGCGTCCGGCTCGTCCGCCACGTCCGGCTCGTCCGGGAAGGGGAAGCCGGCCATCGTGCTCGACATCGATAACACGGCACTGGAGACGTACTACCACGAGGGCCGCGCCAACAAGCCGGTCCTCGACGTGGCGCAGTGGGCGCACGCGCACCACATCGCCGTGCTGTTCGTCACGGCCCGCACCTCTTCCTCGTCCGCCCGGCAGCAGCTGCGCGACGCCGGCTACCCGGTGGACGCCCTGTGCACGCGCGAGCACGGCGAGGACAAGGGGGACGGCAAGGCCCGCTGCCGCGAGGACCTCACCGAGGACGGCTACTGGATCACCGCCAACATCGGCAACCGCTCCACCGACTTCGAGGGCGGCTTCTACGAGAAGGGCTTCAAGCTGCCCGACTACGGCGGCCGCCTCTCCTGAGCCCCCGCCACCGGCTGCGGTAGCGTGGCCGGATCCAGGGCGAGCGGAAGGGACGGCGGTGACGGGAACAGGACGGCATCCGGTCCCCGACGTCGTCGCGTACCTCGGCGGACGGTGGACCGTCACCCGCACCCTGGAAGACCTGACGACGGGGCAGACCGGCGTCTTCCGCGGCACGGCCCGGTTCCACGCCTCCGACGACGGCACCTGTGTGCTGCACACCGAGGACGGCGAGCTGACCTGGGGCGGTACGGCCAACCGCGCGGGCCGCACCCTGCGCCTGCTGCCGCGCCCGGACGGCACCGCCGAGGTGACCTTCGCCGACGGCCGTCCCTTCCACGACCTGGACCTGCGCACCGGCCGCTGGACGGTGCGCCACCCCTGCTCCCGCGACCGCTACGACGGCACCTTCACCGTCGTCTCGTCCGACGAGTGGCACGTCCTGTGGCGCACGACGGGGCCCACCAAGGATCATGTGCAGCGATCGGTGTATCAGCGCACGGACAACTGAACCGGAAGGGACGGCAGGCGTGGCGAACAGCGCTCTCCTCGTGATGGACATCCAGCGGTCCGTCGTCGAACTCGCCGACGACGGCTCCGGATACCTGACGCGGCTGCGCCGGGCGATCGGCGCCGCCCGGGCGGCCGGCATTCCCGTGGTGTACGTGGTCATGGGCCTGCGCCCGGACGACCGGGACGTCAGCCCCCGCAACAGGCTGGTCTCCGCCGTCGCGCGGACCGGAATCTTCACCGAGGGCACCCCGGCCGTCGAGATCCCGGCCGAGGTCGCGCCGCAGCCGGGCGACGTCGTGGTCACCAAGCGGCGCGGCAGCGCGTTCTCGGGCAGCGACCTCGACCTCGTCCTGCGGGCCCGCGACATCGACGGCCTCGTCCTCGCCGGCATCGCCACGAGCGGCGTCGTGCTGTCCACCGTCTGCCAGGCCACCGACCTGGACCTGCGCCTGACCGTCCTGGAGGACGCCTGCCTCGACCTCGATCCCGAGGTGCACCGCTTCCTCGTCGAGAAGCTCTTCCCGCGTCAGGCCGACGTCCTCTCCGTCGCCGACTGGTCCGCCGCCGTCGCCCCCTGAAAACGGCCCTCTGGCCGCCCTGAAGTCGGCCCTCTGGCCGCGGGCACGGTCGTACGTGAGGATGACGGGCGTCAGTTCGGATCTTTGCCCGCCTCCGCGCGGGACGGCCCGGGAGGTTCGTCGATCGTGACCCATAGACCGTTACGCACCCTGTTGTGCGGCCTGCTGGCGGCCGTCGCCCTCGCCGCCGGGGGAGTGGTGGCCGGCGGCGGGGAGGCGGCCCGGGCGGCGACCGCCTGCGCGGCCGACGCCGCCGCCCCGGGCCACCGCGGCCGGCCCTCGGGGGACCCGGTGCCCGTCCGGCGCGCCGACGGGCGCGTGGAGCAGTTCCAGCTCTTCTACGACGACCCGGGCCCCGGCTCGTACCTGCCGTTCGTCTGGCACCGGGCGCAGGAGGAACCCGGCGGCGCGTACGGGGAGTGGGAGCGCGTCAGCGCCACGCCCGTCGGCCCCAAGCTCTACCAGGTGACCGCGGTCGAGAACGCCCTCGGCCGGATGGAGGTCCTCTTCCCCTCGCTGGGCGTCTTCTGCCACACGGCCGAGAACGCGGGGACGGACGGCTGGGGCCCCACGGAGGGCTTCGGGCTCGCCCCGTCCCCCTACCACGGCGGCATCGTCCTGTTCCGGGAGGCCGACGGCCGGCTGGACGCCTTCGCGTCGGCGGGCGGCACCGACGCGATGCACACGCGCACCGAGGATCCGGCCACCGGGCGCTGGGGACCGGTCGCGGGCCTGGGCGCGCTGCCCGACCCCTTCGCCGGCCTGAGCCAGCCCTCCTCGGTCACCCAACTGCCCGACGGCCGCCTGCACCTCGTCGTCCGCGAATGGAACCGCGACCGCTTCTGGCAGGCCACCGAGCGCGCACACCTGGAGTCCTGGGAGCCCTGGCAGCTGTGCGCGGACTCCGGGTGCGCGTGAGGCCGATCAGGCTCCTCGGCGGGCGGCGCGTCGCCGCGCGGTGAACAGCAGCGCACCGCCGCCCAGCGCCAGCGCTCCCGCGCCGCCCGCCACCAGGGCGGTCGTGGCGCCGTCGCCCCCGGTCTCGGCGAGCGCGCCGCCCTGGGGCGCCGGCGCGTTGCCGGCCTTCGCCACCACCGCCTGCGCCCCGGGCGTCTCGCCGCCGTGCCCGCCGTGTTCGTCGCCGCCGTGTCCGCCGTGGGCCACGGTCGACCTGCCCGCCGCCTCGGCCAGTTGCTGCTCGCTGGGCGCGGACGCCGCCGGGGCGGCCTGTGCGGCCGCGGCGCCGGGTGCCCGGCCGAAGTCCACGTCGGAGCAGGTGTAGAACGCCTCCGGGCTGTCCGAGCGCTGCCAGATGCTGTAGACGAGGTGGCGCCCGGACCGCTTCGGCACCGTGCCGTCGAAGACGTAGCTGCCGTTGCGCAGCGGCGGGTCGGTGACCTTGGCGAACGGCTTCGCTTCGAGGTCGGACCACTTCAGCGGCTTCTTCGGGTCGTACCCGTCCTTGGTGAGGTACAGCTCGAAGGTGCCGCGGTGCGGGGCGGTCGTGCGGTAGCGGAAGGTGTGGGCCCCGGGGGCGAGCCGGGTGCCCGGCCAGTCGGCGCGCGGCAGGTCCAGGCCCTTGTACTTCGCGCGGCCGGCGCTGCACAGCTTGCCGTCGGGGATGATACGGCGGTGACGCCCGGCGGCGTCCCCGATGTTGACCTCGTTCCAGTCGTACAGCGGCTGCGTACCGCCGGCCGCGACCATGGCCTTGCAGGCGGCCGAACGGGGGTGCTCCGGGCCCTCTGCGAAACACGCGGACACCCGGCTGACCGGGTCGGTCAGGGAGCCGTGGGCGGCGGCGGGAGCGGTGGACAGCACCGCGAGCGAGAGCGTCAGCACGCCGGAGGCGGTCGTCGTCGCAGCGGTCGTCCTTAAGGCGGTACGGGGACGGATGCGCATGGGGTCTCTCCTGGTCGTACACCTGTGGGGGTGCCCCGCACGCACGGCGGTGATGTGGGGGGTGGGGTGCCGTGCGTGCGGGGCGGTGGGGGGTGGGGAAATGGTCCGGGGACCTCGGTACGTGCGGCACGCTAGCGGCCACGAACCGGACGAAACGGCCGATCGGGCTCCCGGGCCGGCTTCTTATGGTGGCGTTAAGGAACCCATCGGCGGCCGTTAATGCCGCACCCGGCCCCGCCCGGCCAGGCGCCGCACCCGGCGCCGCATCCGCCGGCGGCGGTCGCTGCGCCGGGTCCCGCCACCGGCCAGCGACAGCCACACGCGCACCTCCGCACCGCCCAGCACCGAGCGCCCGATGCGCACGTCGCCGCCGGTCGACTCCGCGACGCGCCGCACGATGTCCAGGCCCAGGCCGGTGGAGCCGGTGCCCCCCGCCCCGTGGCCGCGGCGCAGCGCACCGTCGGGGTCGGTGATGCCGGGCCCTGCGTCGGAGACGAGCACGATCAGGGCCTCCTCGCTGCGGTGCACGTCCACCGCGAACGCGGTGCCCTCGGGGGTGTGCCGGAAGACGTTGCCGAGCAGGGCGTCCAGGGCGGCGGCGAGTTCGGTGCGGGCGACGGGGACGCGCACGGTGGCCTCGACGCCCGCGAGCCGTACCGTGCGGCCCTCGTCCTCGGCGAGCGCGGACCAGAAGGCCATCCGCTCCCGGACCACCTCGCAGGCGTCGCAGCCGAGCACGGGCCGGTCCTTGTGCCGGCCGTCCTCGCGCGCGGTGCGGATCAGCTGGTCCACCTCGCGCTCCAGCTGGGCGACGGCCGCGCGGGTCTGCTCGGCGGCCGGCCCGTCGCCGAGCGAGGCGGCGTTCAGGCGCAGCACGGTCAGGGGCGTGCGCAGCCGGTGCGAGAGGTCGGCGGCCAGCTCGCGCTCGCCGGCCAGGAGGCGGACGATGTCGTCGGCCATCGAGTTGAACGCGACGGCCGCGGCCCGCAGTTCGGCCGGGCCGTCCTCGCGCACGCGCACGCCCAGCCTGCCCTCGCCCAGCTCGGCCGCCGCCCGGGCGAGCCGCTCGGCCGGGCGCACCAGGCGCTGCCCGAGCCGGTCGGCGGTGGCGACCGACCCGGCGACCAGGGCGAGACCCACCCCGGCGAGGATCAGCCAGGAGGTGGTGACGCCGTTGCCGACCGCGCGGTGCGGCACGTACACCTCGACCACCGCGAACTCGCCGGCGCCCAGGGCGGTCGGCTGGAGCAGCGCGTAGCCCCCGGGCACGGCGGTGATCAGGGAGCGGCCGCGGCGGGCGGTCTCCACCGCGCGCGGCCCGGTGCGGGCGCGCCCGATGACGTACGCCGTGCGGGCCCCGGTCCCCTCCCGGGCGCCGTCGGTGCGCGGCACGTGCACCGCCAGCCGGCCGACCTCGCCGGCCTGCGAGCTGGCCACCGCCCGCTCCAGCCGGTCGCGGTCGGTGGTGATGGCCAGCGCCGGGCGGATCTGGGCGGCCTGCCGCTCGGCGTCGGCGAAGGCGCGGTCGCGGGCGAGCTCACGGACGACCAGGGCGAGCGGCACGGCGAAGGCCAGCACGACCATCACGGTGACGGCCAGGCACACCTTGACCAGGGCCCACCTCACGCCTGCTCCGGCGCCCGCGGTGCCTGGAGGGTGACGCCGACGCCGCGCAGGGTGCGCAGGTAGCGCGGCCGGGCGGCACTCTCGCCCAGCTTGCGGCGCAGCCACGACAGATGCACGTCGATGGTCTGGTCGTCGCCGTACGCCTGCTGCCAGACCTCCGCCAAAAGCTCCTTGCGCGGCACCACGATGCCGGGACGGGCGGCCAGATAGGCCAGAAGGTCGAACTCGCGCCGGGTCAGGTCCAGGGGCACACCGTCGAGTTCGGCCTGCCGGCGCAGCGGGTCCACCGACAGCCCGCCCACCCGCAGCACCCGCTCCTGCGCCGGCTCCCCGGCCGGGACGGCGGTGCCCGCGCGGCGCAGCACCGCGGTGATACGGGCCGTCAGGTGCGCGGCGGAGAAGGGCTTGACGAGGTAGTCGTCGGCGCCGTCGGTGAGCAGCCGTACGATCTCCGCCTCGTCGTCCCGCGCGGTGGCCACGATCACGGGCACGTCCGTGATGCCGCGCAGCATCTTCAGCGCCTGTGCGCCGTCCAGATCCGGCAGGCCCAGGTCCAGGACCACCGCGTCGAAGCCGGTCTGGGCCACTTCGCGCAGCGCCTCCAGCGCGGTGCCGACGCTGCGGACGACGTGGGAGGCCTCGGACAGCTGCCGTATCAGGGCGGAGCGGACGAACGGATCGTCCTCGACGACGAGCAGTTTTGCCATGGGCCGCACCGTACGCCATACGGATGAGGCACCATGAGCCGGATGAGACGAGGCGTGATACAGGCCCTGGCCTGGGCGGCGGCGACCTGCGCCGCCACGGCGGTGTCCTGGTACGGGGTGCGTACGGTCCTGGCGGGCACGGCCTACGAGCCGCCGCGCGCCCTGCCCCTGACCCGTACCGACACCCGTACCGACACCCCGTCATCCGCCGCGCCGCCCCCGCTCGTTCCGGCCGTCCAGGCGCCGGACCCCGGCCCTTCCGTGCCGCCCACCCCACCCGGCACACCGTCGGCACGGCCCGCGGCACCGGAGCCGTCCGCGGCCGCCGGGGTTCGCAGCTTCCCCGTCAAGGGCGGCCGGGTCGTCTTCGACCTCGGCACGTCCTCGGCCACCCTCGTCTCGGCGACGCCCGACGAGGGCCGGCGGATGCGGGTGTGGACGCAGGACGCCTGGATCCGCGTCGACTTCGTCGCGGGCACGGCGACGACGTCGGTGTTCGTCACCTGGAACGGCCATCCCCCACAGGTACGGACCGTGGAGAACTGACCGGGCCGACCTGCCGCGACACGGTCGTACGTGCCCCGCCGGCACCCGTGCCGTGCGCGATGCTGGAGCCCCGGGTAGCCGGCCCGGGCCGAGGAAAGGCGCGCACCCCCATGACCAGCGGCCCCAGCGACCCGGGCACGGCCCCCGGCGCCGGCCTGTTGTGCCTGGTCACCGGCGCGACCGGGTACATCGGCGGCCGCCTCGTCCCCGAACTCCTCGCCGCCGGCCATCGCGTGCGCTGCCTGGCCCGCACCCCCGACAAGCTCCGCGACCACCCGTGGGCCGGCGAGGCCGAGGTGGTGCGGGGCGACGTCACCGACCCCGCATCGGTCGCCGCCGCCATGGAGGGGGTCGACGTCGCCTACTACCTCGTCCACGCCCTCGGCACCGGCCGCGACTTCGAGGCCACCGACCGGCGCGCCGCCCGGGTCTTCGCCGAGAGCGCCGAGGCCGCCGGGGTGCGCCGCCTGGTCTACCTCGGCGGCCTCCTCCCGGCCGGCGTGCCCGAGCGCGACCTCTCGCCCCACCTGCGCTCGCGCGCCGAGGTCGGCCGGATCCTGCTGGCCTCGCGCGTGCCCACCGCCGTCCTGCGTGCCGCGGTCGTCATCGGCTCCGGCTCGGCCTCCTTCGAGATGCTGCGCTACCTGACCGAACGCCTGCCGATCATGGTCACCCCCAGCTGGATCCGCACCCGCATCCAGCCGATCGCCGTCCGCGACGTGCTGCGCTACCTCGTCGGAGCGGCCGGCCTGCCGCCCGGCGTCGACCGGGTCTTCGACATCGGCGGCCCCGACGTCGTCACCTACCGCGACATGATGCGCTGCTACGCGCAGGTCGCCCGGCTGCCCAGGCGCCTGATCCTCTCGGTGCCCGTGCTCACCCCGCGGCTCTCCAGTTACTGGGTCGGCCTCGTCACCCCCGTCCCCGCCGGCATCGCCCGGCCGCTGACGGAGTCCCTGCGCCACGAGGTGGTCTGCCGCGACCACGACATCGCCCGCTACGTCCCCGACCCGCCCGGCCATCCCTACGGTCTGGCCGAGGCGATCGGGCTGGCCCTGCGCCGGGTCCAGGAGGCGCAGGTCGCCACGCGCTGGTCGTCCGCCGCCGTGCCCGGCGCCCCCAGCGACCCGCTGCCCACCGACCCCGGGTGGGCGGGCGGCAGCCTCTACACGGACGAGCGGCGCATCGCCGTGCCTGCCTCGCGCGCGGCGCTGTGGCAGGTCGTCGAGGGCATCGGCGGGGTCAACGGCTGGTACTCCATGCCGCTCGCCTGGGCCGCGCGCGGCTGGCTGGACCGCTTCGCCGGCGGCGTCGGGCTCGGCCGGGGCCGCCGCGACGACCGTTACCTGAGGGTCGGCGACTCCCTCGACTTCTGGCGCGTCGAGGCCCTCGAACGCGGCCGCCTGCTGCGGCTGCGCGCCGAGATGCGGATGCCCGGCCTCGGCTGGCTGGAAATGTACGCCGAGGACGCCCCGGAGGACAGCCCCGAGGACGACCCGCAGGACGCCCCCGGGGCCCGCTCCTGCTACCGCCAGCGCGCCGTGTACCACCCCCACGGGCTGCTCGGCCACCTCTACTGGTGGGCCGTCAGCCCCTTCCACGCCGCGGTCTTCGGCGGCATGGCCCGCAACATCGCCCGGGCCGCCGCCCGGCAGCCCGAGCCGGAGTCCGAGTCCGCTCCCGCGGCCCCGCGCGGGAGCGCCGCCCCATGACCGTCGCCGTCGTGCTGTTCACCCGTGACCTGCGGCTGCACGACAACCCCGCGCTGCGCGCCGCCCTCGCCTCCGCCGACGCCGTCGTCCCCCTCTTCGTACGGGACGACGCCATCGCCGCAACCGGGTACGCCGTGCCCAACCGGCAGGCCTTCCTCGCCGACTGCCTCACCGACCTCGACCGGCAGCTGCGGACACGCGGCGGACGCCTCGTCGTGCGCAGCGGCGACGTCGTCGAGCAGGTCGGCAGGGTGCTCCACGAGGCGGGCGCCACGGACGTGCACATGGCCGCCGACGTCAGCGCCTACGCCCAGGCCCGCGAGGACCGCCTGCGCCGGGCCCTCGAGGCCGGCCGGCGGCGCCTGCACGTGCACGACCGGTCCGTCACCGTCGTCGCCCCCGGCGACATCACGCCGGCGGGCAAGGACCACATGGCGGTGTTCACCCCCTACTTCCGCCGCTGGGTCACGGCCCCGCCGCGCGAGGTCCGCTCCGCGCCCCGCCGCGTCCGCGTCCCCGCCGCCGTACGGTCCGAGCCCGTGCCCTCCCGCGAGGACGTGCGCGGCGCCGCCCCCGGCGTCGCCCGGGGCGGGGAGAGCGCGGGCCGCGCACGTCTTGCCGCCTGGACGCGCAGCGGCATGGACGCCTACGCCGAGCGCCACGACGACCTCGCCGCCGACGCCACCTCGCGCCTGTCCGCCCACCTGCACTTCGGTACGCTCTCGCCCGTCGAACTCGTCGCGCGGGCCCGCCTGCGGGGCGGCCCCGGCGCCGAGGCGTTCGTCCGGCAGCTCGCCTGGCGGGACTTCCACCACCAGGTCCTCGCCGCCCGGCCCGCCGCCTCCCGCGCCGACTACCGCCCCCGGGGCGACCGCTGGCGCACCGAGGAGCAGGCCGGCGAGGAGATCGAGGCGTGGCAGCAGGGCCGCACCGGCTACCCGGTCGTCGACGCCGCGATGCGCCAGCTGCTGCACGAGGGCTGGATGCACAACCGCGGCCGGCTGCTGACCGCGAGCTTCCTGACCAAGACCTGCTACGTCGACTGGCGCATCGGCGCCCGCCACTTTTTGTCCCTGCTCGTCGACGGCGACGTCGCCAACAACCAGCTCAACTGGCAGTGGACGGCCGGCACCGGCACCGACACCCGCCCCAACCGCGTCCTCAACCCCCTCGCACAAGCCGCCAGGTACGACCCGGACGGCGCCTATGTGCGGCGCTGGGTGCCCGAGCTGGAGGGCATCGCGGGCCGCGCGGTCCACGCACCGTGGAAGCTCCACGGCACCGACCGCGCGACGCCCGGCTACCCCGCCCCCCTCGTCGGCCTCACCGACGGACTCACCCGCTTCCGCCGGGCCCGGGGCGGATGACGTCGCGGTGTCCCGCTGCCTTCAGTCCTTGAGGAAGCACTGGATGTAGGCGTCGCCGCTCGTGCCGTACGTGTACGCGGTGCTCTCGTACGCCACGTACGGGTGGCGCTCGACGCGGATGCGGCGGAAGTGCGGGGTGTACTGCCAGCGCAGCTCCGGCCTGGTGCTGAAGAAGGGGATGAACACCCCTCCCGGGCGCAGCACCCGCACCACCTCCGGCATGGTCCGCGCCCACAGCTCCTTGTCCGTCCACACCTCCATGTCCAGGGCCGGGTCGAAGAACATGCCGTCGACGCTCTGCGAGGGCAGCTCGAAGACCCGCCGGAAGAAGTCGCCGCGCTCGATGGCCAGGGTGTCCGGCAGGTCGGGGTGGCGGGCCCGGAAGAGGTCCTCGACCTCGCCGAAGAGTTCGAGGACGGTGTGGCTGCGGGTGGCGGGGTTGGCCGCGATGCGCAGGGCGGACAGGCCGAGGCCCAGGCCCACCTCGTAGAAGTCGTGGCCGTACTCGCACAGCATGTCGGCGCTCGCCCACATCAGGTCGCGCTCCCAGGCCTGCATGGCCTGTTCGCCGCCGATGCTCAGCGTCACCTCGCCGTCGTGTTCGACGAGCTCGATCTCGGGTGGGGGCTGGTTCTGCATGGCATCCGTCCTTACGTCGCGTCCGATCGGATGGTGAGGATGGTGAGGATGCTGCGGCTCGGTGTTCACCGGCGGCGCGGCACGACCCCGAAGTGCCGTCGGGCGGTGGAGACGGCGAGGTCCTGCACGGCGAAGACCGTGAAGTAGTACGCCTGCGGTGCCGTCCCGGGCGCGCAGCGCACCCGGAAGGCGACGTCGCGCGGCCGGGTGTCGCCGGCGCGCACCCTGACCGTGCGCGGCTCGACGACGGTGTCCTCGCGCAGGTACGTCGGGACGAACAGCCCGAGCCGCACGGGCCCGGGCCGCGCCGCGGTCAGCTCGGCGCGCACGACGAGCTCCCCGCCCTGCTCGACCCCGTCCGCGGCGTACGCCCACAGGGCGGGGGCGCCGGGCACCCGGAAGGTGACGTCGCCGCAGCGCAGGCACACGGCGCAGGTCGTGTCCAGGACGTGGGGGAGCAGGCCGCGCCGGGTGAACTCCTGGGCGGGGCGCCCGCAGTGGCAGGGCACCTCCCGCACCTGCGGATCCAGGCGGCTGCGGTCGCCGAAGTGCGCCGGGTAGTTCATCACCTCGTCCTCGGGGTTCTCCGCGATCCGCTCGGCGAGCGCGTGGTCGAGCGACTGCAGGTCGGCGGCGAGGGAGGAGCGGATCTCCTCGGGCGAGGCGTCGGCGAGGTGGGTGGGCCTGGCCACCCACTGGTCCACCTTGCGGGCGAGCCGGGTCAACCGGGGGCGCAGGCCATGCTGCGGTGCGAGCAGCCCGGAGGCCAGCAGTGCGGTGAGCCGGTGACCCACGGTCAGCAGCAGTGGATCCGGCCGGTGGTCGGCCGGCGCGGGCGCCGGCGGCGTCTGCTCGGGCGCGCCGGGCATGCCGAAGCGCAGGAACGCCGGGTACGGGTGGCAACCGGCGAGGCTGGCGTTGAGGGTGTCCACGGAGTCCGCGCCCGTGCGGGCGGCGTGCATCCACGCCACGTTCTCGGGACGGTCGGAGTCGTGCACGGACACCGCGGCCACCACCGTCCGGGCGGGGCCGTCCAGGGCGCTCAGCAGCAGCTGGTACTTCGGGTCGTACAGGGCGAGGTCCGCCAGCGGCCCGCTGTTGCAGGCGCTGAGCACCACCTCCACGGCGCCGACCCGGTGCAGGGGCACCAGCTTGTCCTCGGGCTTGTAGCAGGGCAGCCCGTAGGCGCAGCGCGGGCCCAGCAGGCCCGCTGCGGCGGGCACGGTCGCATTGCGGCCACAGATGGTGAACGCGCCGAGGTTGATGCTGTCGTCCTTGCCGTGGCCCTGGAAGACCACCCTGCGCCAATGGGTGCCCAGGATCTCGCCCTGGACGTCGGCGCGCTCGAAGTCGCGGTCGTCGAAGACGCGCACACCCGGTGCGTGCGGCGGCCGGTCGGTGTCGGTGAACAGGCCCAGCGCGCTCACGTCCGCCGCCGGCACCGCGTACTGCTTGGCCACCGTCCAGGCGACCGAGGCGTTGTCGCGCCCGCTGAGCAGGGTCAGCGCGCGCTGCGCGCCCCGGGGGCCGGCCAGCAGGATCTCCCGCACGGGGGAGAGGGTGAGCCGGTCGTAGCGGCCGACGACCAGGAGCGTGCCCGGGTGTCGCTCGCGCAGGCCGGCGGCGTCCTGGAGCTCCTTCTCGTCGATCCACCGGCGCGCCAGCGGCCGGGCCAGCTCCGCGACGGCGGGCGGCAGGTCACCGGCCCCCAGGACCACGCCCACGTCCAGCGGCGCGGGGGCGCGCACGTCCGCGTACAGGGCGTTCGCCGCGCTCACGCTCTGCGCGAGGTCGGCGCGGCCGGACACCGGTACGGGAACGGGCGACCGGGCTTCGCAGGCCAGGAACCGCGCGACGGCACCCGGATAGGCACCGAGCGCGACGGGAGCGAAGACGTCGCGGTCCGGCGCGGCGGTGGGCCGGTCGTGGCCCTGGTCGCTGACGGCAGGGTTCATGGAAGGGCACCTCGGTGGGGCGGGCAGGAAGGGACGGGGGAAGAGCGGGGCAAGGGGTGGGGGCCGGGCGGCGGCAGGGTGCGTCACGGTGTGCGTCACGGTGTGCGTCACGGCGTGTGCTCCGGCGACTGCGCCGGCTCCGCGGCGACGGCCGGGCGGCGGCCCAGCAGTCCCCGGCCCGCGAACGCCAGCCCCGCCCCCGCCGCGGCCACCACCGCCGCCACCGCGAACACCCCGTGCGGACCCACCGGGTCCATCAGCAGCCCGCCCGCCTGCTGGCCCGCCGCGTCGCCCACCACCGTCGCCAGCGAGGCCCACGTGAACGCCTCCGCCAGGAACCGGCCGTCGGCCACCTTGCTGACCAGCGTCATCTCACTGGCCGCCACCAGGGCGATGGGCACACTGCCCACCGCCAGCGCCACCCCCAGCGTCAGCTGGGAGACCGCCAGCAGCGGCAGGGCCGTCCCGGCCGCGTAGGCCGCCATCAGCCGGGGGAAGCGCCGGTGCACCGCCACCTGCGACTGCGCCCGCCCCAGCCACAGCGCCCCGACCGCGCTGCCCACGCCCCAGCAGGCGTACACCACGCCGGTGCCGCCCGGCGAGCCGTGCCGGGCGACGAACGCCGGGATGGCCAGCGTCATCAGCCCGATGGGCACCGAGCACACCGCCATGATCCCCGCGAGCATCAGCATCGCGGGCTCCTTCAGCGGCCCCAGCGGATGCCGCGGCCCCTCCTGCGGCGCACTGCCCGTGCCCTCTGCCGCGGGGGTCCGCGCCAGCGCCAGCCCCAGTGCCCCCGCGCCGCCGGCGGCCGCCACCGTCGTCAGCGCGAGCCCCGCGGAGCCCGGCAGCATCAACGCGGCCAGCAGCAGCGGCGCACCGATCACCAGGACCTCGGTCAGCAGCGCCTCCCACAGGTAGGCGACCTCGCGCTCGTCCTCCTGCAGCGGCAGCCGCGCCCACAGCGAGCGCATGCAGGCGTTGGCCGGCGGCAGGGCGATGCCGGCCACCACCGCCGTGACCGGCTGCGCCCAGCCGCCCGGCCGGGTCGCCCACACCAGCAGGGCCAGCGCCGCCGGGTGGACGAGCCCGGTGGCCAGCAGCACCGGCCGCCGGCCGTGCCGGTCCACCGTGCGCGCGACGAGCGGGCCGCCCACCGCCATGCCGGCGGTGTACAGGGCGGCCACCGTGCCGGCCCGCGCGTAACTGCCGCCCTGCTCGCGGACCACCAGCACCATGGCCAGCGACATCAGGTACACCGGCATCCTGGCCACCACGCTCCACCCGGCCGCCCCGGCCACGTGATGCCGCGTCAGCAGGTCCCGGAACCGCCGGGCCGCCCCGTTCCTCACGTCTGTCGCGTCTCCGTTCGCCGGCCCGCGGCGACGGGGCCGGGCAGGTGCGCCGCGGGCGCCACGTCGATGACGAAGACGTCCAGGACCTCGCGCATGCGCCGCTCCACCTCGCCGATCGTCGCGCCCGTCACATGGACGTACCCCGACGCGTTGTGCGAGGCGCGCCGGGCGGCCACCGGATCGCCGGGGGCCACCCTGAGAACGGCGTCGACGACCCCGGGGATGCGCAGCAGCTCCTCCCGGGGGGTGACGGAGCGCACCACCCCCGAGCCCGGCAGCGGCAGCAGCAGGTCCCCCGCGCAGCGGCGCCGGCCGTAGCGCAGGGCGGGGCGGCGGCCGAGGTAGACGTCCAGCGTGGCGCCGAAGACGTCGAAGCCGTAGGCGTGCCCGTGGTTGGCGGTGATCTCGCAGCCCGCCAGGCGCACGCCGATCTCGCCCGCGAACACCTCCCCGTCGATCAGGAAGAACTCCATGTGCAGATAGCCGTGGTCGATGCCCATGCCGGTGACGATCCGCTGCAGCAGTGCCTGCAGGTCCACCGGTGGGCCCTCGGCGGTGGCGACGGAGATGTTGGCGTTCATGGCACCGTCGACGATGTCCAGAGGGCGGCACGGCATGGCACTGGGCCAGGCGTCCAGGACCTGCCCGTCGTGCACGATGCCGCACACCTCCCACTCGGTGCCGCCCAGGTGCTCCTCCACCATCCACTCCCGCGCGCCGAAGCGGACCTGGGCCAGGGAGGGCGGCCCGGTCAGCCGGAAGGTGTCCACACAGGCGGAGGAGTCCACGGGCTTGAGCACCAGCGGCCAGCCGCACCGCGCCGCGAACCGCTCGACGTCGGCCGCGCAGGCGATGCGCGTATGGCGTGCGGTGCGCAGCCCCAGCTCGCGGAACTTCTCCTTCATGGCGTGCTTGTCCCGCACCCACGTCACCTGCTGCCGCGTCAGGTGCGGCAGTCCGGCGAGCTCGGCGAAGCGCTGGGCCACCGCCTGCCGCGGCTCGGAGGGGTTGCAGAAGCGGTCGGCAGGCGCGGGCAGCGCGGCCGCCGCCCACTCCTCGTAGCGCCGGACCTCCACCTCCAGCGGCACGCCCTCGCGCACCCAGAACGCCGGCAGGTGCGCGGTCTCGCGCAAGTACTTGTCGCACATTTCCCTGCGGACCGCGGCGAAGCGCAGCAGCGCCAGCCGTCCGGGCAGGGCCCGCACCGCGTACCGCGTGAAGGACGTGGGCCGGTCGTCCGCCAGCAGCAGCACCGGCCCGCCGCCGCTCGCACCGTCGCTGCTCGCACCGCCTCCGCTCACACCGCCTCCAGGACCTGCCGCAGGGCCTTGGCCGCCAGGACCTGCTCCTGCTCGCCCAACTCCGGTGACAGCGGTACGCACAAGGTGCGCTCCAGCAGGTCGCGGGTGCGGGCGAAGCCGTCGCGGCTGAGCATCAGCGGGCCGTCCGGCGCCAGGCTCCAGGGGAATCCGTCGGCGTACAGCGACCGCCGCCCGGTGAGCACCGGGTGCTGCGGCAACAAGTACTTGCCGAGGGTCCAGCTGGCGATGCCGCGCGCGGTCAGCGCGGCGACGGCGGCGTCCCGCAGCGCGCGGCTCTCCCAGCGCAAGCGCACGCTCGTCTTCACGTCGCCGGCGGCACGCGGCAGGACGCACAGGTCGCTGCGGGCCGGCAGGTTCTCCAGGGCGACGGCATAGTGCCGCTCCAGGCCGGCCAGCACCTCGTCGAGGTGACGGAACTGCTGGCACTGGACGGCCGCGACACCCTCGCTGGTGACGAAGTTCTCCCCGTAATGGGCGTCGGCGTTCCACGTCGGATAGCAGCCGGGCACCCGGGCGGAGCCGTGGTCGTGGTAGCAGCGCATGGTCGCCCACGCGGCCGCGTCCCGGGTGACGACGAGTCCGCCCTCGCCAGAGGAGAGCACCTTGTTGTGGTGGAAGCTGAACGTCCCGGCGTATCCGGCCGTCCCCGCGTGCCGCCCGTCGGGCAGCACCGCCCCCAGGGACTGGGCGCAGTCCTCGATGAGATACGGCACCCCCTGCGGCAGCGGGGCCACCGTGCCGTCCATGTGGGCGACGATCACCCGCTCGGCGCCGGACGGCAGCAACGTGGGGTCCAGCGAGAGGGACTCGTCCACGTCGACGAGCACCGGCACCAGCCCACTGGCCAGCACTGCGCCGGCCACCGCCACGAAGGTGACCGCCGGGATGTGCACCGGATCGCCGGTGCGCGGCCGCGTGGAGATCAGCGCCAGCCGCAGGGCCTCGGTGCCGTTGTGCACGGCCAGGACGTGCCGGGCGCCCAGGCGGTGGGCCACCGTGCGCTCCAGCCGGGAGGCGACGGACTCGCCCTCGGTCTGGTAGCGGAACAGCACGCCGTGTCCGATCGCCTCGCGCAACTCGTGCATGTCCGACCAGTCGAGGTAGTTGGCCCCGTAGGGCAGGAAGCGCTGTCCGAGGCGCTTGTCCATGCTCATGGTGCGTCAGCCTCCGGGGCCGGGTCCGTCAGGGGGTACGCGGCCGCGTCGACGACCAACTCCTCGCCGCGGTGGTTGCGCAGCAGCAGGCCCTCGTCGGTGGGCGTGACGTACGGCCGGGCGAGCGGGATCTTGCCGATCATCGTGGTCAGGACGTACTGCGGCACCGCGAACCCGGTGATGTGTCCCTGCAGGCCCTCCATGATCTCCCAGCCCTTCTCCACGGAGGTCATGAAGTGCGAGACGCCGGTGACGTTGTCGCAGTGGTACAGGTAATAGGGGCGCACCCGGATGCGCAGCAGCTCCGTCATCAGCGTGCGCATCGTGGCGACGTCGTCGTTGACCCCGCGCAGCAGCACGGTCTGGTTGCCGACCGGGATGCCGTGGCGCAGCAGGCGGTCCACGGCCGCCGCGGACTCCGCCGTGATCTCCTTGGGGTGGTTGAAGTGGGTGTTCAGCCACACCGGGTGGTAGCGCTGGAGCATCGCGCACAGGTCGTCGGTGATGCGCTGCGGCAGCAGCACCGGGAACCGGCTGCCGATGCGGATGATCTCCACGCCGGGAATCGCCCGCAGCCCGGACACCAGCTCCTCCAGCTTGCCGTCCGGGTACGACAGCGGGTCGCCGCCCGTCAGCAGCACGTCGCGGATCTCGGGGTGCTCGGCGATGTAGCGCAGGTCCTCCTCGAAGGAGCCGCCCTCGTCGTCCCGGAAGTAGGTGCCGGACAGGTCGGTGGTGTGGAACTTGCGGGTGCAGTGCCGGCAGTAGACCGGGCAGGCCTCGGTGACCAGCAGGATCACCCGGTCCGGGTACTTGTGCACCACACGGTTGGTGCGGCGGTAGTACATGTCCCCGACCGGGTCGACGTCCGAGCCGGGGAACTCCGTCAGCTCCGCCGGCGCGGGCACCGCCTGCAGCCGGACCGGGCAGGAGGGGTCGTCGGGATCCATCAGCGAGGCGTAGTAAGGGGTGACGCTCCAGCGGTACTTGCCCGCCGAGCCCGCAATGGCCCTCTCCTCCTCGGGCGTCAGACGGATCCAGCGCCGGGCCTTGTCGGTGGTGTTGATGCGTTTGCGCAGGTGCCAGCGCCAGTCGTTCCACTGCGCCGCGGGAATGCGGGGCCGGAAACCGGCGGGCTCTGCGGTCGCGTCGGGTGCGCCGGCTGTGCCGGACATGGCGGCTCCAGGGTCGACAGACGAGCGGGACGGCGGGCGGGACGACGGATGGGGCGACGGGCGGGACGACGGATGGGACGACGGGTGGGCCGACGGACGGGACGGCGCCGCGCGGCCGCCGGACGAGGACGGCCCGGTCACGGGGGTGCCAGGGCCAGCTGGCGGACGCTGCGGGCGACGCGCTGCGCCCCTCTGAGGTCCTCCACCGCCACCCCCGGCGCCCGCCACGGGTCCTCCTGCGGCGGCTGCCACACCCGCGCCCGGTCCGGGCCGCCGGCCACCGGGACGGGCACCACACGCCGTACGCGCGCTGCCAGGTCCTCCTGGGCCCCGCCCAGCGGGGGCAGGAAGACCAGCGGCGCCCGGCGCGCCTGGGCGAGCCCCAGCACGCCCAGCGTGGGCGAGGCCAGCAGCACCGCCCGGCCGGCGTGCAGGCCGTCGACGTCCACGGTGGCGGCGCGCAGCACCTGGACCGGCCCGCACCGCCCCGCCAGCGCGCCGCGCACCAGGCCGAGGCCGGTGTCGCACACCACCTCGCACCGGCCGGTGCGCTCGGCCGCCGCCCGCACCAGGGCCGGCAGGACCCCCTCGGCGAACGCCCGTGCCGTCGCCTCCGCCACGCCGTACAGCGACAGCAGGACCAGCGTCCCGCCGCGCAAGCGGTCCCCGGCCGTACGGGCCGGGGCGAGCAGACCCGTCGTACGGATCCCGGGCGGTTGCGGCCCCGGGCCGGGCAGCCAGGCCGGCCGGTGCTGCCGCAGCAGTGCCCCCGCCGCCGCCCCGGGCGCACCGGAAGCGGTGCGGTGCCCGGAGCACAGGTGCACCACCGGCACGCCCGCGGCCACCAGACGGCCTGTCGCCGCCTCGTCGTCGCAGACCAGGGCGGCGTCGGGCGGCGGCCCGGCGGTGCACGCGCCGCCGACCGCGGCGAGCCCGCCCAGGTGCGCGGCGATGCGGCGGCGCGCGAGCAGGGAGTCGAGCTCCTCGTCGCGGGAGACCAGGTGCACGCGCAGGCGCGGCGGCGCGCCCGCCCGGTTCAGTAGCGCCACGGCGGCACCGCCCCCAGCCGGGCGACGTCGTCGCTGTAGCCCGCGGCCGTCGTGGAACACCCCGCGCACAGCTGCGGACCCCGCTCGCGGAAGAAGTCGGCGTGCGCCCGGAAGACGGGCGTGTCCAGCACGACCGTGCCGTTCTCCCGCAGCGGGGCCCCGCCGGCCGGGCCGTCGCCGCCGTCGCGGTGGGGCAGGCAACTGCAGGCGTACACGCGCCCGAGGCGGCCGTCGACGTAGAGGACGTCGTCCACGACGTGGCACAGCGGCCGCGAGGCGCGCGGCGTCACGGACCGGGCGAAGTACCGCTCCTGCTCCTGCGGGGTGTCCCCGTAGAACCGCTTGCCCAGCGGTACGAGCAGCGAGCGCGGGTCGGCGTCGTAGACCGGGTCGCACACCTGCCGCACGTGGCCGGGGTCGGGGTAGGTGATGGACCGGTCCAGCTTCAGCGCGGACAGCTCCCACTGCTGCGCCCCCGCGTCGGTCAGAACCTGCTGCAGGCGGGGCACCTCCGCGTAGTTGTGCGGGCCCACCACCGTGTTGACCCTCGGCAGGACGCCCAGCTCGGCGGCCGCGCGCAGCCCCTGCAGACCGTTGTCGAACATGCCGGGGGAGCGGCGGTAGACGTCGTGGGTCGCCGCCGAGGCGCCGTCCAGGCTGACGATCACCTGGGCCAGGCCCGCCCCGGCGAGCCGCCCCACCAGGCGCGGCAGCAGCATCCCGTTCGTGATGAGGGACATCCTCATGCCCGCCGCCGCACCCGTGCGCACCAGCTCCACGACGTCCCGGTGCATCAGCGGCTCGCCGCCGGTGAAGCGCACGTATCGCACCCCGGCCGCACGGGCCTTCGGCAGCAGCTCCTCGAAGTCCTCGACGGAGAAGCGGTAGGTGTCACGCGAGAGCGCGAACTCGCACATGAAACAGTCGGCATTGCAGGCTTCCAGGATCCGGATGAAGAGATAGCGGTGACGCTCACGCATCGGGGCGCGACCTTTCGCATGGTTCAACTGACCTGACGGCAGGACTGGTTCAGCGCGCGGACCCGCGCCGCAGTATCTCCAGCAGCGCACCGGCGACCTGGGCCGCGCCACCGGTGCCGACGGCGGTGGCCAGGGCACCCCAGTCCACGACCTCGCCCGCCCGCTCCAGCGCCGCCCCGACGGCGCCGGCGAGTTCCGCCCGCAGTGGCGTGCCCGCGCGGGCCGCCGCGCCGGCGATCCCGCCGTAGATCAGTTCCAGGGCGTGCTCCTCGCCCTTCGCGCGCAGCGCCAGCGCCTCGTCCTCCTGGAAGACCTCCGCGGGCCACGGCGTGCGGACGTCCACGCCGACCGCGCGGCAGTGGAAGCGGGCGTTGAAGATCTGGCTGAGGTTCTGCGGCGGCAGGCACACCGCCGGCACCGCGAGCGTGCCGGCCTCCAGCAGGGTCGTCAGGCCCGGCGAGGCCAGGAGCACGTCGGCGGCGGCCAGTTCGGCGAGGAAGGCCTCGTGCGGCAGGGCCCCGGCCGTCACCCGCAGCGACGCCGGGGCGCCGGCGAGGAGCCGCACGAGGAGGTCGTCGGGAAGGTTGCCGGCCAGGTGGGCCTCGCGCACGCCGTGGGCGGCGAGCGCCCGCAGGGCCGCGGGCACCACCAGGTGCGGGTAGGCCGTCCAGTCGGCGAGCCCGGGCGCCCGCAGGCCGCCGAGGCTGACCAGTGCCCTGTGCCACGGCCGGGTGCCGTACCTGCCCGGGCGGGTGTCCGGCGCGGTGGCGACCACCGCCTCGACCCAGCGCAGCGAACGGACGGAGGCGAGGATCCCGGTGCACTCGGGCGGCAGTTCGATGCACTGCTGGGCGCAGTAGCAGCTCGCGTCCAGGGGCAGGGACGGGCGGTCGCCCTCGGTCCACAGGAAGGGCAGGCTGTCGACGAAGACGGTGGGGACGCCGGCCGCCTCCAGCGCCTTTGCCAGCCGTCCGTCCAGCACGACGAGCGCGGCCCGTACCCGCCGCACCCGGACGATCTCCGTGACGGCGGCGCGCAGGCCCTCGGCGGAGGCCGGCAGGTCGTACCAGGCGTCCACGGCGTGCTCCGCGAGCAGGGGCCGGCCGAGTCCGGAGCCCAGACCGACGAACTCCAGCGCGTCGCAGGGACCTTGTCGCAGGGCGGACAGGACGGCGCCGAGCTTGCCCGAACTGCCCCAGCCGAACTCCACCCCGGCGAGGGCGACGGTGACCGGCTCCCGGGTCGGGGCGCAGACGCGGCGCATCGGCATCGGTGTCCTTCTCGGCCGCAGGGCAGACAGGTGCGCCGGACAACGGTCATCGATGCGGCCCTCCCGGCACAAGGGCGGTATCGGAGGATTCCAGCCACGCCGGGATGTCACGTTCGATATCAGATAAATACGCTAAGTCAAGCTTTAGCAGGGCATGGGGGAACGGCCGGAAAACCCTGGGGCGTCAGCGGTCCACGGAGACCTGTGGAGCACCCGGCGGCCCGGCGTGCACGGGGCGCAGGGACCGGGCGCGCGGAACGGGCATTCCACCGGCCCAGATTTAATCAGTCCGAATCCGCACGCATCGTCGCTAGGCTCGCGGCATGGGTTATCTCGAAGCCGGCGCCCTGGCCCACACCCTGGCCGACGGGCGCGAGCTGTTCCGCGACGTGTCCTTCCGGCTGACCGGCGGCCAGACCGTCGCCCTCATCGGCGACAACGGCGCCGGCAAGTCCACCCTGCTGCGCATGCTCGCCGGCACGCTGCCCGTCCAGGAGGGCAGCGTGCGCCGCCAGGGGAGCATCGCCGTGATGCCCCAGTTCATCGGCAGCGTCCGCGACGACCGCACGGTGCGCGACCTGCTGCTGACGGTCGCCCCCGAGCCCGTGCGCCGGGCCGCGGCCGCCGTCGACGCGGCCGAGCTCGCCCTCATGGAGAACGACGAGGAGGCCGCCCAGCTGCGCTACGCCGGCGCCCTGACCGCCTGGGGCGAGGCCGGCGGCTACGAGTACGAGGTGCTCTGGGACACCGTCACCGTCGCGGCCCTCGCCCTGCCGTTCTCCACCGCCCAGTACCGCGACGTCTCCACCCTCTCCGGCGGGGAGCAAAAACGCCTGGTCCTGGAGGCCCTGCTGCGCGGCCCGGCCGACATGCTCCTGCTCGACGAGCCCGACAACTACCTCGACGTCCCCGGCAAGCGCTGGCTGGAGGAGCAGCTTCTGGCCACCCGCAAGGGCGTCCTGCTCATCACCCACGACCGCGAGGTGCTCAGCCGCACCGCCACCCAGGTCGTCACCCTCGAAGGGGGCTCGACCTGGACGCACGGAGGCGGCTTCGCCACCTGGCACGCCGCCCGCGAGGCCCGCTGGGAGCGCATCGCCGAGCTGCGGCGGCGCTGGAACGAGAAGCACGATCAGCTCAAGGAGCTGGTGCGCACCCTGCGCCAGCAGGCGTCGATCAGCGAGGACATGGCCTCCCGCTACCACGCCGCACAGACCCGCCTCGCGAAGTTCGAGGAGGCCGGCCCGCCGCCGGCCCCGCCGCGCACGCAGCGCGTCGCCCCCGCCCTGCGCGGCGGCCGCACCGGCCTGCGGGCGATCACCTGCCGCACGCTCGAACTGACCGGCTTGATGCGCCCCTTCGACCTGGAGGTGTTCTTCGGCGACCGCGTCTGCGTCCTGGGCTCCAACGGCTCGGGAAAGAGCCACTTCCTGCGCCTGCTGGACGAGTCCGGCGGCGAGGGGCCCTTCACCGTCGAGCACTCCGGCACCTGCCGCCTCGGGGCCCGCGTGCGGCCCGGGCTGTTCGCCCAGACCCACCGGCACCCGGAATGGACGGGCCGCACCCCGGCCGACATCCTCGGCCGCGGCGAGGGCGACCGGCCGGGCCTGGGCCTGCAGGACGCCATGTCCGCCCTCAGCCGCTACGGCCTGGCCGGCGCCGGCCGGCAGCCCTTCGAGACACTCTCCGGCGGGCAGCAGGCCCGCTTCCAGATCCTGCTGCTGGAACTGGCCGGCGCCACCCTGTTGCTGCTGGACGAGCCCACCGACAACCTCGACCTGATCTCCGCCGAGGCCCTGGAGGCGGCTCTTGCCGCCTTCACCGGCACGGTCGTGGCCGTCACCCACGACCGCTGGTTCGCCCGGGCCTTCACCCGCTACCTCGTCTTCCGCGAGGACGGGCGCGTCGTGGAGAGCGACGAGCCGGTCTGGGACGAGGGCCGCGTCGTACGGGCCCGGGGGTGAGGCGTTGTTGGCGCGGAAGGCACTGTCGGTGATCGGCACCGGTGCACTTGGCTGACTGCCGCCCGCCACCTCGCCGCGCGTCACCTCGCCGCAAGTCAGGAGCAGTCATGCACCCCATCGTCGTGGACACCGTCGAGTTCCCGCTGAACGACAGACGGGAGGCCTGGGCGGAGACCATGGCGCTGGCCCAGGTCACCCAGCGCGTGAAGTTCCTCGACACGGCACGGTTCGGGGCGCGCATCGAGGTGATGCCGCTGGGCGTGGGGCAGGTCTCCGTCCTGTCCTACGCCTCGCTCGTCGCCCAGCGCACCCCGAAGCTGGTGCGGCAGTCCGACCCGGAGATGTACCACGTGGCGGTGGCCACGGCCGGGGAGATCGGCATCGAGCAGAACCGGCAGTCCTCGCTGCTCGAGCGGGGCACCATGGGCTTCTTCGACAGTTCCCGCTCGTTCGACACCTTCGCCGGCGACACCCCGGGCCGCACGGTCCTCTTCCAGTTCCCCAAGCAGCTGCTGCGGCTGCCGCACGAGCACTTCACCCGGCTGTGCGGGCTGTCCCTGCCGTGGACGGACGGCGTCGCCCGGCTGTTCGCCCAGTTCCTGGTCTCCCTGGCCGAGGAGTACCCCCACTGCACGCCCCAGGACGCCACCCGCCTGGGCGGCACCGCCCTCGACCTGCTGACGACCGTGCTGGCCCACCACGCCGACCGGGCAACGGGCACCGCAGCGGGGACGTCCGGACAGCACGCGCTGTTCCTGCGGATCGGCGCCTTCGTCATCGAGCACCTGCGGGACCCCGACCTGGGCCCCGAGGCGATCGCCTGCGCCCACGGCATCTCCCTGCGCTACCTCCACCGCCTCTTCCAGCAGAACGGCACCACGCCCCGGGCGTTCATCCGGCAGCAGCGCCTGGACCGCTGCCGCAGGGACCTGGCCGACCCCGCCCTGGACCACCTCACCATCCACACCATCGCCGCCCGCTGGGGCTACCCCCAGCCGGACGGCTTCTCGCGCGCCTTCCGTACGGCCACGGGCATGTCCCCCAGCGAGTACCGCGCCTCGGTGCGGGCCGGCGGCGCCCCGTAAGGGGCGCCCAGGGCGTGTCCGGCGGATCAGACAGTGCCCCGTAAGGGGCGCGGGGCGTTGTCGATCTGCAGCTGCCGCCGCGTGGGCGCGATCGGCCGGCGACGGCCCGCAGTCGACGTGCCACCCTGGCACCCCCTCTGCGGGCGCATCGTGGCTTGTCGCGCCCCCGCGGCGGCAGCCGCAGATCGAACGCTGCCCCGCGCCCCTTACGGGGCGCCGTGGTCGCGCGGGCCGATCACCTCGCCGTCGGCCGTCACCGTGATGGCACCCACCGGGCAGGAGTCGGCGGCGTCGAGGACCGCCTCGTCGGGGGCGATGCGGCCGGCGCGCGGCCGGGAGTGCTCGTCGGCCATGGCGAAATGGCCCGCGGCCAGGGCCGTGCAGATGCCCGAGCCCAGGCAGCGGGCGCGGTCCACGCTCACCTCCCAGGCCATGCTCACCACCCCACCGGCAGCGCGCGCGGGCCGCGCACCAGCATCTGCGTCTTCCAGACGACGTCCCCGGCCACGTGCAGCCCCGGCAGGCGCAGCACCAGGGCCCGCAGGGCCTCCTGGAGCTCGACGCGGGCCAGCGGCGCGCCCAGGCAGTGGTGCACGCCGTGCCCGAAGCCCAGGTGCTGGTTGCCCTCCCGGCCCACGTCGAGCACGCCGGCGGCCGCGAAGCGCTCCTCGTCGCGGTTGGCGGCGCCCACCGACACCAGCACGGGCTCGCCCCTGCGCACCAGCGTGCCGCCCACCTCGACGTCCTCGGTGGCGTAGCGCGGCGAGGCGGCGGCCATGCCGAGGGGGACGAAGCGCAGCAGCTCCTCGACGGCCGCGGGGATCAGCGAGGGATCCTCGCGCAGGCGGGCCAGCTCGCCGGGGTGCTCCAGCAGCGTGCACACGAAGTTGGGGATCTGGGTGGCCGTCGTCTCGTGGCCCGCGACCAGGACGGCCACGCACAGGTCGATCAGCTCGGGCTCGGAGAGCCGGTCCTCCTTGTCGCGGGCCTCGATCAGGGCCGTCATCAGGTCGTCCGCCGGCCGGGCCCGGCGTGCGGCGACCAGCCCCGCCATGTAGGCGCGCAGCTCCTGGCGGCTGGTCTCCGCCTCCTCGGCCGTCAGCGAGCTGGTCGACAGCGCGTCGTCGCTCCACTTGCGGAACAGCGGGCGGTCCTCCTCCGGCACACCCAGCAGGCGGCAGATCACCGAGACCGGCAGCGGCAGCGCGAAGGCGTCGACGAGGTCGGCGGGCGGGCCGGCGGCCACCATCTCGTCCAGCAGGCTGTCGGCCAGGGCCCGGATGTCCGGGCGCAGTCGCTCCACCCGCTGCACGGTGAACGCCTTGGTCACCAGTCGGCGCAGGCGGGTGTGGTCCGGCGGGTCCATGGCCAGGATGCCGCTGGTGACCTGGCCGGGGGACTGCCGCGGCTCGTCGTGCACGGTGGCCTCGGCGCGGCTGAACCTGCGGTCGCCCAGCACGAGGCGGGCGTCCGCGTAGCGCGTGACGAGCCAGGCCGGCTCGCCGTAGGGCAGCCGCACCCGCCGCAGACCCTGCGCGTCGCGCACTTCCTCGTACTGCTCGGACAGGGCCAGGCCGACGGCTTCGTTGAAGGGGTAGGTCATGGGCTCGCCGTGGGTGGTGGACATCCGAAACCCTTGTTCCTTCGTGTAGGCAGTAAGGTCTCGCGCCGGTGCAGGAACGTGATGTAAGCACCTGCTTACAAAAACGGTAGGCCGGTGCACCGGGGGCGTCAACGGGCCCGCGGTCACCGGCGCTTGAGGAGGAACGGGATGAGCCAGGACAAGCAGGTGCGCCGACGCGACGCGGAGGCAACGCGCCGCTGCCTCGTCGAGGCGGCGGCCGAGCTGTTCGCCGAACGCGGCTACGACCGCACCACCGTGCGCGCCATTGCCGACCGCGCCGGCGTCAACCAGGCTCTGCTCTTCCGCTACTTCGGCTCGAAGACGGCGCTCTTCGGCGAGGTCGTGGCCAGGGACGGCCGCCGGAAGCTGCGCGAGAGCCCGCCCGAGCAGCTGCTGGAAGGGGCCCTGCGCGACCTGCTGACCCCGGCGGGGATCGAGCCCGGCGACCGCTCCCTGGAGGTGTTCTTGCGCTCGGTCGGCAGCGACGACGAGGCGGCCCGCACGAACCGGCGGCTGACACAGGAGTACACCGACGCCCTGGCCGCGCTCAGCGACGCCCCCGACGCCGAACTGCGCGCGGCCCTGGTCCTGGCCTGGCTGCTGGGTATAGGGCTCACCCGCGTCGTCGTACGCCAGGAACCGCTGGCCGGGGCGGACGCCGACCAGGTCTGTGCCCTGATGCTGGACGCGGCCCGCACGCTGCTGGAGAAGCTGCCCTAGGCCGTGTCCGGCGGATCGTGCAGCGCCCCTACGGGGCGCCCTGGTGCCGCATGACGTAGATCCGCCGATACGCCCTAGGAGGGCTGCTTCCATACCGTGAGCAGGCCGGAGTAGCCCGGAGGGCTGTAGGGCTGCCCCGTCGGGGTCACCTCCGTGATCTTGAGCATGGCCAGATTGCCCTTCGAGGTGACCGTGCACAGCACGTCGTCCTTGGCCAGGACACCCTGGTCGATCAGGGCGGCATCGCCGAGTTCGGCCGGCAGCGGGGCCGCGTCGACGGCCCGGCGGCACTCCTCGGGCGTGCTCCCGCTGCTCTTGGCGGTCGCCGTCTTGAAGTGCATCCACTGCGACATGTACGTCAGCTCGGCGTCGTGGTCCGAGACGTCGCCCTGCGGGGAGACCTTCGGAGCGTCGAGATCCACGGTGATGAGCGTGCCGGTGCCCGGCGGCGCGATGGCCAGGGGACGGTCGGTGAAGACCGCCTCGTACGTACGCGCGGGCGCCTTGGACGCACCGCCGCTCGGCCCGCCCGTGCCCTGCGACGCCTGCTTGCTGTCGGAGTGCGCCGGCGTGGCACTGGCCGACGCGTCGGCCGCCTTGGCGCCCGAGCCGCCGTCACCGCCGGACAGCGCCCACGCCGCACCGGCCACCACGGTCAGCGCGACGGCGACCCCCGCGGCCAGCGGCGCCCGGCGCCGCCACGGCGGGGTGGCGCCCGCCGGGGCGAGGGGGGCCGCCGGCGGGGCGGTCGCGGCCTGCGTCGGCGCGGCGTGCACGGAACCGCCGGGTGCCTGGGTGGGCACGTACGTCGCGGGGTGCGCCGGCGTCGCAGCGGCCGCCGCCGGCTGCGCGGCCTGCGGCGCTCCCGCCACCAACTGCCGTACGTGCTCGGCGCGGGCGGCGATCGCGGTCGCCACCGGAGCGGGGAGCCAGCCGTCGAAGGCCCGCGGCGCCCGGCCCGAGGCCTTCTCGCACAGCTCGGCCACCTCGGCCGCGGTGGGCCGGGCGGCCGGGTCCGCGGCGAGGCAGCGCTCCAGTACGGGGCGCAGACCCTCCGGGTAGCCGGACAGGTCCGGCGGCCGCTGCGCGGTGTTGGCGATCTGCGTGGCGACGGTCAGCGCGGCCCCGTCGCCGTACGGGTGGCGGCCGGTGGCCGCGACGGCCGCGATCAGGCCGAGCGAGAACACGTCGGAGGCGGTGGTCGGTTCGGCGCCCGTGCCCTGCTCCGGTGACATGAACTGCGGGGTGCCGACGAAGCCGCCCGTGCGCGTGAGCCGGGTCGCCTCGGCGGCGCGCGCGATGCCGAAGTCGATGACCCAGGGGCCGTCGGCACCCAGCAGGATGTTGCCCGGCTTGAGGTCCCGGTGCACCACCGCGGCGGCGTGCACGGCATCCAGGGCCCGGGCCACGCAGCCGGTCAGCTGCAGGGCGGCCGGCAGCGGCAGCGGGCCGTGCACGGCGAGCACCTCGTCCAGCGGCAGCCCCGGCACGTACGCCGTGGCCAGCCAGGGCTGCTCGCCCTCGGCGTCGTGGTCCACCACCGGGACGAGGTGGTAGCCGCGTACCTGCTTCGCGGCGCGGACCTCCTGCTGGAACCGGCGCCGGAACTCCGCGTCGCCCGCGTACTCCCGGCGGATCACCTTCAGGGCGACGGGCTGGTTCCCCCGGGTGCGGGAGAGGTAGACCGAGCCCATGCCGCCCTCGCCGATGCGGGCCAGCAGCCGGTAGCCGGCGATCTCGTGCAGTTCGTCCGCCCGCAGCGGGCGCAGCGCGCCGCCGTCGTCGTGCCCAGTGATGGATCCCACCCCCGTTGATCAGGACATGTCGAGGGCTGAATCTATGTCATGGAGCAGGGGTGCAGCACATCCACGGCCCCCGGTCGCCCATCGGGCCCGGGCGGCGACGACTGCCGAACGGTCACAAAAAGCACCAGGCCAGGACGCCGGGGAGGGCGAGCAGGCCGCAGATGGAGAAGTTGACCAGCTTGTGGTCGAGGAAGACGGCCACGAACTCGCGGATCGTCGCGCTCGGCCAGAAGTACGCGGCCGTCGGCGAGCCCACGACCTGCCCGTTGACGCCGGCCTTGCGCGCGGTCAGGGCCGCGCGGAAGGCGTGGAAGTTGTTGGTGACGATCACGCATGAGTAGCCGGGCCGGGCTTCCGACATGATCGCCGCGCTGTAGGTGAGGTTCTCCTCGGTGGTGCGCGAGGCGTCCTCGCGCAGGATGTGCTCCGCGGGCACGCCGCGCTCGACGAGGTGGTCGGCCATGGCGTGCGCCTCGGGCAGGTCCTCGTCCGGGCCCCGGCCGCCGGAGGTGACGATCATGGGCGCCCTGCCGCGGGCGGCCTGCGCCGCGTACAGCCGGCGCCCGCGCTCCAGCCGGCTCGCCAGGAGCGGCGGCACCCGGTTGCCGCCGACCAGACCGGAGCCGAGCACCACCACGAAGTCGACGCTGCGGCGCGGGCGCAGCCATCCGTAGACGAAGGCGTAGGTGATGAAGCAGAAGAAGAGGAACGCGATGTAGCCGGTTATCAGCAGCAGGGTGCCGGTGACGATGGTCAGTTCGCGGGAGCGGCTGACGGCGGAGGCGATCGTGAGGCCCATCAGGCCGACGATGGCCAGACCGGTGAGGAAGGACAGCAGGTTCCCCGGGCTCCGCCCCTCCTTGCGGATCATCTTGACGCCGTTGGTCAGCAGGAACACCGGCAGGACCAGCGCGCCGAGGAAGGGGATCAGCAGGACGGCCGCCGCGAACCACTCCAGGGCGTGATGGCCGTGGCCGCCGCTGCGACCGGCCACCCACACCAGGCCGAGCACCAGGCAGGTACAGGCGAGTCCGAGGTGGACGGCGTTGCTGAAGCGACGCCGGTCGCGCAGGACACCGATGCCGAAGAGCAGCAGAAAGAAGGCGGCGGGAGCATAGGCGAGCACGGCTGCATGGTACGTGAATTGACGGTACGTCGGGACGGGCCGGACTTGCGCCGACTTGGCCGGAATACTTCCCGTTCGGTCCTCCTGTTGTCGCCCCGCGGCATATGTGCCAGCCTGAAAGGAGGAAGATCGGCGGGGAGCAGTGCAGGCAAGTGCAGGCAGTGCAGACAAGTGCAGGGAGCAGCGCCATGACGTCTTCCTTCCACGATCTCCACGGGCCCGGGCTCCACGGGCCGGGGGAGCCCTACGGAAACCTCGTGGGCCTGGCGCACGCCGGCTGGCAGGCGCTGCTGGGCGCGGGCATCGCCTCGACGGCCGTGGGAGCCGCCGTCCTGGCCTGGCCCCAGGCCTCGCTCCAGGTCGTCGGGGTCCTCTTCGGCCTGTACCTGCTGCTGATCGGTGCCCTGCAGCTGGCGGGCGCCTTCGCCGCGCACATCCCCGGCGCCCTGCGCGTCCTGGGGTTCGTCAGCGGCGGGCTGTGCGTCCTGCTGGGGCTGGTGTGCTTCCGCGGGCCCGCGCAGTCGATCCTCCTGCTGGCCCTGTGGATCGGCTTCGGCTGGCTGCTGCGCGGGGTGATGCTGGCCGGAGTCGCCCTGTCGGTCAAGGAGTTGCCGGCCCGGGGCTGGCAGGTGTTCGTCGGCTTCCTCAACGTCGTCGCCGGCATCCTGATGATCGATCTGCCCTTCCACTCCATCGCCGTCCTGACGGTGGTGACGGGGATCTTCCTGGTGGTGATGGGCGTGTCCGAGGTGTTCCACGCCGTCCGGTTGCGCAGCCACGTCAGGAAGGCTGTGACCTGAGTAAGGCTGTGACCTGAGTCGGTCGTGGAGACACAGGGTAGGGCCTGGCTGAAAACATGCCCCCGGCATTCACTCGTTGGTGGCGGCCGGGTGGGGCGGCCTCCTGAGCGGGCAGGGTCGGACGGGGCCCGGGAGGCGGGGTCCGGCGAGGGGGGGGCAGGGCCATGAGCGATCCCGCGGTGCCGGCGGAGGTGCAGGACTTCGTGGAGTTCTGTGTGCCGCTCACCGGCTTCACCGCCTTCGATCTGTATGCGACCGACATGGCGGGGACGTATCTGGACACCGCGCGCCGGCAGGTGGGCCCGGAGCACTTCGAGGAATTCCGGACGGCGTGGAAACAGGCGGCCGCCGACGGCGGATCCCCGCAGGACCTGTCGCCCACGCACCGGGAGGTGGCCCGCGCGCTGGTCTACCTCTGGTACACCGGCGCCTGGCCCCGGCTGGCCCCCGCGGCCCATGCCGCCCTGCGGCGCGAGGTGGCGAACACGGAGTTCGTCGTGGCCCCCGAGGCCTACGTGGAGGGGCTGGTGTGGCGGACGTTCCACGGTCACCCCGCAGGCGCCAAACCGCCCGGCTTCGGCACCTGGTCGGTCCGCCCGCCCGCACCGCCCGGGCTGCCGGAGCTGCGCGCCGCACTCGGCCTGCGCACCGGTCCGGACGCCGGGGCGGCAGCCGAGGACGTCCCCGCCCACCTGCTGCCCGGCTTCCGCGCCGGGCGGCACGTCGCGCCGTCCGAGGTCCCTGCGGCCACCGCGCCCGGCACGGGCGAGGAGGCGCGGCCATGACGCAGCACGTGACCGCCCGCGACGCGGCCCGCCGCCGCTACGACGTCGTCATCGTCGGCGCAGGCTGGGCCGGCAGCGCGCTCGCCCGGCGGCTCGGCGACAGGGGCTGGGACGTCCTCGTCCTGGAGGCCGGCAACGGCGGCACCGACACCTGGCCCGGCTTCCTGGACACCCTGGACACCTTCCACTCCGCCGTCGCGAAGGTCCCCAACTCCGCCTACCGGCCCAACGCCGCCGCGCCCTCCCCGGACGTCCTGGACCTGGCACCGGTGCGCAATCCGCGCCCCGGTCGGCCGGAGTTCACCGCCGGCGGCTACTTCGTCCAGAACGGCCCGCTGCCGTACGGCACCGACTACCTGCGTGCCCTCGGCGGCACCGCCATGCACTGGCTGGGCGCCGTCCCCCGCATGCGCGACGAGGACTTCGAGACCCGCACGCGCTACGGGTACGGACGGAACTGGCCGCTCGGCGCCGCGGAGCTCCAGCCCTGGTACGCCGAGGCCGAACGGCTCCTGGGTGTCGCCGGGAACGGGCCGGAGCAGTACGACCTCGGCGTCGTCCACGATCCCGGCCACGAGTACCCGATGCAGGAGATCCCACGCAGCTACATCGACCACTACTGCAAGGGGGCGGTGGAGGGCGAGACCATCACCGACCCGGTGGCCGGGCAGGACTACAAGCTGACCCTCTACGGCCTGCCGCAGGCCCGCAACTCCACGCCCAACCCCCGCTACCGCCACGATCCGGCCTTCCGCGTCCAGGGCGCGGTCGGCCTGCCGAACTTCGGCGAGCGCTGCGTCGGCAACGCCAGCTGCGTGCCGATCTGCCCCGTCCAGGCCAAGTCCCTTCCGCTGCGCCTGCAGGCGGCCTTCCCGCCCTCCGTCACCGTGGCGAACCGCTGCGTGGTCACCCGCGTGCACCGGGCGGGCGAGCGCGGGGTGCGGGGAGTGGAGTACCGCACGTACACCGATCCGGCCTCGCCGGTCGGCCGGTCGTACGTCGTCGACGCCGACGTGGTGGTGCTCGCCGCCCACGCCATCGAGAACGCCCGGCTGCTGCTCTGCTCGGAGCTGGCCAACGGAAGCGACCAGGTGGGCCGGAACCTGATGGACCACCCCACCGTCCTCAGCTGGGCCCTCGGGGCGCAGAGCAGGGGGCCGGTCGGGCCGTTCCGCGGGCCCGGGCACACCTCCGGCTGGGAGGCGTTCCGTTTCGGTGCCGGACGCCGCCGTCGGGCCCCCTTCCGCATCGAGATCGGCAACTGGGGCTGGGGCTGGGCCACGGGAGCGCCCATGAGCAACGTCGCCACCGCCGTGGGGCTCGGCGGCGACGAGCAGGGCGAGGTGCGCCCGGGCGGCGTCTTCGGCCCGGAGCTGCGCCGGCTGCTGGGCTGCGCCATCGGCCGCCAGCTGCAACTGCAGGTCGCCGTGGAACAGTCCGCCGATCCCGGCAACCGGGTCACCATCGACGCACGCCACCGCGACGCCATGGGAAACCCGCGCCCCGTCCTCACCTACGACCTCGACCGGCACGTCCGTGACGGCGCACTGGCCGCCCGGGCGGTGGCCGGGGAGATCTTCCGCCGCATGGGAGCCGACGACTGCACCGACCACGCGCCGCGCAACGGTCTCCCGCCGCTCGGACACTTCGTCCACGAGGGCGTGCACCTGGCCTACAGCGGGGCCGGCCACGGCGCCGGCACCCACATCATGGGCGACGACCCGGCGACGTCCGTGGTCGACGTGGACCAGAAGACCCACGAGCTCGACAACCTCTACGCCGTGGGCTGCGGCAGCATGCCCTCCATCGGCACCAGCAACCCCACACTCACCATGATGGCCCTGGCGCTGCGCAGTGCCGAGCGGATCCACGACCGCCTGGTGGCCGGCCGGCGCCCGGTCGTCGTGCGCACCACCGGCACAGCGGGGGAGGCGACGACGTGATCACCGCGACGGCACTGCACGACCGGGGCTTCCACATCCCGCGGGACCTCGGCGAACTGCGCACCTTCCTGCAGGCCGCCATGGAGGTCGAGCACCTGACCATCCCGCTCTACATGACCGGGCTGTACACCATCCGCCCCGGCACCAACCGCACCGCGTACTTCGCCATCCGCAGCGTCCTGATGGAGGAGATGCTGCACATGACGCTGGCCGCCAACCTCCTCAACGCGGTCGGCGGCCGGCCCCGGGTGGGCCGCAAGGAGTTCGTCGGCAGGTACCCGGCCCGGCTCCCCTTCAGCGACGACGACGTGCCCCCGGTGTCCTTGCAGCACTTCTCGCCCGGGGCACTGAGGACGTTCCTGCGCATCGAGCAGCCCCGCTCGCTGACGCCCCCGCCGCAGGAGGGCGCCGGCTGGACGTCCATCGGCCAGTTCTACGACGCGCTGCGGCAGGGCCTGCTGCGGATCGTGGAGCGAGAAGGGGAGGCCGTGGTCTTCCCCCGCGGCCGCGAGCACCTCCAGGTCGGCCCGGACGACTTCTACAACTCCGGCGGCGAGGTCTTCGCCGTCCACGACACCGCCTCCGCCCTGCTGGCCCTGCGCGTCGTCGCCGAGCAGGGCGAAGGCGTGGGCGACACCATCTGGGACAGCAACGACCTGATCTTCCGGGAGGAGCGGACGCTCGCCCACTACTTCCGCTTCCACGAGATCTACTCCGGCCGCAGCTACGGCCCGCACGACCGGCCCAAGGACCCGCCCAGCGGACCGCTCGTCGACGTCGGCTGGCAGGACGCTCACCCCATCCACGGCGACTCGACGATCGCCGCCTACGAGCGCTTCGCCGCGACCAGCGAGGTCCACGCGCGGGCCGTGGAGTTCAACTCCCGGTACGCCGCCCTGCTCACCTGCCTGGACCGGGCGTTCAACGGAAGACCCCGCGTCATGGCCCTCGCCGTGCCCCTCATGCTGGAGCTGCGCGACCGGGCCGGACAGCTCCACCACAACCCCCATCCCGACCCGGCCCTGGCACGGCTCGGCATCTTCGCGAGTCCCACCTTCGAGCTCGGCGACCCCGAGTTCGCGGCCGCCGCCCAGGCGGTCGACAAGGACATCGCCCTGGCCGGCCTGCGGGCCGGCGAGCCCGTCGACCTGTCCGCCGTTTCCCCCGCCACCGGCGAGTCGTTCGCCTGAGAGCCAGGCCGGCCCCAGCCCGTCCCGAAGGCCCGGGATTTCCGGCCAATAGGGCCCTCGGCATTCTCAGGCCCGCGGACCGCGGCCAGACTCCCGGCATGAGAAGACTCGTGAGAGTGTGCGCCGCGGCAGCCCTCCTGGCCGGGGCGCTGCAGGCGGCTCCCGCTGCTGCGGCCGACACCACGACGATCGCTGCCGGCCCCAGCCTGCGCATGGGACGGCTCTACATGCACACGCCCAGGGGCCTGCAGGCCTGTACGGCCACCCTGGTGGCGAGCCCGCGGCACAACGTGGTCGTCACGGCGGGCCACTGTCTGCACTCGGGCCTCGGCGGTGCGTACTACACGGGCTTCCAGTTCATCCCCGGGTACCAGAAGGGCAAGCCGGCTCCGCTCGGGGTGTTCGACGGTGCGACGCCCCTGGTCAACGGTGGCTACGTGGGTAAGAAGGACGGGGACGGGGAGTACGACTACGGGTTCCTCGTCCTGAAGCCCAACAAGGAGGGGAAGCAGGCCGGGGAACTGGCCGGCGAGAACCCCATCGCCTTCGGGCAGCCCGTCATCGCGTCCCGGACGGTATGGGCCTACCTGCTCAACGACAGGACCGCCGAGTGCTTCGGGGAGACGCAGGCGTACCTCTTCCCCTACGACAGCCGGGTGAGGATCGACTGTAAGTTCGAGCCCTCCTCCAGTGGCGGCCCCTGGTACGCCGACTACAACGCCACCACGCAAAAGGGCACCGTCAACGGCGTCATCAGTGGCCCGATGCCCGGGCACGAGAGCGAGGCCGTCGTGCTCTCACCGTACTTCGGCATCTATGCCCAGGTGCTCTACCAGCAGGCGGAGGCCGAATCATGACCAGCGGCGCGGCCGGCGTTCACCTGCCCTGAGCCCACCTGCGCTCCTGGTGTTTCCCCGAAGGCAACCGCACAATCGAGCAGCGTGATGCGGCGCGGTGCGGGAACATGCCACGGGGGTGGAGTGTGATGGCGCGGACGGTGGGGGCCACGGTCGGCGAGGGGCCCGGCCAGGTACGGATCGGGCGCTCGCGTGCTCACCGAGCGGTTCCGGCGCTGTTCGCGGTGCCGTCGGCCGCTGCCCTGGCGGCGAGTTGCCGGCTCCTCGCCGTCACCGCCGACCACGGCCCCGCCCCGTGGCGGGCCTGCGCCACGGCGGCCGTGGCCGTGTGGGCGGTGGTCCTCGCGTGGCTGCTGTGGGAGGTGTGCGCCCCCGCGGCCCTGACGGTGGCCGCCGACGGCCTCGCACTGCGCGGCGGCCTGCGGCGCGTACACCTGACCTGGGGCGACATCGAGTGCGCGTTCCTGGCGCCCCTGCCGCGCATCACGCCGAACGCGTCCACATCGGCCTTCCAGGGGCTGCTCGTGCTCCGCCCGTACCACGGCTGCCCGCCGGGGGTCACGGACCGGGGCCGGCTGCGGTGGTCGGCGGCCTGGCAGGCCGTCGTGTTCGACCTGCGGCCTTTGGACGCACAGCACACGCGCCTGCACCAGATCGTCGCCCCCCGCGTGCAGGAGCGCTGGCACGGCGCCGCCGATCTGCCCACCGACCGTACGGGCGCGGTGAGCGTGCCGGGCGAGCTGCTGCCGGTGCACGCCCGCGCCGTGCTGCTCCTGCGGGCACCGCTCGCGCTGGCCGGCGTCCTGGGCCTGGGGGCCGCCTCGACCGGCCACGGGTTCGGCTTCTGGCCGGTGGCCGCCACCATGGGCGCCTGGGCGGTGGTGTGCTTCCTCGGCGGCTCCCGGCTCGCCGGACGACTGGCCCGGGAATGCCGCCTGCGCATCGACGCCCAGGGCCTGCGCATGGCCGTCGCCGGCGCCGAACGGCTCCTGCCGCGCGCCGCCGTGCACACCGCCGAGGTCACCACGGCACCGGCCGGCAGCACCGTCGTCGTCCGCCTCGCACCCGGTGCCCTACCGCCCGCCGCGTTGCCCCGCCACCGCTTCGCCCACCGCGAGGCGCAGCGGACCGCCGAGCTGTTTCCGCTGCTCTCGCGGCGCCACGGGCACCGGCACGGTCTCGCCGCCTTCCCCGAACAGCTCTCCCACGCGCTCGCATGCCTCGGATACGACGAGCCGCCCGCGCAGCCGGTGCCGGCCGAGCCGCTCGCGGTGGGGGAGCCGGTGACGCTGCGCGTGGCCCCCGGGCCCGGATCCGCCCATCCCACCATCGCCTCGGCCCTGCGGGCGGCGCCCACAGGACGGCCGTTACGCATACTGATCGGGCCCGGCCACTACGAGGAGGCCCTCGAGCTGTCCGGGACGGTCGAACTGCGCGCGGCCCAGGGGCAGGGCACGGTCGTCCTCGAGGCCGTGGCGGACGCGGTCGCCGACTGCACCGGCCACGTCACGCTCGACGCACTGCGGATCACCGGCCGCGGCCCGGCCGCCGTACGCGTCACCGGCCGGGGGCGCCTCACGGCGCGGCACTGCACGATCGAGGGGACGGGCGAGTACGCCGTCCAGGCACTGCGCGGCGCGGAGGTCGTGCTGGAGGAGTGCGAGGTGCGGGCGGGCCGCACGGAGCTGGCCGGGGCGCAGGGCACCCTGCGCGGCAGCCGCTTCCTCGCCGCCAAGGGCGAAGCGGTCCTCGTCACCGGCGGCGCCGACGCCCGTATCACCGGCTGCACCGTCGAGGACGCCCGCGGCCACGGCATCCAGATCTCCGGCGCGACGGCCCGCATCGAGGACTGCGAGCTGCGCGGCACCGGCCGGGCGTCCCTCGCCGTGGGCGACCACGCCCAGGCCGACATCGTGGGCTGCCGGGTGCACGAGGCGCACCGTACGGGCGTCTCCTACTACGACCACGCGCGCGGCACCCTGCGCGACACCACCGTCCACGGGGCCCAGGACGGCCTGTACATCGCCCGGGGCGCCGACCCCGCCGTCCACGGATGCCGGTTCGAGGACTGCCGCCGCACCGGGATCAGCGTGGAGGAACAGGGGCTCGGGCGCCTGGAGGACTGCACCGTGCGCACCGCGGGCGAGACCGGCATCGCCGTGCTCAGCGGTGGCGCTCCCCGGATCCACGGCTGCCGGGTCGCCGACGGCCGCAACGGAGTGGTGGTGCGCGAGGCCCGCGGCACCTTCACCGGTCTCCAGGTCCACGGCCAGACCGCCAACGCCGTGCTCGTGCGCGACGAAGCCTCCGTACAGCTGCGCGATGTGCGCCTGGAGTCGTGCGAGAGCGGTCTGTTCGCCAGGGGCGAGGGCGTCACCGTCGAGCTCGCCGACGCGACCGTCACCGACATGGCCAGCTCCGGCGTCGCCCTGCAGGACAGCGCGCGGGCGACCGTGGAGCGGGCCACGCTGCAGCGAACGTCCCTGTTCGGCTTCAACTGCCGCGGCGACAGCCACCTGACGGCCCGCCAGTGCACGGTCGACGAGCCCGGTGAGGCGGGCGTCCTTGCCGTCGGGTCCGCCACCGTCGTCGCCGACCTGCTGACGGTCACCCGCTCCCGCGACTGCGGCGTCCTGGCCCGCGACAACAGCCGACTGGACATCACGCGCGCCCGGCTGTGCGACGGCGCCGGCGACGGCATCCGCCTGGACCCCTCGGTGTTCGGGCGGTTCGCGGACTGCGAGGTCACCGGGTGCGCGGGCGAGGCCGTCGCGGGCAACGACCGGGTGGTGATGGACGACGTCCGCACCGGGGCCACGGCCGAGGACGCCCGGCAACCGGAGGCCGGTCCGCTCGCCGAACTGCAGGGCATGATCGGGCTGGCGGCGGCCAAGCGGCAGGTCGCCGTGCAGACCGATCTGATCCGGCTCGCCCGCTGGCGCGCCGACGCAGGCCTGCCGGACCCGCCCATGTCGCACCACCTGGTCTTCTCCGGCCCGCCCGGCACCGGCAAGACCACCGTCGCCCGGCTCTACGGGCAGATCCTCGCCGCCCTGGGAGCGCTGAAGAAGGGCCACCTCGTCGAGGTCGCGCGCGGTGACCTGGTGGGGGAGTACCTCGGGCACACCGCGCAGAAGACCCAGAGGGTCTTCGCCCGCGCCCGCGGAGGCGTGCTGTTCATCGACGAGGCCTACAGCCTGGCCCGCAGGTTCGGCGCCGGCACGGACCTGGGGCAGGAGGCCATCGACGTCCTGACCAAGCTGATGGAGGACCACCGCGACGAGGTCGTGGTGATCGCGGCGGGCTACACCGAGGAGATGCACACCTTCCTGGAGTCGAACCCGGGCCTGCGCTCGCGCTTCTCGCGCGTGCTGGAGTTCGGCGCCTACGAGCCCGCCGAACTGACCGAGATCGTCAGCCGGCAGGCCGGCAAACACGCCTTCCGCCTGGCACCCGACGTCGGCCCCCTGCTCACCGAGCGCTTCGAGCGCCGGCGCCTGCGCGGCGACGCCGCCAACGCCCGGGACGCGCGCACCCTCCTGGAGGCCATGGTCGAGCGCCAGGCCGCCCGCCTCGCCGGCCGGACGGCGCCCACCCGGGAGGAGCTCGTCCTGCTGCTGGCCAAGGACATCCCCGACGCCACGGGGACGTCCTACGGCGAAGGGACGATCCGGTGACCGCGGACGAGGCGGCGGAGCGCATCCTGCAGCAGGCACAGCGGGCCGAGGCCGACCCCGGCGCCCTGCCCTGGTTCCTCGGCCCGGAGGCCGCCGCCGCTGCCGCCGCCGTCCGCGCCGAAATCCTGCTGCCCGACGGCAGCTTCGACGCGAAAGGCTTTCACGCACTCGCCTTCGGCGAGTGGTTCCGCTACCTCGCCAGCGGCGGCACCGACCGGGCAGCCCTCGGCGCAGCCGTGCTCGCCTTCACCGACCTGACGGGCCACGGCCTCGTCCTGCCCCCCGTCCTGCAGACGCTCTGCGCCACGGTCACCGGCCTCCCCGAAGGAGCCGGCACCGAACCCGCCCACGCCTACGAGGCGGGCATCGGAGCCCTGGCGCTGTACCAGCAGGGCCACCACCCCGCCGCCCTGGCCGCCGCCGAGCGGCTGCTGCGGCACGCCCTCGCCGGCTTCCCGGCCGGCAGCGTGGAAGCAGGAACCTGCCTGTCCGACCTCGCCCTGGTGTTCCTCTACCGCCACGCGGCCGGTGCCGGACACCGGGCCCTCACAGAAGGGACCGAGCTCGCCCGCGCCGCGCTGGCGGCCGCCCCCGGCGACCGCGACGAACAGGCCCGCCGACACGGCAACCTGGGCTACGCCCTCAAACTCGGCGCCGAGGCGACCGGGGAGGCCGGCGCCCTGCACGAGAGCGCCGGCGAACTGCGGCAGGCCGTGCGGCTGAGCACACCGCAGGACCCCCACCGACCGGTGCACCTCGCCTCGCTCGGCGCGGTGCTCCGGCACACCGCCGCCGAGTGCGACGACCCCGCACTGCTGACCGAGGCCGTCGCCCTGCTGCGCGAAGCAGTCGCCGAAGCGGATCCGGCCCTGCCGCAGCGCGCGGCGCACCTGGCCGACCTGGGCATCGCACTGATCATGCAGGCCATGCAGGACGGCGACCGCGCGGAGCTCTACGACGAAGGCATCGCGACCTGCCGCCGGGCCGCCGAGAGCGCACCCAACGCGGTCGAACGCACCGGCTACCTCACCCAGCTCGCCCTCGCCCTCAAGGGCCGGGCCGTGCGCGCCGACGCCACCCGCCTCCTGGACGACGCACTCGCCGCCGGCCGCGACGCCGTCGAGGGCGCGCCCCCGGGACACCCGGTGCTCGCCCAGGCGCGCTTCGTCCTCGCCGGCGTCCTGCGCTCCCGGAACGTGGCGGGCGGCGACATCGCCGACATGGACGAGGCCGTCGCCCTCGCCCGCCAGGCCCTGGCGGACACCCCGGCGGAGGACCTGCGCCGGCGCGTGATGCGCGGCACGCAGTTCGCCGACCTGGCCCGGCTGCGCGCGCACATGACCGAGGCCCCCGCCGACCTCGCCGAGCCGATCGCCCTGCTGCGCGACCTCGCCCGGCAGGTGCCCGAGCGCTCCGAGCAGCGGGCCGAGGTCCTGCTCGAGCTGGCCGGCTGCCTGCTGGCCTCCGGCCGCAGCACCGGCGCCGTCGCGGCAGCAGGCGAGAGCGTCCCGGTCGGTGCCGACACCGACGAGGCGATCGCGTGCTTCCGCGCCTGCCTCGCCCTGCCGTCCCCCGGCCGCGCCTTCGAGGCCCGGGCACGCTTCGCCCTCGGCCGGGCCCTCGCCGAGAGCGCCGGCCCGGACGACGAGGCCGCCTGGCAGGAGGGGGAGCAGCAGATGCGCCGGGGGCTCTCCCTGCTCCCGGCGGACGACCTCCGCCGCTCCGAGTACCTCTCGGACCTCGCCAGCGTCCACTTGCGGCGTGGTGGTCTCACGGGCCGGCACGACCTGTACGGGGAGGCGGTCCGCCTCATGCGCCGGGCACTGGCCGCCGCGCCGCGCACCAGCCCCTCCGAGCGGGCCGCGCGCCACTCCAACCTCGGCGCCGCCCTCGCCACGTCCGGCCGGTACGCCGGGGACGCCGGCCTGCTGGCCGAGGCCGTGGACGAACACCGCCGGGCCGTCGCCCTGACCCCGCCGGACGACCACTTCCGCGTCCACCGGCTGGGCAATCTGGGCGACGCCCTGCAGAGCCTCGCCGAGAACCGCTCGGATGCGGCCCTGATCCGGGAAGCCGTCGGGGTGCTGCAGGAGGCGGCGGACACGGCCGGGCCGGGCACGCCCGCCCGGGCCGCCGCCCTCGGCCGCCTCGGCAAGGCCCTGCGCTCCCTCACCCGCTTCACCGGCGACCCCGAGCCCCTGCGGCAGGCCCTCCACCGGCATCGCGAGGAGATCGCCGCGCATCCCGGACCGCCCCCGCCGGGCGCGCTGCTCGGCCTGGCCAACGCGCTGATGGACCACTACCGCCAGGTGCGGGACGAACACGTGCGCGACGAAGCCCTGGAGCACTACCGCGCCGCCCTGGCCGCCACCTCCGCCTCGTCCGGCGAGCGGTTCGTCGTCCTCACCAGCTGGGGGCACGCCGAGTGGGACCGCGCCGCCGACACCGGCGACGAGACGCTCATGGACGCGGCCGTCGACAAGCTCCGCGAGGCCACCGCCACCGTGCCGAGGGGACACCTGGGCCACGGCAACGTCCTGACGAACCTGGGCGTCGCCCTGATGCAACGCGCCGGGACCAGCGGCGACCGCACCTGGCAGGCGGAGGCGATCGCCGTGCTGCGCCGCGCCCTGCAGGAGAGCGCCCCCCGGGCCTTCGACCGGGCCGGGCTGCTGAGCAACCTCGCGGAGGCGCTGCGCGGTTGGTACGAGTTCACCGGCGACGAGGCCGCCGCCGACGAGGCCGAGGCGCTGCTGCGCGAGGCGGCGGCCCACCACGACGGCGACCGGCGCGCCCGGGAGCTGGCCGTGATCAACCTCGGCGTGCTGCTGCACAGCCGGGCCCTCGCCGATGGCGCCGACGCCACCCGCGCGACCGGCGAGGCCCGGCGGGTCCTGGAGGAAGCCGTGGCCTCGCTGGGCGAGGACCACCCCATGCGCCCCTTCGCGCTGGCCAACCTCGCGGGCGTGTGCCTGATCTCCGGACAGCTCGCCGCGGACAGCCGGGAGTCAACGACCCGGCAGATGCTGCACCGCGCGGTCACCGCCGCCCGGGAATGCCTCGCCCACGTCCCCGACGGCCACCCCGACCAGGCCCGTTGCCAATGGCTCCTCGCCGCGGCCCAGGTGCGCCGGGCCGTCGCCGGCGAACGGGTGGACCTGGCCGAGGCGGCCCGCCTGGCACGGCAGTCCGCGCACCATGCGGCCTCGCCCCTGCTGACCCGCCTGCAGGCCGCCCGCACCTGGGGCGAGGCCGCCGCCAAGGCCGGCCGCAGCGCCGACGCGCTCGACGGCTACGCCTACGCCGTCGGCCTGCTGCCCCGCCTCGCGCCGCGCAGCCTCGCCCGCGCCGACCAGGAGGAGCGGCTGCGCGCCAGCACCGGCCTGGCCGGCGACGCCGCGGCACTCGCCCTGCGGGCCGGCGATCCCGGCCGCGCCCTGGCCCTGCTGGAGCAGGGCAGGGGCGTGCTGCTCGCCCAGGGCCTGGACAACCGCGCCGACACCTCACGGCTGCGCGAGACCGCCCCCGGCCTCGCGGCGGAGTTCGAGCGCCTGCGCGAACAGCTGAGCACGCCGTCCGAGCGCCCCCCGGCGCTGATCACCCCGACCGGCGCCCCGGAGCTGCCCGACGCCGCACAGCACGCCGCGGGCCTGGCCGCCGAGGCCCGGCACGCCCTGGCCCGGCGCTGGGACGAACTCCTCGACCGCATCCGGCAGCTGCCCGGCTTCGAGGACTTCCTGCGCCCGCCCGCGCTGCCGCAGCTGCTGGCCGCCGCCACCGGCGGCCCGGTGGTCGTCGTCAACGTCAGCCAGTACGGCTCGCACGCCGTTCTCCTCACCGCCGGGTCGGGCATCGAGGTGCTCCCGCTGCCGGGGCTCACCCCCCAGGACGCCATGATGCTCACCGCCGCGTTCATCGGTGCCGTCGAGGACGCCTACGGCAAGGAGGGGCCGCAGCGCGCGGTGGCCGCGACGCACATGCTGACGGGGATCCTGCGCCGGCTGTGGGACACGGTGGCCGCACCCGTGCTCCACCGGCTCGGCCTGCGCACCGTACCGGCCGACGGCGAGCCCTGGCCCCGGCTGTGGTGGTGCCCCACGGGCTGGCTGTCCTTCCTGCCGCTGCACGCGGCCGGGCACGGCGCGCCCGGCTCCGGCACCTGGGTCCTGGACCGCGCCGTCTCCTCGTACACGCCCACGCTGCGCGCCCTGGCCCGGGCGCGCGGCCGCGCCGGCGGCGGGGGCCGGACGCGCCCGGCCCCGCTGGTCGTCGCCCTCGCCGAGACCCCCGGCGCGGCGCCGCTGCCGGGTGCCTCCCGCGAAGCGCAGCTGCTGGGCGCGCTGTTCCCCGAAGCCCGCCTGCTGGAAGGCCCGGCCGCCACGGTGCGGGCGGTGGGCCGGGCGCTGCCCGCCCACCCGTGGGTCCACTTCAGCTGTCACGGCATCAGCGAGCTGCTGAGCCCGTCGGAGAGCGGCCTGATCCTGCACGACGGCAGGCTCACCGTGGCCGCCGCGGCCGCCCAGCGGCCGCGGAGCCCCGAGCTGGCCGTGCTGTCGGCGTGCTCCACCTCCCGGGGCGGCATCGACCTGGCCGACGAAGCGGTGCAGCTGGCCTCCGCCTTCCAACTGGCCGGCTACCGGCACGTGATCGGCACCCTGTGGCCCGTCTCCGACGCCCTGTCGACCCGGCTGACCGGCGAGTTCTACACCGCCCTCGCCGAGGACGCCGCCGCGGGCCGTGCCCTGGACGCAGCCCTCGCCCTGCACCATCCGGTGCGGCGCCTGCGGGACCGCTACCCGCGGGCGCCGCACCTGTGGGCGGCACACATCCACACCGGCGCCTGACACCGACGCGCGTCCGTCAGCACGCGTCCGTCAGCACGCGTCCGTCAGCGCGTGTCCCTCAGCGCGCGTCCGTCTCCCCGTCGCCCGGGTCCTGCCCGGCACCCGCGCCGGAGGCCGTGGTCTGCGCCGTGGTCGTGCCCGAGGGCGCCTGCGGCACGGCACCGGGTTCCGCCACGCCGTCCGTGGGCCGGTAGGTCCTGGTGTCGGAGAACTCCGCAAGGAGCTCCTCCAACGCGCTGTCCTCGTCGCGCTCATGTCGTTCCGTCATCACGTTCGCCTTCCCTCGCTTCCGCAACCGGCGGGTGCAGAAGTTCCAGCACGTCCACGTCGGCCGCCCGTACGTACACCCCCGCCGTCCCCGGCACCCGTTCCAGGAAGCGGCCGTCCGGCCCCATCCGGTACTGCGCCTGCAGGTACAGGTCGCCCTGCTGCGGGTAGGCCGAGACCGCCGACCGTGAGCCGAGCCAGCCGCCCACCCACAGCCCGTTCTTGAGCCGCACGCGCACGAAGCACGAGCCGCGGTCGTGGAAGAGGGCGTCCCAGGCGGTCGGCGTGGGTTCGTAGCGGGCCCGCGCCCGGCGCCGGCGCCAGGCGGCCTCGGCCCAGGCGGCGGCGGACGGCACGGCGACGACCAGCACCAACGCGGCCAGTCCCGCCCGGCGCGGGTGGCGCAGCGCCCCGGCCAGCGGCCCGTCGCCGTTCCCCGACAACAGCTCCACCAGCCAGGGACCGGCGGCCACCGCGTACAGGGCGTCGAGCAGGGCGCCGGCGGCGAGGGCGCGCAGCAGCCGGTTCTGCGGCTCCTGCTCGGAGGCGATGGTGCCGCGCAGCCGCTCCCGTACGGCCTGGTGGAAGACGCCGGGCAGGACCAGGACCAGCAGGATGGCCAGTTGCGCCACCGTTCCCGGAACCATCGAGCCCCCGCCCCGTGTTCGGCCCCGCCGGCCGCACCCCTGGCCCCAGCATGACGCAGGCCCGCCGTCCGCGCGACGGCCTTCTCACAACGCGTCGATGCGGGGGAACGCGGCCTCCTCCAGCACGATGCCGATGCCGGCCGCCACGGGCAGGGCGATGAGCGCGCCCACCACGCCCAGCAGGGCGCCGCCGATCACGACCGCGACGACCGTGACGAGCGGGGGCAGGGCCAGGGCGTAGCTCATCGCCTTCGGCATGATCAGGTAGTCCTCGGCCAGCCGGAAACCGATGTAGAAGCCGGCCGTGCCGAGCGCGACGGGGAAGGACACCGACAGCGCCACCAGGCTGACCACCACGCCCCCGACGGTGGAGCCGACCACCGGCACCATGTCCAGCAGCGCGACCAGGACGCCGAGCGCCGCCGCGTACGGCACGTCCAGCACGATGCACCACAGGAAGGTGGCCAGGCCCGCGATGGCGGAGGTGACGACGTTTCCGAGCATGTAGCGCCCCACCCGCCACAGGATTTCCTCCGTCAGACCGACCACGGTGGCCCTCCGGGTCTGTGGCACGAAGCGGTAGGCGAAGCGCTTCAACTGCGCCATGCCCGCCATGAAGTAGACGGTCAGGACGACGACCAGCACCGTCCCGGTCAGCGCGCTCAGCACGACGTGCCCGGCGCCGAGCAGCCCACCGAGGACCGCCGCGCCGCCGCCGAGCTGTTCGCGCGTCCTGGTGATCAGGTGGTAGCGGTCCTCCAGGCGGCCGAGGGTGGAGTGGTGGTCGTGGAGCTCCTGCAGCCACTTGGGCACGGCGTCGACGAGGGCGGCGACCTCGCGGGAGACCGGGGGGATGACCAGGGCGAGGAAGCCCGCGACCACGGCCAGCAGGCCCAGGACGACCACGGCCACCGCCCGGCCCCGGCCGAGCCGGCGGCCGGCCAGCCACGCCACCACCGGCTCCAGGCTGATCGCCACGAACAGGGCGAGCAGCAGGAGGGTGAGCAGGCCGCTGATGTGCAGGACGGTCTGCAGCGCGGTGGAGGCGAGGGTGAGGCCCAGACCGACGCCGAAGCCGGCGCTGAACCACGACGCGGTGGGGCGTACGCGGATGCCGGGCTCTGCGTGCGGCACCCGCGGGCCGTCCCCGGGCCCGGGGTCGCCGTACGCCCCGCCGCCCGGCTCGCCACCGCCCGCGCCACCGTGTCCTGCTGTCAGCGTCCGCCACCTCTCCAGCGTCCGGGTCCGGTGCACCGATACCCCCGCCGCGGCGACACGCCCCGGTGCGACGGTCAAGACCACCTGCAGGGACGAACGTTTGGTTGTACGATTGAAATCGTTACAGAAATACAACTACCCAGGGGCGTACACCCGCCCGCTCCCCGCTCCCACCCCGGAGGGGTTCTCGTGCCCGAGCTTTCGCGCCGCCGCCGGTTGCTGGTGCTGGCCATCTGCTGCATCAGCCTGCTGATGGTCAGCCTCGACAACACCATCCTCAACGTCGCGCTGCCGTCCATGCAGCGGGAACTGCACGCCTCCGTCTCCGGCCTGCAGTGGACCATCGACGCCTACACCCTGGTCCTGGCCTCGCTGCTGATGCTCGCCGGCTCCACCGCCGACCGGTTCGGCCGGCGGCGCGTCTTCAAGACCGGTCTCGTCCTGTTCACCGCCGGCTCCGTGCTGTGCAGCCTCGCACCCGGCCTGGGCTGGCTGGTCGCCTTCCGCATGGTGCAGGCCGTCGGCGGCTCCATGCTCAACCCGGTCGCCATGTCCATCATCACCAACACCTTCACCGACCCCCGCGAGCGCGCCCGCGCCATAGGCGTGTGGGGCGGCGTCGTCGGCATCAGCATGGCGGCCGGACCCGTCATCGGCGGCACGCTCGTCGAGACGACCGGCTGGCGCGCCATCTTCTGGATCAACCTCCCCGTCGGCCTCGCGGCCCTCGCCCTGACCGCCCGCTACGTACCCGAGTCCCGCGCCCCGCGGCCGCGCCGCCCCGACCCCGCCGGCCAGCTGCTGGTCATCGCCCTGCTCGGCAGCCTCACCTACGGCATCATCGAGGGCCCCGCCGCCGGCTGGACCTCCGCGCCCATCCTCGGCTGCTTCGCCCTCGCGGCCGGCGCGCTCGCCGCGCTCGTCCCGTACGAGCGGCGGCGTGCCGACGCCCTCATCGAGCCGCAGCTCTTCCGCAGCGCGCCCTTCAGCGGAGCCGTCGCCATCGCGGTGTGCGCCTTCGCCGCCCTCAGCGGTTTCCTCTTCCTCAACACCCTCTACCTGCAGAACCAGCGCGGCCTGCCCGCCCTCCAGGCCGGCCTGTACATGCTGCCCATGGCCGTGATGTGCCTGGTCTTCGCCCCGCTGTCCGGCCGCCTGGTGGGCGCCCGCGGCCCCCGCCTGCCGCTGGTCCTCGCCGGCATCGCGATGACCGCGAGCGGCGTGATGTTCGCAGCCCTCGACGCGGGCTCCTCCGACGCCCTGCTCCTGCCCGCCTTCGTCGTCTTCGGCATCGGCTTCGGGCTCGTCAACGCGCCCATCACCAACACCGCCGTCTCCGGCATGCCACGCGCCCGGGCCGGGGTCGCCGCCGCCGTCGCCTCGACCAGCCGGCAGGTCGGCGCCTCCCTCGGCGTCGCCGTCATCGGCGCGGCCGCCGCCACGGGCGCGCAGCGCACCGGCTGGTGGATCATCGCCGGGTGCGGGCTCGCCGTCCTCGTCGTCGGTACGATCACCACCGGCCGCTGGGCCGCCGGGACGGCCGAGCGCTCCGCGGCCCGCCTCGCATCATCCGAACGGAACAGGATCCCGGTGAACACGTCATGACGACCGTCCACGCGCACGAGGCGAACGACGCCCACGAGGCCGCTGCAGCCCACGAGGCCGAGGCCCAGCAGGCCTGGAGCAACCTGCGCGCGATCGTCCTGGGCGGCAACGAACGCCGCAAGGAGGTCGTCGACGCGCTCGGCATGAGCTTCTTCCGCATCAAGGCGCTGCGCCGCATCGCCAAGGGCCCCCTCACCCTGCGCCGGCTGGCCGAGGAACTGCTGACCGACCGGCCCTACACCACGCTCGTCGTCGACGACCTCGCCGGGCGCGGCCTCGTCGAACGCTCCCCGAACCCCGCCGACCGCCGCTCCAAGATCGTCTCCGTCACCCCGGCCGGCCGTGACGCGGCCCTGCACGCCGAACGGATCCTCGGCACGCCGCCCCCCGCCCTGCTCGGCCTCCCCCCGGAGGACCTGCGGACCCTCGCGCGCATCACCGCCCGGCTGGCCGCCGGCCCGGTCGGCGGGAACCGCCCGGAAGAGGACCACCCGGAACCGGACGCCGGCTGACCCCGCGGCGTCCGCTGCGGGGCCCGAGGGCACACTGGGGCGCACGAGAACCCTGCGATCACCAAGGAGCGAAGATGTCCTTCCACGACGTCGAGATCGGCGCCCTCACCGGCGGCCCCGCCGACCTGTCCCAGTACCGCGGCAAGGCCGTCCTGGTCGTCAACGTCGCCTCCCGCTGCGGGCTGACCCCCCAGTACGCGGCGCTGGAGAAACTGCACGCGCACTACGCCCCGCGCGGCTTCACCGTCCTCGGTGTGCCGTGCAACCAGTTCATGGGCCAGGAGCCCGGCACCGCCGAGGAGATCGCCGCCTTCTGCTCGGCGACGTACGGCGTCACCTTCCCCTTGACGGAGAAGACCGACGTCAACGGCGAGCACCGGCACCCCCTGTACGCGGGGCTCGTCGGCACCGCCGACGCCGAGGGCCACACCGGCGACATCCGCTGGAACTTCGAGAAGTTCCTCATCGCCCCCGACGGCACGGTCACCGCCCGCTTCAGCCCCCGCACCGAGCCCGACGCCCCCGAGGTCACCGCCGCCATCGAGGCGGTCCTGCCCTCCTGACCCCGCGCCGGCCGGGGGCGCGGTGCGCGCCCCCGGCCGAAGCGGATGCGTCCTACCAGCTGCCGCCCCACACGGCCCGCGTGCCGGCCGGGCAGGTCAGCCGGAAGTCCCACTGCCCGGAGAAGACCTGCGGGAACAGGTGGCGGCCGTCCGTGCAGTCCACGTACACGTGGTACGAGGTGCCGTTGCACGTCATGAAGAAGTTGCGGCCCCCGTCCGTGCGGCCGTTCCAGCACGTCGCGGCCAGCTCGCGCTCGGTGGAGCTCGATGCGCGCTGAACCGCGGTGTTCGGCGAGATGGGCGATACCGCGGCGGTGTCGGTCTTGCTCTGCCCGTCCGTGCTGGTCGCCTGGGCTTCGGCGGTGTCGGGCGCCGGGGCGGCACTGGCCGGTCCGGCAAGGCCGGCGAACGCCGTCAGGGCGATCGCAGCGGCAGCTGCGGCGTTCCTCAGGAACGTCACGTTTCCTCCGAGTGATGGATGTCGGGATACGGACGGGGTGTTTCCCGTCCTTTCGGCGCCATCCTGGACGATTTCGGACTTCCCATGGGGTTGGCGACACTCCGGGGGAGCGCGGGAAGAAACGTCCCCAACAGGACGTGCGGGACGGTGACATGACGATGCGCTCCCGCGAACGAGTGGTCAGCGCAGGCACGTTGCCCATCCACGTGGGTGTACGGCCCGGCCCGTGCGGGACCGTTGGCGGGTGCACGTAAGGTCGGTGGGGACCACGTCGTCCCACCCTCGGGAGGAAAACGCAATGAAGAAGCTCTTCTTCGTCGCCATGACCACCGCGCTCGCCGTCCTCGGAACCGCCCTGGTCGTCCTGGCGTTCCAGCTGCGGTCACAGGGCTACGAGCAGTACGTCGAGCAAGTGACCTTCCTGGCGGGCACGGTGTACTTCACCGCGGGCATGACCGTGGTGACCTGGTTCCGCGCCCGCCGGACGCCCCTGAGCTGAGGCCCGGCCCCCGGTTGCCCCCGGCCACCCGGCCGGGGGCAACCGTGCGCTCCACGCCAACAAGTGTGCGCCGGGCGCCAACGACGCCAGGGCGGTGACTCCGACACCATCTGTGCCGCACGACCACCGGTGATCACACCGGTGCCCGCCGGCAGGGGGAGGAGCGAGATGGTGTCGACCCGTGGGCGCGCCCGGGCGAGGGCCCTGGGGGCGCTCGTCCTGGTGCTGGGGGTGCTGCTCGGCGCGGCACAGCCCGGCATGGCCGCCGGTTCCGGAGCGTCCTGGCCGGCGGCGCGGGCCGGGGATCCGCGAGGGGACAAGATCGAGGACTGGCTCCACAGCGCCGTCGGCCGACTCTCGTACCAGGAGCGGAAACGACTCGGTGTCGAGCGCGACGCCAACCGGAACCTCGCCATGGGCTTCGTGGACATCACCGGGTTGTCGGGCCTGAAACTCGAACCGCACCAAGCCGTGCTCGTGCCGGACGAGCTCAAGAAGAGCAACCCCGCGCTCTACGACGAGCTGGGCCTCAAGGACCGTCCGCATATCAAGAAGTTCGTCGTCGCCACCGCCGCCAACCGCCAGTCGAGCACGACCACCGGAGCCCACTCCGAAATCGTCGTGCTCACCAGCGAGTTGACCTACATGGGGGTCACGGACGAGTCGAAGGTCTTCGTCATGTACTCGGACCGCTCGCCCTGCGAGGACAGGCCGAATTACTGCGCCTTCACGATTCCCCGCAGCACCGACGTGTTGTACGCGGTGAAGTACAACAGCCGGGCGAAGGCGGCGCTGGAGAAGCTTCTCACCTCCGCCGCAGCTGCCGAAAGCGACGCCAAGAGATCGCCCGAAGACGTCAAACGCAGCCAGGAGAAGGCCGAGGCCGCCCGCAAGAAGGCAGCCGAGAAGAAGGCCCGGGAGAAGGAACGGAGCATGAACCTGTTCCAGAGCCCGAAGAAGACGCAGAAGGAGAAGGAGAAAGCGGCGAGCCAAGGGCCGGAGATCTGCAAGAACCAGGCCCTTGCCGCAGGCCCCGTAGCGGTCGCCGGCACTCTCCCCGCGCGGCGGACCGCGCTGCTGGCCGCGCCCTGCGGCGAGCAGGAGGACGACGGCGCCCGTCCGGGCGGTCTGGCGCAGGCCCTGACCGAGGACCCGGGTGGCATCGACTTCTCCTCGCTCCAGCTGAGGTACCTTTCCGACCCCGGGGACGGCAGCGGACTGCAGTACTCCTTCCGGGCCCCGGACACCACGGGCGGCGACCAGAACCCCCGTACCGGCGAGAGCGCCGCCGTGCAGACCTCCGACGCCTTCTTCGTCTGGCTCGCCCTCAACCCCTCCGCGTTCTGGGTGAACCTCAACCCCAACGAGCCCCACCGCATCGTGGACGCCAAGCTGGGGCGCACGGACGCCGGCCGCATCATGCTCGAAGCCGATCTGCAGATGAAGAAGAGCGTCGGGAAGCTCCTTCACCCCGACACGGAACTCGGCCGTAAGTTCTGGGACAGCATCTCCGGCTCCTGCATGTCGCAGCGCGTGTGGATCCTTCCCGCTCCCGCCACCGTGCGGCAGGACGGGGACAAGCTGTACATCATCGACGCGCCCCTCGACGTCCGCATGGAGACGCAGTACCTCGCCCAGAAGGGGCGGGCCGCCGCGGTGTCCTGCGCGCAGCAGGACAAGGCGGCCGAGAAGCACAACGAGGAGCTGTTCCGCAGCCTGATCCTGCCCAAGCTGAAAGAGGCGATCAACACCGGGCCCGAGTACGCCGACGTGCGGCGCGTCTATCTCGCGCGGGTCGCCGCCGAGTGGTACCGGGATCTCAGCCGCACCAAGCACACCACCTACGGCGACCTCATCGGCAAGGGGGACATCGACAACTGGCGGACGAAGACGGACTGGAAACCCACCGACACCTTCGAGAAGTTCGTCGACTCCTACACCAAGGGCGAGTTCAAGGTCACCCACAACACCACCAGCGGTGACACCACCTACGTCCACACCTACACCTACGGCGGCGTCGACCTCACGCGGATCCCGTTCACGAAGGTCTCGGACGACCGTTTCCGCAAGGAACACGCGTCCCTGTCCAAGGACATCGACAAGTCGCTGACGTCGCCCGCCGCGGGCGCGGGGGACCGGGCCGTCTGGCTCGGCGCGCCCACACCGCTGCAGGCGTCCGGGGGCGTTCCCGACGAGGGACCGTCGGCCCGGCAGATGGCGCTGCGCCTGCTGCCCGCCCTGCTGGTGCCCATCGCCGCCCTGCTGTGGTGGCGCCGCCGTCGCCTGAGCACCTCGGCCACCGCCAGCCCCTTGCGCCGAGCAGCCGCACCGCACCGCCAGAACCAGCAGAAGCATCAGGACCAGCAGAACCAGCAGAACAAGTAGGACCAGCAGAACCAGCAGAACAAGTAGGACCAGCAGGACCAGCAGGACCAGCAGAGCCACCAGAACCGACACGACTTCCGGAGCCCGTCATGACCTCCCCCGCACAGCCGCCCGGCAGCGGCGCACCGCTGCCGCCGCCTCCCCCGGAACCGGGGGAGGCCCCGCCGCGGCCCCGGCCCTACGTGCGGCTGATGACCGCGACCGGCGGGCTCGGTGTGATTGCTGCGCTGATCGCCACGGTCGTCGGCCTCACGACCGATCCGGCCTTCCCGCTGCCGAAGACGATGCCGACCATGCCTTCGCTGCCGGGCATGCCCAGCGGCTACCCCACGGGCCTGCCGACGGACATGCCGACCGACGTGCCCACCGAGCTCCCGACCGCCTTTCCGACGGACCTGCCGACCAGCTGGCCGACCAACCTCCCCACGAGCTTCCCCACGCACTTCCCCACGGCCTGGCCCACGCTTCCGTCGTCCCGGCCGATGCCGTCGCTTCCGCCCCTGCCGCCGGTGCCCCGGCCCGGAGCCACGCCATGACGACCGCCCACGAACCGCTCGGACCGCCCCCGCCCCTCCCCCCGGGACCGCCCCCGCTGCCGCGGACCCCGCGGCGCGCGATGCCCGCCGCGATCGGTGTGGTGCTCGTGCTGCCGGCGGCCTTCGTCGTCGGTCAGGTCCTCTTCTGGACGGCGCCCGAGATCACCTCGCCCCTGCCGTGGATGCGGGTGTTCCTGCTGCCGGAACCGGACGCCTTCAAGCTGACGCGGACGCTCCTGTACGCCGGCTGGGCCCTCGCCGCCCTCCTCGGCGCACTGCTCCTGGCCGGTCGCCGCACGGCTCCCGCCCGGGTCGTCCGTGCCCTGCAGGCCGGCATCCTGGCCGCCCTGCTGCTGCCGTTCGCCGTCATGTCGCTGGACGTCCTGCGCCGTGCCCCGCTCACGCTGCTGCTGTGCCTGCCCACCACGGGCGCCGCCCTGCTGTGCGTGCACCGGATGCAGCTCTTCCGCCGGATGCCGGGCCGGCTGCTGCTGTCCGGCTTCGCGTGGGGCATGGTCTTCGGCGCCGGCTTCGGCACCGTCATGATCACCTGGTTCACCCGGTACGCGCCGGGCTACCTGCTCGACTGGCAGCACCCCCGGGACGCGATCCGCACGCTCTACACGCTCTTCGCCCTCAACGCGGGGATCGTCGCGGAGCTCGGCAAGGCCGCCGGTGTCGCCGTGCTCTTCCTCCTCTTCCGGCGGCACATCGACGGGGTGGTCTCCGGCGTCGTCCTCGGCGCCGCCGTGGGCCTCGGCTTCAACCTCACCGAGACCGTCGGCTTCATGAGCACGATCGAACACGGCCAGCAGTCCGCGCAGTTCTGGATACGGCAGGTGGTCGCTCTGATGGCGGCCCACGTGGCGTTCACCGCGGTCGCCGGCGCCGGGTTCGGCGCCGCACGCCGGCTGCCCGAGCTGCGCGACCGGCTGCTGGTCGTGGGCGGCGGCGTACTGGCCGCCGCCGGCGGGCACTTCGCCACCGACTCGGTGATGCCGCAGCTCGGCAAGGTGCGGGAGGAACTGTTCGACCACGACCAGACGCTCGGCCTGCTCCTGGGCATGCCGCTCATCACGGCCGTCACGTCCGGGCCGTTCGTCGTCCTGTACGTGCTCGTCCTGCGGCGCGGACTGAAGGCCCAGGCCGCCGGCCTGGCCGAGGCCCTGCGGGCGGAAGTCGCCTCGGGCGCCGGCGCGGTCACCGCACCGGAGGCGGACCTGCTGCTCGCCCCGCGCCGCCGCCTCCTGCTGGAGCTGCGGGTCTGGCGCCGCGACGGCACCGCCGGCCTGCGCCACCTGCTGCGCCTGCACCAGGCGCAGCTCGACCTGGCCACCCAGCGCTGGCACCGCACCGGCCCCGGCGCGGACTCCTGCATCCCCGACGAGGGGCCCCTGCGCGAGCGCGTGCTGGCGCTCAAGCACCTCCCGGCGGCCCCCGCCGGCCCCGCTCTCCCCACGGCACAGGAGGCGCTGTCATGACACCTTCCCGATGGGCCCGGACGTCCGCGCTGGCCGTCGCCACCGCCCTGCTGGTCCTCGGCGCGCCGGCGTCCGCCTCGGCGCAGTGCGCGGACCCCAACTACCGCGGCACGCGCACCTTTCCGGGCGGCAGCTGCCCCACGACGGTGGCGCAGACGGCGTCGGCGGGCGTGTGGGCCGTCCTCGTCCTGGCCGCCGCCCTCGGGCTCGCCCACCTGCTGAGCCGCTCCCGCTCCACGACGGATGCCGATCTGGCGATGCTCGACGCCGTCTTCAGCCCCTCCGAGGAGCCCGGAGCCCCCGGGCAGCAGGCGCCGGTCAGCCGCCCCGAGTAGGCCGTCCGGCGCGGGTCCCGTCCACACCTGACGTACGCCTCGCGGTCGTTCCCGGCGGCCGCGGGTCGTGCGGTGGTGTGATTGTCGGCCTGACGGCTTTCTTCCGCACAGGTCCCGATGAGAGCCTCGATGGGCAATCGAGCGCTTTTGCGGTGACTTGGGGGACGCGAAGGCGCCGACGGGGGAAAGCGAGTCGTACGGTGTCCGAGCCGACCGGTGCCACCACCGAGCCACGCACGGACGGGCAGGGGTGCCCCCTGCTGTCGTCCGCATCCATCGCCGCGACCTTCCTCGCGCACGGGTCGCCGCAGCTGTATCCCGTGCTGAAGGGCATGCGCGACAGCGCGCCGGTGTTCTTCAGCGAGGACCTGGGACTGTGGATCGTCACGCGGTACGCGGACGTGTCCACCGCCTTGAAGGACGCCCGGCGCTTCCCGGCGTCCACACGCTCCGTCATCATGGCCAGTTACCCGCCCGACGTCCGCGACGTGCTGCGGCGGACCGCCACGTTCACGGCGGCCAACATGGGCTTCGACGGGCCGCCGGACCACGACCGGCTGCGCAGGCCCGTCGCCCAGTACTTCTCCGTCCGCGGGGCGCAGCGACTCGAGCCGCGCATACGGCGCACGGTGCGCCGCGTCGTCGCCGGCCTGCCGGACCGGCCGCCCACCGACCTGGCCCGGGACTTCGCCCGCCCCGTCGCCGAGCACGTCGTCGCCGAGCTCACCGGTCTGCCCGCCGAGGACCACGACCTCGTCGTCCGCCACCACCGGGCGGTCGACGCGTTCTTCTTCGGCCGCCCGCCCGCCGAGCTCCAGCTGTCCTACGCACACGACGTGCTCGAGTGGGAGGAGTACCTGGCCGGCATCGTCGCCCGGCGCCGCGCCCGGCCCCGGGACGACCTGATCAGCCTGCTCACCCGCAAGACGGCCGAGGGCCACGCGCGCTACTCCGACCCGGAGCTGATCAGCCTCCTCAGCTTCGACGTGGTCACCGCCGGCTTCCGGCCGACCGGCTTCGCCCTCGTGGCACTGCTGCATGCGCTGCTGGCCGAGCCCGGGCGCTGGGACGGGCTGCGGGCGGACTTCGCCTCCTTCGACGCCGTCTTCCACGAGATCCTGCGGCACTCCGGACCCGCCCTCGGCGTCTTCCGCACGACGGCCGAGGACACCGAGCTGGGCGGTGTGCGCCTCCCCGCCGGCGCGTCCCTGTGGCTGATGACGGCCTCCGCCAACCGCGACGAGCGCCGCTTCGCCGAGCCGGACGTCCACGACCCCGGCCGCGCCCACCTGACGAGCAGTCTGCACTTCTCCCAGGGCCTGCACCGCTGCCTGGGCGCCAACCTGGCGCGCACGGTGGCGCGGGAGGCCCTCGCGGCCCTCCTGCGGCACCGCCCGGGCCTGCGGCTGGTCCCCGGCCAGAGGTGGGAGTACGAGCCGAGCATCAACGTCGTCGCGCCGACCCGCCTGCTCGCCACCTGGTGACCGACCGCCATCCGCACGGGGGAGAGACCATGACCACGCACACGAGCGTCCTGGGTCTGGGCCGCACCGGAGAGGCCGTGGCCCGCGGCCTGCTGGCCGCGGGCCACCGCGTGACCGTCTGGAACCGCACACCCGCCAAGGCCGCCGCCCTCGTCCGCGACGGCGCGGCGCAGGCGGCGACGGCCGGCGAGGCCGTCCGGGCGGGCGACCCGGTGGTGGTGTGCCTGTCCGGGTACGAGGTCGTGAATGCCGTCCTCGAACCGGTGACCGGCGACCTCGCCGGCCGTACCCTGCTCAACCTCACCCCCGGATCGCCCCGGCAGGCACCGGCGACGGCCCGGTGGGCGCACGGACGCGGGGCCCGCTACCTCGACGGCGTCGCCCTGCCGGACCCGACCGGCACCGGCCCCGGCCTGCTGGTGTGCGCCGGGCCCCGGGACGCCTTCGAGGCGCACGAGGCGGTGCTGGCCGCCATCGGCCGCCCCTGTCACGTCGGCGAGGACCCCGCCCTGCCCTCCGTCTACGACTGCGCCCTGCTGGCGCTGACGTGGGCCACGCTGGCGGGCTGGCTGCACGGGGTGGCCCTGACCGGAGCCGAGGGCCCCGGGGGCGACGTCACGGCGAGCGCGTACACGGAGGTCGCCGAGCAGTGGCTCGCCACCGTCCGCGCCTGCCTGGCCGGTTACGCCCGGCAGATCGACACCGGCAGCCACCCGGGCGGGGCCTGGCCCCTGCACCGCAGCATCGAACCCCTGGACATCCTCGTCCACGCCGGCGAACTGCGGGGCGTGCGCCCCGCGCTGCCGGAACTGCTGCGCGACCTGACCCGCAACGCCGTCGCCGCCGGTCACGGCGACGACAGCTGCGCGAGCCTTCTCGCTTTCCTGCGCACCGGGCCTCGGAAGTCGGCCGAGATGCCGAAGGACTAGAGAATTTCTATGGAATTCACCTTCGGCGGACGGTTCGGGAAGGTGATGACGTGCCACCGCTCGATTTTCACGGAATCGCCGTTGGCGTCGTAGTAGATGAGGTCGTTGTTCCCCGTGGAGATCTTGTCGACCCACCACCCGCCGAAGTTGGTCCTGCCGCGGTTGGCGTAGCAGTCCACGCTCTGCCGTCCGCCGTTGTGCGACCAGATCTTCAGGAAGTCCTCCCCGCCCCGGCATTCGACGTGGTCGATGGCGTAGGCGTTGCCGGTCGGCATGGTCACGGTGAACGCGGCAGCCGTGGCCAATGCCACTGCCGCGGACCGCACGACTTTCTTCGTTTTCGAGATCACGAGTTCTCCTTTATTCGATGTCGAATCCGGAGCTCACTTTCGACGACAACGATCCAACGAGGTTGCTGTACCTAGCAACTGTTGAACGGTCTACGGCTGGAACGCGGTGCCTGGATGTCCGGATCGACCGCGACGAGGGGAGGGGGAACCGGCCAGGGCGGCGCGGATCCCCACGGGCGCAGTGCGCCGGGCGGGAGCCGAACGGCGTGATTCGGTGCGGACAGCAGCGGCCGGTGTGGGGCAACGTGAGGGCCGTCGTGTCCGGCGTTCTACGGAGGTTGCATGACCGCGCGATCCGTACTCCTGCGTGCCCTGACGGTTCTGCCGCTCGCCGCCGCCCTGGCCCTCGCCCCGGTGGCCGCCACCCCGGCCGGCGCGGCCGGCCACGGCCCCGCGGCCCACCGGCAGCTGTCCCTGCCCCAGCTCATCGAGCGGGCCACGGCCAAGGTCCGCTCCATGTACCCGCAAGCGGTGCTGATGGTGGCCGAGGGGGACGCGCCCGACGGGCCCACCCGGGACATGGCGAAGGTCTCCCACTGGAGGTTCGTCCTCAACAACAGCGACAACTCCTCCGCCGAGATCAGCGGCAACCTCGACGGCACGCTGGGCCCGGTGCTGCGGCACGGCTCCCGCTGGGTCGGCGTGCTCGCCATCGACGAGCCCCTGACCATGACCCCGGCCGCGGCCTACGAGCGGCTCGCGGCCGCGGGCCACGGGACCGCCTACCGCTACGTGTCCCTGGTCAAGCCGCTGGGCACGCCGCCGTGGCGGCTGCAGTACCACTTCTCCGGGCACCCGGGCGGCTGCGACGGCTACGCCGTCTTCGTCGCCTCCGGGGGCGTCGCGCCCATCTGCGGTCCGTCGCTCAGCGCTTGATCCTGCCCCGGACGGAGAGCACCGCCAGCCCGAGCAGGACGGGCTCGGTCATGCGGGAGGCGATGTCGATGTAGTTGCCGGTGACGGTGAGGTCCTGGCCGGGCGCGCGGAAGACCGCCGCGTTCAGGGCGACGGGCACCGACCGCGCCAGCCGGCGGGCCGTCAGCCGGTCGCGCAGGGGGCCCGTGGGGTCGGCCGGGGGAGCGGAGGTCAGGGTGAAGTTGCCCGGCACCCCGCCGCCCCGGGCCACGGCGGTGGGGGCCGTGCCGGGAAGCCCCCACAGGGCCGTGGTGAGGACGGTCGCGGTCATGGCCAGGACCAGCCACAGCAGGGTGCGCCGTAGGCGCAGCGCGTACCCGCTGACCGCCCAGTACGCCATCAGCAGGGCGCGGTCCTTCAGGGGCCGGGTCGCATCGCGGCGCCGCATCTCCATCTCGCCGTAGCGGAAGTCGGCCGCGTCGGGATGGTTCCTGCCGTCCTCCAGCGACTTGCGCAGGGCCAGGTAGAGCGGGGAGATGACGGCGGGGGGCTGCACGGCCACCCCGGCCGGCGCCGGGCTCCAGCCCCGCTCGCCCTGTTGCGCGCGCCAGTGGTGCTCCTCGGCCAGCACCTGGCGCCCGGAGCGGCGGCCGCGCGCGCGGGCGAAGGAGGGCCGGCCCTCCAGGCCGAGCCGGTCCAGATGCAGGGCACCGGTGAACAGGCAGCCCGACAGGTCCGTCCCGGTCAGGGCGAGGTGGGCGGCGTCGGCGCCGTGCATCGAGCGGATGCGCACGCCCGGGTCCGCCCCGCCCAGGACGGACTCGTCGCGGCGCCGGTCCTCCTTGCGGCGCTCTTCGTCCGGGGGCAGCAGCGGGACCGGATGCGCGCCGATGCTCAGCGGGCGCTCGGCGACGACGTCGGAGAGGTCGACGGTGGCGTAGCGCAGCCGCAGCGTGGCGGCAGAGGCCCAGTACGTCTTCGCCAGCACGAGCTCGCGCGCGGCGATCTCCAGGGCGACGGGGGCGAGGAAGCGGGCTGCGGTGAGGTCCACGCTCCCGGCGGCGACCAGGGGGCCGAGCGCGGGCGCCGCGTGGAAGACGGCGCCGGCGAAGACGGCCGGGCCGCCGAGGACCGCCGCGCCGAAGAGGGTGTCGCCCCGGAAGGCGGCCTCGCGGAAGCACGCCTCACCGGAGAACCAGGCGGCCCCGAAGTGGGCGCTCGCCGCGAACGCCGCCTCCGTGAACCCGGCGCTGCCGTGGAAGTCCGTACGGCTGAAACCGGCGTCCTTGGCGAACTGCGCGGAACCGAAGACGGCTCCGTCGGCGAAGACCGCGTCGGGGAACGAGGCGTCGGCGAGGAAGACCGCTCTGTGGAACGAGCAGCTGCCCCGGAACGTGGCGTGGGTGAAGTCGGCCAACCCCATGAACGTCGCCCCGGTGAAGCGGGCGCCGCCGCGGAAGACCGCGTGCGCGAAGCGTGCGTCGGCGGTGAAGCAGCACTCCTGGAAGTCCGCGTTCCCCAGGCGCGGGTGCCCGGTGCGCGGATCGGTCAGGCGGGCGAGGAGCCGCTCCAGCAGGGCCCCGGAGAACCGGGTGCCCTGGTGGTCCACCGCGGCCCCGGGGGCGAGGGAGGCCAGGTGGGCGGCAAGAGCGGCCTCGTCCAGGTGGGCCAGGCACCGTCCCTCGGCGGTGCCGGGCACGGCGCAACCGCGGCAGCCGACCGGGTCGCGCGGTCCGGCGCCGAGCCCGCAGTGCGGCCACGACGGAGGCACAAGAGAGGAGGTCATGTCGGGCCGGACGCCGGGCGCAGTACGGCGGTTGCGGTCGGTGCACGGGCCAACGGGAGCACACGAAAGTCGGTCGCAACCGATCGATTGCGCACCTTCACGAAGCGGAACGCACCCGGCGCCCTAGCGTCGTTTGCATGACACGGACACACAACGGCACCGGCGGCGAGGGCACACGTCTGCTCGTGGTCATGGGGGTCTCCGGGGCCGGCAAGACCACCGTGGGCCGGCTGCTCGCCGCGCGGCTCGGCCTGCCGTACGCCGACGCCGACGCCTTCCACCCGGTGGCGAACAAGGAGCGCCTGTCCAAGGGCATCCCGCTGGACGACGCCGCCCGCGCCCCGTGGCTCACGGCCATCGGCGCCTGGCTGGCGCAGCACGCGGACACCGGTGGGGTGGTGAGCTGTTCGGCCCTCAAACGCCGCTACCGCGACGGGTTGCTGCGCGACGCGCCGGGCGCCTTTTTCGTCCACCTCGACGGGTCGCGGGAGCTGATCCACGGGCGCCTGGCCCACCGCACCGGGCACTTCATGCCGGCGTGCATGCTGGGCTCCCAGCTCGCCGACCTCGAACCCCTGGAGCCGGACGAGCCCGGCATCGTGGTGTCCGTCGAGGGGTCGCCGGAGCAGGTCGTGGAGCTGATCCTCCAGCGGCTGCCCGGCTGAGGCCGGCCCGGACCTCAGTCCCGCTCGAAGCCGGGCCGGCCCGCCTCGGTGACGAAGCTCGCCGCGGTGCCGATGGGCGCACCGGGCCGGGTGACGTAGGGCAGGGTCCGGTAGTCGGCGCGGGCCTGCTCCTCCTCCAGCGTGACGACGACGTAGCCGCGGCGGTCGGCGAAGTACTTCATGTGCGGGTTGGCCGCCAGTACGGCGTCCCGGTTGGCGGGCCGCTCCACGCCGTCGAAGCCGCTGGAGAGCGACGTGCTCGCGATCTCCACGCCGGCCGTGGGCGACCGGGGATCGTCGAAGTCCTCCTTGATGTCCATGGCGTAGTGCACGTGGGCGTCGCCCGAGAGCACCATCAGGTTCTCCACGCCCGCGTGCCGGGCGCCCTTCAGCAGGCGGCGGCGGGAGGCCGGATAGCCGTCCCAGGCGTCCATGGACAACCGCGAGCGCCCGGCGGTGGTGCGGCGCCGCGAGAAGATCACCTGCTGCGGCACGACGTTCCACACCACCGAGGAGCGGTGGAAGCCGTCGATCAGCCACTGCTCCTGGGCGTCCCCGGTGATGCTGCGGGCGGGGTCCTCGGACTTCGGCCCCGGGTACTGCCAGCCGTCGCCGTAGGCCTGGTCGTCGCGGTACTGCCGGGTGTCGAGGATGTCGAACTGCGCCAGGCGCCCGTACGAGAAGCGGCGGTACAGTCGCATGTCCGGTCCGCTGGGCCGCTGCCGGCTGCGCAGCGGCATGTTCTCCCAGTACGCGCGGTAGGCGGCGGCGCGGCGCCGCAGGAAGGCGTCCACGGGGTCGTTGTGCTGGGAGACCTCGGCGGCGTAGTTGTTCTCCACCTCGTGGTCGTCCCAGGTGACGTACCACGGGTGCGCGGCGTGCGCGGCCTGCAGGTCGGGGTCGGCCTTGCCGAGGGCGTAGCGCATGCGGTAGTCGGTGAGCGTCTGGAGCGTGTGGTTGCAGGAGGCCGGCAGCTCCCGGTCGCGCGGGTAGCGCCGGGCGCCGGCCTTGGCGTTGATGGCGTTCTCGTAGATGTAGTCGCCGACGAAGAACACGGCGTCGAGGTCCTCGTCCGCGAGGTGCCGCAGCGCGGTGTAGTAGCCCTCGTCGTACTGCTGGCAGGAGGCCAGGCCCAGCCGCATCTCGCGCACCGGGTCGCCCTGCTCGGGCGTGGTGCGGGTGCGGCCGGTCGGGCTGATCCAGGAGCCGGTGCGGAAGCGGTACCAGTAGACGCGGTCCGGCTTCAGTCCGCGCACGTCGATGTGGACGCTGTAGCCGTCCTCGGCCTCGGCGAGGGTGCTGCCGCGCTGCTCGACGGTGCGGAAGTGCTCGTCGCGGGAGATCTCCCACTGCACGGTCGCCTCGCCCTCCTCCGGCAGGCCGGCCGAGGGCTCGTACGGGCGCGGTGCGAGCCGGGTCCACAGCACCACCGCGTTCGGCAGCGCGTCGCCCGAGGCGACGCCCAGGGTGAAGGGGTCGTCGCGCAGGTCGAGGGAGCGCGAGGGCGCCGCGTACGCCCGGGGGAGGCGGGGGGTCAGGGCGAGGACGGCGGCACCGGCGGTCAGGGTCAGGAACCGCCGTCTGAACGGGCCGGTGGCCGCGGGGGACGGCTGCTGCTGCGACGACTGCTGTGACGACTGCTGCGGGGGTGGCTGCTGCGGCATGCCGTGAGGCCTCCCGGAAGTGATGATCAGTCAGTACTAAAGGCTGATGCTAGGGAGGGGCCCGGCAGGTGATCCCGAGGGCGGCCAGCGTGTTGTGATCCGTACGTGCAGGAGTGAACGCATGCCCCCGAACGCGCGGGGGGACCGCCCTGTCATCACCGTCCGTCGCGGGCCGTCACAGCTGGTCGCGCCTCCGTTGGACAGCTCGGCGGAGCCTGATCACCATGGAGGGACATGCGTGAGCCGAATGCCGGAATGCTTCCCTCCAGCGAATTGAGGCCGGTCATGTCTCCCACCAGCACACGTCACCACACCACCTCGCGGGCCGTGGCCGGCGGCCTGACCTACTTCGCCGCCGTCATGCTGCTGATCGCCGGGCTCCTGGACTTCTTCCGGGGCGTCATGGCCATCGACCACGACGACGTCTTCGTCTCGACCCCCAACTACGTCTTCAAGTTCGACCTGACCGGCTGGGGCTGGATCCATCTGATCCTCGGTATCGTCGCGGTCGCGGTGGCCGTGGGCCTGTTCATGGCCTCTCCCTGGGCGCACGTGCTCGCCGTGGTGTGGGCCGGACTGCTGCTGATCGCCAATTTCCTCTCGCTGCCGTACCACCCGCTGTGGTCGCTCGTGGTGATGGCGCTGTGCGCGTTCGTCATCTGGGGCCTGTGCACGTCGGGGCCGGCCGGCGCGGGGAAATGAACGACGAAGTGAACGGGGAAATGAACGACTGACGGCAGGGCAGCCGCTCCGGTGCACGTCGCCATCGGCCCGTACCGACGTGACGACCCGTACCGACGCAGACCCGAGGAGCGACCATGCCCGACCACCCCGACGGCCCCGGCGCGGACGAGCTGGCCGCGCTCGACGCCCACTGGCGCGCGGCCAACTACCTCTCCGCCGGCCAGATCTACCTCCTGGACAACCCGCTGCTGACCGAGCCGCTGCGCCCCGAGCACATCAAGCCGCGGCTGCTGGGGCACTGGGGCACCTCACCCGGGCTCAACCTGGTGCACACCCACCTCAACCGGGTCGTCCGGGCCCGCGACCTGGACGTGGTGTGCGTGTGGGGGCCGGGGCACGGCGGGCCCGCCGTCCTCGCCAACTCCTGGCTGGACGGCAGCTACGGCGAGGTGTACCCGGACGTCGGCCGGGACGCGGCGGGCATGGCGCGGCTCTTCCGCCAGTTCTCCTTCCCCGGCGGGGTCCCCAGCCACGTGGCGCCCGAGACGCCGGGCTCGATCCATGAGGGGGGTGAGCTCGGCTACAGCCTCGCCCACGCCTACGGGGCCGCGTTCGACCACCCCGACCTGGTGGTGGCCTGTGTGATCGGTGACGGGGAGGCGGAGACCGGGCCGCTGGCCGCGTCCTGGCACTCCAACAAGTTCCTCGACCCCGTCCACGACGGGGCCGTGCTGCCCATCCTCCACCTCAACGGCTACAAGATCGCCAACCCCACCGTCCTCGCCCGCCTGCCGGAGCCCGAGCTCGACGAGCTCCTGCGCGGCTACGGCCACCTGCCCATCCACGTCAGCGGCGACGACCCCCTGCAGGTGCACCACGACATGGCCGTGGCGATGGACACCGCCCTGGAGCGCATCGCCCTGCTGCAGCACGCCGCCCGCCGGGAGGGCGTTGCCGAACGCCCGCGCTGGCCCGTGATCGTCCTGCGCACCCCCAAGGGCTGGACCGGGCCCAAGGACGTCGACGGCGTGCCCGTCGAGGGCACCTGGCGCGCCCACCAGGTCCCCCTCTCCGGGGTGCGGGACGACCCCGGGCACCTGCGCCGTCTGGAGGAATGGCTGCGCTCCTACCGCCCCGCCGAACTCTTCGACGACCACGGCCGGCCCCGGCCGGAGGTCCTCGCCTGCGTGCCCGAAGGCCCCCGCCGGCTCGGCGCCAGCCCGTACGCCAACGGCGGGCTGCTGCTGCGCGAGCTGCCCCTGCGGCCCCTGGAGGACTACGCCGTTGCCGTCAAGGCGCCCGGCAGCACCCGCCACGAGCCCACCCGCGTCCTGGGCGGACTCCTGCGCGATGTCATGACCGACACCGCCGACCGGCGCGACTTCCGTCTCGTCGGCCCCGACGAGACCGCCTCCAACCGCCTGGAGGCCGTCCTGGAGAGCACGGCCAAGGCGTGGCAGGAGGACGTCGTGGCCACCGACGAGCACCTGGGCCGCCACGGACGGGTGATGGAGGTCCTCTCCGAACACCTCTGCCAGGGCTGGCTGGAGGGCTACCTGCTCACCGGCCGGCACGGGCTCTTCTCCTCCTACGAGGCGTTCGTGCACATCGTGGACTCGATGGTCAACCAGCACATCAAGTGGCTGCGCACCTCCCGTGCCCTGCCCTGGCGACGCCCCATCGCCTCCCTCAACTACCTCCTCACCTCCCACGTCTGGCGCCAGGACCACAACGGCTTCTCCCATCAGGACCCCGGCTTCGTCGACCACGTCCTCAACAAGAGCCCCGAAGCCGTCCGCGTGTACCTGCCGCCGGACGCCAACACCCTCCTGGCCGTCGCCGACCACGTCCTGCGCAGCCGCGACTACGTCAATGTCGTCGTCGCCGGCAAACAGCCCTGCTTCGACTGGCTCGGCCTCGACGACGCCCGCGTCCACTGCGCCCGCGGCGCCGGCATCTGGGAGTGGGCCGGTACCGAGAACGGCGCCGGCCCCGACGTCGTCCTCGCCGCCGCCGGCGACATCCCCACCCAGGAGGTCCTCGCGGCGGCCGGCCTGCTGCGCCGTCACCTGCCGCAGCTGGCCGTCCGCGTCGTCAACGTCGTCGACATCGCCCGCCTGATGCCCCGGGAGGAGCACCCGCACGGCATGCCCGACCACGAGTACGACGCGCTGTTCACCCCCGACAAGCCGGTGATCTTCGCCTACCACGGCTACCCGTGGCTCATCCACCGCCTGGCCTACCGCCGCACCGGCCACCGCAACCTGCACGTGCGCGGCTACAAGGAGTCCGGCACCACGACCACGCCCTTCGACATGGTCGTGCGCAACGACCTCGACCGCTACCGCCTCGTCATGGACGTCGTCGACCGCGTCCCCGGCCTCACGGTCCCCGCCGCCCCCGTCCGCCAGGCCATGGCCGACGCCCGCGCCCGCCACCACACCTGGGTACGGGCCCACGGCACCGACATGCCGGAGGTGGCGGAGTGGACGTGGGAGCCGTCCTGAGGGCCGGTCAGGGCGTCCCGGCGGCCGCGGCGACCAGCTTCGCACCGGCCCTGGCCAGGGCCTTGCGGAAGGCCGTCGTACCGCGGTCGCCGGTGTCCGAGTAGTTGTTCCACAGCGTCGTCACGGCGCCGTGGCTGCGGATGGTGTCCAGGTCGAAGTCCATCTGCGTGGTGCCGCCCTGCACGATCCGGACGGTGTAGCCGAGGGACTCGTCACCGTACGCCGGCAGTCCGGCGGCCTTCTTCACCGTCAGCACGGCCTTCTTGCCGCCCATGGTGCCGGTGAAGGTGCCGCACTGCTCCACGGCCGTGCGCAAGGCCGCCACGGCCTTCTCCGCCTGGGCCCGGGAGTACCCGCTGACGTCCTGCACCACGGCCGTCGTGTCGCCCTTCTTGGTGAACACCTCCTGGGCGTCGGCCTTGCGGTCCTCCTCCAGCCGGCCGGTGTTGAGGACCGCGGTGATCGGCGCGCACACGGGCTTCACCCCCGAGATGATCTCCTCCTGGGCTCCCTGGGACTTGTCCAGGCCGGTGTCCGGCTGCAGCTGCCATCCCGCCGGCAGGTCCTCGACCGTGACGAGGGCCTGCTGCGCCTGGGCGGCGGTGATGGCCTCCGGGGGAGCGGAGGGCGTGCTGCGGGCCTTCGTCCCGGCGCCGGCCGGGGCGGTGTCCCCGTCGCAGGCGGACAGCAGCAGGAGCGACGAGGCGGCCAGGGCCGCGAGGGCGGCGCGGCGGGGGCGGACGTGCAGCACGGGGGTGTTTCCTTACGCGGGACGGAATGCCGGGCGCAAGTATGCAGGCCCCCTCGCCGGCCCCTCACACCGGCCAGGCGTACGGCGTCGAGGTGCGCGGCTCCGGGGCCGCGCCGTGGGCCTCCACGTCCTTCTCGGCCGCCTCCAGAAGACGGTTGCCCAGGTCGCGCAGGGCGCGGCCGGCGGCGAACTCGTCGCCTATCGCCGGGACGTCCGCGTCGTCCGGGGCGCACTGCGCCGTTCCGCGGCCGGTGAGGTGGGCGTCACCGGTCTTCGCGCCGCCGCCGGTCTCCAGGTCGGCCCGGGCCGTCGTGCGCCCGTTCTCCTCCCGGAGCTCTACGCTGACCTTCCACTGTGCTGCGTGCGACATCGCCGCCTCCTTGCCGTGGGCTTTTCAGTGCGTGAGGTGGGCGTCCTCGTGCATGACCTCCCGGATGTCCTCGCCCGCCTTGTCCAGCAGTTGCTCGGCCAGGCCGGTCAGCGCGCGGGCGGCCGCGACCTCCTCGCCGACGCGCTGCTGGCCGCGGTCGTCGGGGTTGCGGTTGGCGACGCCCTGCGAGCTGAACCGCTGGCCGTCGTTCATCCGCAGCCGTACGTCGGCCTGCGTGGTGGCGTCGATCTCGCGGAACTGCATCTCGATGGTGCAGTCGACGATCTTCTCCATGGTGATCACCCACTACTGGCTGTCACTGCTCGCTGTCACTGCTCGGTGTCAGGGGTCAGGTGTCCGGTGAACCACGCGCACGCCAGGTCCGCCACGGCCTCCAGCGTCCCCGGCTCCTCGAACAGGTGGGTGGCGCCCGGGACGACGGCGAGCCGGTTCTCGCAGGTCAGCTGCTCGGCGGCACGCCGGTTCAGGTCCAGCACCGTCTCGTCCCGGCCGCCGACGACGAGCAGGGTCGGTGCGGTGACCTCGGCCAGCCGGGGGCCCGCGAGGTCGGGCCGGCCGCCGCGGGAGACCACGGCGGCGATGCCCGCGCCGCCGGCGCGGGCGGCGTCGGCCGCGGCCCACAGGGCGGCCGCCGCGCCGGTACTCGCGCCGAAGTAGCAGACGGGCACGCCGGTGTGACGGTGCAGCCAGTCCGTCACCTCGCCGAGCCGGCGCGCGAGCGGCTCGACGGCGAAGACATTGGCCCGGTCGCCCTCCTCGGCCGGGGTCAGCAGGTCGAACAGCAAAGTGCCCAGGCCGGCCGCGTTCAGCGCCGTCGCCACCGCGCGGTTGCGCGGGCTGAGCCGGCTGCTGCCACTGCCGTGCGCGAAGACCACCAGCCCCGGGGCCCCGGCGGGCACGTCCAGATCACCGTCGAGGGTGAGGCGCCCGTCGTCCACCGGCAGCTTCACCGGGCCCGAGCGGGCCGGGCAGCCGCAGTCCTTGTCCGTGCCGCCGCCCGCGGTCTCGCCGGCATTGCGCCGCAGCAGCTCGACGACCTCCTCGTCGGCGGTCTGGGAGAAGTCGTGGTACCACTCGCCGACCGCCGAGAACGCCGCCGGCGTGCTCAGGCAGACGAATTCGTCGCATTCGTGGCGCAGGGCCGCCGCCGCGTCGGGCGGGGCGACCGGCACGGCCAGCACGACGCGGGCGGCGCCGTGGGCGCGCGCCACCCGGCACGCCGCCGACGCCGAGGCGCCGGTGGCGATGCCGTCGTCGACGAGCACCGCGGTGCGGCCCTCCAGCGGAACGCGGGGGCGCCCGCCGCGGAAGCGCTCGGCCTGCCGGGACATCTCGGCCTGCTCGCCGCGTTCGACCTCGGCCAGGTCGTCCTCGTCGACGCGGCTCAGCCGCATGATGTCCTCGCTGACCACCCGCACCCCGCCCTCGCCGATGGCGCCGAAGCCCAGCTCGCGGTGGTACGGCACGCCCAGCTTGCGCACCAGGATCACGTCCAGCGGGGCGCCCAGCTCCCGGGCCACCTGGTAGGCCACGGGCACACCGCCGCGCGGCAGGCCGAGGACCACCGGGTCCTCGGCGCGCAGGTGCTCCAGCCGGCCGGCCAGGCGCCGGCCGGCGTCCACTCGGTCGGTGAACCGCATCCTCCACCTCCGGCCCCGGGGCCCGGGCTCCGGAAGGCTCCGGAAAAGGGGACTTTCGGTCGGCTGTCGACGGCAAGAGGAGCCGTAATTCCAATATGACCGGATCGGGGCCCGCAGTCCACGCGAGCAGGCCCGGCGCGCCCGTCAGGGGCCGTCAAGCGCCGCCCGTACCCGCGCCGCGACCGCGGCCGCCTCCTGATCGGACGCGTACCGGCCGCGCGGCCAGAAGAAGCCCCGCAGCCCGTCCTTGCGGTTGCGCGGCACCACGTGCACGTGGAAGTGCGGCACCGACTGGCTGACCCGGTTGTTCGCGGCGACGAACGACCCGGCGGCCCCCATGCCCCGCTCGACGGCCCCGGCGATCCGCTGCACCCGCAGGAAGAACGGTCCCACCTGCTCCGGCGGCAGGTCCGTGAGCGTCTCGGCGTGCCGCCGCGGCACGACCAGCACATGGCCCGGGAACAGCGGCCGGGCGTCCAGGAAGGCCACCACCGCCTCGTCCTCGAACACCCGGTGACCGTCCGCCTCACCCGCCGCGATCGCACAGAAGACGCACTCCACGGGACCAGTGAAGCAGCACCCATGCAGCAGCACCCGTGCAGCAGCACCGCCGCCGGGGCGGTGCGACCCTGGGCACATGCCCCTGCTCGTCGGCACCTCCGGATGGCAGTACAAGGACTGGCGCGGCCGGCTCTACCCGCCGGACGTGCCGCAGCGGCTGTGGCTGGAGGAGTACGCCCGGCACTTCACCACGGTCGAGAACAACAACGCCTTCTACCGCCTGCCCACCCCCGAGACCTTCGCCGCCTGGCGCGAGCGCACCCCCGAGGACTTCGTCATGGCCGTCAAGGCCAGCCGCTTCCTGACCCACATCAAGCGGCTGCGCGACCCGCAGGAGCCCGTGGAGCGCCTCCTGCGGCACGCCGCCGGCCTCGGCCCGCGCCTGGGTCCCGTCCTGCTCCAGCTCCCGCCCACCCTCAAGGCCGACCCCGGCGTCCTCGAGGCCGCCCTGGACTGCTTCCCGGGCACCGTGCGCGTGGCCGTCGAACCCCGCCACGAGACCTGGTGGACGCACGAGGTGCGCACCGTGCTGGAGCGGCACGGCGCGGCCCTGTGCTGGGCCGACCACGACTCCCGGCCCGTCACGCCGCTGTGGCGCACCGCGGAGTGGGGGTACGTGCGCTTCCACAGCGGCGCCGCCACGCCCTGGCCCCGCTACGGGCACCAGGCCCTGGTCTCCTGGGCCGGCCGCATCGCCGAGGCATGGCCCGATCGCGACGAGGTATACGTCTACTTCAACAACGACCCCGGAGGCGCCGCCGTGCACGACGCGGCCGCCTTCGCCCGCGCCGCGGCCCGCCTGGGCCGCACGGTCACCCGCACCCCGGACCCGCGCGGCTGAGCCGCCCCGATCGGCGGCCCTCGCCCTGCGCGGCGCCGGGGCCCGTGCCAGGGTGACGCTGAGCGGCCCGGTCGCGGGACGCGCCAGCCGATGAAGGAGCGTCAGATGCCCAGGGGATCCAGCCCGAAGCGCGAGCGGCAGTACGAGCACATCAAGGACAGCGCACGCAGCCGCGGCGAGAGCGAGAACCGCGCCAAGGAGATCGCCGGCCGCACCGTCAACAAGGAACGCGCCCGCAGCGGCGAGTCGAAGACCCCCAGCCGCTCCTCGCTGCGCGACAAGTCCTCCTCCCAGCGCGGCGGCCAGCGCTCCCACTCCGGCGCCCAGGGCCCGACGAAGGAGCAGCTGTACAACGAGGCGAAGAAGCGCAACATCCACGGCCGCTCCGACATGACCAAGGACGAGCTGAAGAAGGCCCTGGGCCGCTGACCGGCACCCTGCGCAACCGCGATGCGCATTGTAGGAACCGCACAGCCGCCCGCCGCCGGAGCTGACACCGGCCCCCGGTCCGCCGCACCGCCGCCGTCGGCAAGGATGTGCGGGTGCCCGAAACCCTCGACCCCGCCGACCCCGGCTTCGCCCGCGACCCGTACCCGTACTACGCGGAACTCCGCTCGCGCGGGCCCGCGGCCCGGGTGGCGCTCGCCAACGGCACCCACGCCTGGCTCGTCACCGGCTACGACAGGGCCCGCGCGGTGCTGGCCGACGCGCGCTTCTCCAACGTGCCCCCGCAGCGCGCCGGCCGCCCGCGCCCCGACACACCCGCCCGGCGCGCCCAGGGGTGTCTGGCCCGGCACATGCTCAACTCCGACGCCCCCGACCACCTGCGGCTGCGCCGGCTGACCACGGCCGCGTTCACCCCGCGCAGGGTCGATGCCCTGCGCCCGCGCATCGAGCAGCTCACCGACGGGCTCCTGGCCGCCCTCGCGGACACCCTGGACCACGCGGGCGGCGCCGACCTGGTGGACGCCTTCGCCTTCCCGCTGCCCGTCCTGGTGATCGGCGAGGTGCTCGGCGTGCCCGAGGCCGACCGGGCCGACCTGCGCGAGTGGACCTACCGCGTCGGCTCGCCCGCCGACGCCCTGGCCCCGGGCGCCGCCGACGAGGCGTGGGCCGCCCTGCACGCCTACTTCTCCTCGCTCATCGCGCACAAGCGCCGCACGCCCGGCGCGGACCTGTTCAGCTCGCTGGTCCACGACGCGGGGGAGGGCGGGCTGAGCGACGAGGAGCTGCTGGCCATGGCCTTCCTGCTGCTCTTCGCCGGCTACGAGACCACCATGAACCTCCTCGCCTCCGCCGCGCTGCTGCTGCTCACCCACCCCGCCGAGCTCGCCGCCGCCCGCGCCGGCGGCGAGGCCCACTGGGCGGCCGTCGTCGAGGAGACCCTGCGGCACGCCAGCCCCCTGGAGGGCACCACCTGGAGGCGCACCACCGAGGCCGTCGTCCTGCAGGACGCAGGTGGCCGGGCGGAGATACCCGCCGGCGAGTCGGTCCTGGTCGTCCTCGCCGCCGCCAACCGCGATCCCCGGCACTTCCCGGCGCCCGACGCCTTCCGCCCCGCCCGCCACCTGCCCGGCCCCGGAGGCCGGCGCCCCGCACCGCACCTGGCCTTCGGCCACGGACCGCACTTCTGCCTGGGCGCCCGCCTGGCCCGCCTGGAGGCGGCGATCGCCCTGCCCCGCCTGTTCGCCGCCCTGCCGCACCTGCGCCCCGCCGCCGACCCCGCCACCCTGCCGTACCGGCCCGGGCTGCTGGTGCGCGGACCGCGCAGGCTGCCCGTGCGCACCGCCCTGCCCGCCCCTCCGAACGGGTGAGGTGAATCGCGCCCGGGCAGCGGCTGCCGGAAGGTGGAGGATGTGAACGCCACGCACCCGCCCCCCGGCGACCCGGACGGCCACCCCGTGCCCGACGACCACGTCGTCGTGCTCTTCGGTGCCACCGGCGACCTCGCCCGGCGCAAGCTGCTGCCCGGCCTGTACCGGCTCGCCCGGGCCGGGCTGATGCCGCGCTCCTACCGCATCGTCGGCTCCGCACCCGCCGCCGACGCCCTGACGGACGAGGAGTTCCGCGCCCGGGCGAAGGAGGCCGTCGCCACCTTCGGGTCCGAGCCGCCCGCAGGCGAGCACTGGCAGGCGTTCGAGAGCACCCTGACCTTCGGCGCCGCCGACCCCCACGACCCCGAGCCGCTGATCGGCGCCGTACGGGACGCCGAGCGGGCCATCGGCGGCAGCCCCCGCCGGCTGTGCCACCTGGCCGTGCCCCCGCAGGCGTTCGCCTCCGTCGTCGAGATGCTCGGCAGCACCGGTCTGGCCCAGGGCGCCCGGGTCGTCGTCGAGAAGCCCTTCGGCACCGACCTCGACTCCGCCAAGGCCCTGGACGCCACCGTCCACGCCGTCTTCGACGAGGACCGCGTCTTCCGCATCGACCACTTCCTCGGCAAGGAGTCCGTCGACAACATCCTCGCCCTGCGCTTCGCCAACGGCCTGTTCGAACCCATCTGGAACCGCGACCACATCAGCCACGTCGAGATCGACGTGCCCGAGACCCTCGGTATCGAGGGACGGGCCGCCTTCTTCGAGGAGACCGGCACCTTCCGGGACATGATCGTCACCCACCTCTTCCAGGTGCTCGGCTTCGTGGCCATGGAACCGCCCGCCGCCCTCGACGCGAAGTCGCTGCGCGACGAGAAGGCCAAGGTCTTCCAGGCCCTGCGGCCCGTGGACCCCGACCTCGTCGTCCGCGGCCAGTACGAGGGCTACCGCGCCGAACCCGGCGTCGACCCCCACTCCGACACCGAGACCTTCGTCGCCCTGCGCGCCGAGATCGACAACTGGCGCTGGACCGGCGTCCCCTTCTACCTGCGCTCCGGCAAGCGCCTGGCCGAACGCCGCCAGGTCGTCACCCTCCACTTCACCGAGCCGCCGCTGCGCATGTTCCCCCTCGCCCCGGGCCGCGGGCACGGCACGCGGGGCGGGCGCCGCGGCAACACCCTCGTCGTCGACTTCGACGACCCCGGATGGATCGCCGCCGGCTTCCTGGTCAAGGAACCCGGCCCCGCCATGCGCCTGACCGACGCCCGCATGAGCTTCCGGTACGCCGACTCCGTCCAGCGCCGCTACGGCCTGGAGGGCTACGAACGCCTCCTCCACGACGCCATGCTGGGCGACCAGTCCCTGTTCACCCGCTCCGACGGCATCGAACGCCTGTGGGAGGTGGCGGCGCCCCTGCTGCGCGCCCCGCGCCCCGTCGAGCCGTACGCCCCCGGCACCTGGGGCCCGACCGCGGCCGAAGAGCTCATCGCCCCCCACCGCTGGTTCCTGCCGGACGAACGGGGTAGCGGATCACCATGACGACGACACTCGGACTCCCCGGCACCATCGGCGCCTGCCTGTTCGACATGGACGGCGTCCTGACCAGGACGGCCACCGTGCACGCCGCGGCCTGGAAGGAGACCTTCGACGCCTTCCTGCGCCGCCGCGAGGGCCCCGCCTTCCGCCCCTTCGACGCCGTGGCCGACTACGACGAGTACGTCGACGGCATGCCCCGGGCCGACGGCGTACGCTCCTTCCTCGCCTCGCGCGGCATCACCCTGCCCGAGGGCGACCCCGGCGACCCGCCCGAGAAGGACACCGTCCAGGGCCTGGGCAACCGCAAGAACGCCCTCGTCCTGCAGAAGATCAAGGAGATGGGCGTCGAGGCGTACCCCGGCTCCGTCCGCTACGTCGAGGCCGTCCGCGCCGCCGGGCTGCGCACCGCCGTCGTCTCCTCCAGCGCCAACTGCCACGACGTGCTCGTCGCCGCCGGCATCGACGGCCTGTTCGACGTGCGCATCGACGGCATCGTCGCCGCCGAGCGCCAACTGCCCGGCAAACCCCACCCCGACACCTTCCTCGCCGCCGCCCGGGCCCTGGGGGCCACGCCGGAGCAGGCCGTCGTCTACGAGGACGCACTGGCCGGCATGGAGGCCGGCCGCGCCGGCGGCTTCGGCTACGTCGTCGGGGTCGACCGGGCCGGCCAGGCCGAGGCCCTGCGCCGGCACGGCGCCGACGTCGTCGTCACCGACCTCGCCGACCTGCTCGACGAGACCGGGCCCGACACCACCGACGGAGGTGCCGCGTGATCACCCATCCGGCATACATGGTCGAACCCTGGTGCCTGCGCGAGACCGAGCTCAACCTGGACGTGCTCTCCCAGAGCGAGTCGGTCTTCGCCCTGTCCAACGGGCACGTCGGCTGGCGCGGCAACCTCGACGAGGGCGAACCGCACGGCATGCCCGGCACCTACCTCAACGGCGTCTACGAGTACCGGCCGCTGCCCTATGCCGAGGCCGGCTACGGCTATCCCGAGTCCGGGCAGACCGTCATCAACGTCACCAACGGCAAGGTGATCCGGCTCCTGGTCGACGACGAACCCTTCGACCTGCGCTACGGCAAACTCCACAAGCACCAGCGCTTCCTCGACCTGCGTACCGGACTGCTGCACCGCATCGCCGAGTGGACCTCGCCCAGCGGCCGCAGCATCCGCGTCCGCTCCGCCCGGCTGGTCTCCTTCACCCAGCGCGCCATCGCCGCCGTCGCCTACGAGGTCGAACCGCTGGACGACGAGATGCGCATCGTCATCCAGTCCGAACTCGTCGCCAACGAACAGCTGCCCCGCGCCAACGGCGACCCGCGGGCCGCCGCCGTCCTCGAAACCCCGCTCGTGCCCGAGCAGCACGCCGCCAACGGCTCCAGCATCCGGCTGCTGCACCGCACCGCGCGCAGCGGCCTGCGCGTCGGCGCGGCCGCCCACCACGTCGTCAGCGGCGGCCTGAAGACCGAGACGACCTCCGAGAGCAGCGAGGACCTCGCCCGCCTGACCGTCACCTCCGTGCTGCGTCCCGGCCAGCGGCTGCGCACCGAGAAGATCGTCGCCCACGGCTGGTCCGCGGTGCGCTCCGCACCCGCCGTCCACGACCAGGTCGACGCCGCCCTCGCCGCCGCCACCAGCGCCGGCTGGGAGGGTCTGGTCGCCGACCAGCGCGGCTACCTCGACGACTTCTGGTCCCGCTCCGACGTCGAGGTCGACGGCGACGCCGAGATCCAGCAGGCGGTGCGCTTCGCCCTCTTCCACGTCCTGCAGGCCGGTGCCCGCGGCGAGGCCCGGGCCCTGCCCGCCAAGGGCCTGACCGGGCCCGGCTACGACGGGCACTGCTTCTGGGACACCGAGACCTTCGTCCTGCCCGTGCTGACCTACACCGCCCCCCAGGCCGTCGAGCAGGCCCTGCGCTGGCGGCACACCACCCTGCCGCAGGCGCAGGAACGCGCCCGCCAGCTGGGCCTGCAGGGTGCGGCCTTCCCCTGGCGGACCATCAACGGCAGCGAGTGCTCGGGCTACTGGCCGGCCGGGACGGCCGCCTTCCACATCAACGCCGACATCGCCGACGCCGTGGTCCGCTACATCCGCGCCACCTGCGACGAGACCTTCGAACGGGAGGTCGGGCTGCCGCTGCTCGTCGAAACGGCCCGGCTGTGGCGCTCGCTGGGCCACCACGACCACCACGGCGCCTTCCACATCGACGGGGTGACCGGCCCCGACGAGTACAGCGCCATCTCGGACGACAACGTCTACACGAACCTGATGGCCCAGCACAATCTGCGCGCCGCGGCCGTGGCCGCCGAGCGCCACCCGGACGTCGCCGCCTCCCTGGGCGTCGACGACGAGGAGACCGCCGCCTGGCGCGACGCCGCCACGCGCATGACCCTGCCCTACAACGAGGACCTGGGCGTCCACGAGCAGTCCCAGGGCTTCACCGGGCACCAGGTGTGGGACTTCGCCCGCACCGGCGAGAACCAGTACCCGCTGATGCTGCACTTCCCCTACTTCGACCTCTACCGCAAGCAGGTCGTCAAACAGGCCGACCTGGTCCTCGCGATGTGCCTGCGCGGCGAGGCGTTCACCCCCGAGGAGAAGGCCCGCAACTTCGCCTACTACGAGCAGCTGACGGTCCGCGACTCCTCCCTGTCCGCCTGCGGACAGGCCGTCATGGCGGCCGAGGTCGGCCACATGCGGCTCGCCTACGACTACCTGGGCGAGGCGGCGATGATGGACCTGTTCGACCTGGAGGGCAACACCCGCGACGGCCTGCACATCGCCTCCCTCGCCGGCACCTGGTTCGCCCTGGTCATCGGCTTCGGCGGGATGCGCGAGGTCGACGGCCTGGTCGCCTTCAGCCCCCGGCTGCCCGAACAGCTCGGCCGCCTGGCCTTCACCGTCCAGTTCCGCGGCCACCGCCTACGGGTGGAGATCGCCCGCAGCCAGGCGACGTACACCCTGCTGGACGGCGAGAGCCAGGACATCCTGCACTGCGGCGAACGCCTCACCCTGCTGACCGACGCACCGGAGTCCCGCCCCATCCCACCCATCCCCACCGGCCCCGCCCCCGACCAACCCGCCGGCCGCGCCCCGGCCCGCCGCGGCCGCGCGGTGGGCCACATCGAGGGCTGAGCGCACCGGAAGGCCGGCCGGCCGAAGAAGCGGCCTCAGTCGCGGTTGGCGAACCAGCCGCGGCGCCAGCCGTAGCCGCTGCTGCGCAGGCGGCGCTGGACGCGGTGCATCAGCGGGTAGCGCTCGCGCTGTTCGCGGGTGGCGCGGTCGAGCTCCTCGGCCAGGCGCTCGGTGCGCTTCTCCACGTCCAGCTCGTCGAGGATGCGGTCGATCTCGGCCAGCAGCGCGCCGTGCAGCTGCCACTGCCGCGGGTGGCGCTGCACGCCCTCCAGGAGCAGGTGCGCGGCGCGGTCGCGGCCGGCCCGGCCGGCGGCGAGCTCCTCCATCAGCCGGTCCTCGGCCTTCTCGGCGTTGCGGCTGACCTGGGTGGTGATGAGCACGGCGAAGCTCTCCACCGCCCGGGCGAGGTGGTGGCACACCTCCCGCAGCGCCTCGGCCACCTCGGGGGTGAACATCGGCTCGCCGGTGCGCTCCTTGGCCAGGTCGGTCAGCGTGCGGCACAGCACCCGCAGCACCACTGCGGCGATCTCCAGGGCGTCCAGGCCGGTGCGCAGCACCACGCGGAACAGCAGCCCCTCGCGGACGCGGGGGTTGAGCCGCAGGCTGTCCTCGGCCTGCCGCAGGGAGGCGTCCACCTGGACGATGTCGTGGTCCAGCCGGCGGGCCTCGTGCAGCCGGGCCGCCGCCTCGGCGACCGGCGTGTGCCCGCTGACCTCCTCGCCGACGCGCCGCAGCAACTGCCCCATGCGGCGCGAGAGCTGCTCGATGGCCTCGCTCGCCGGCTGCACCCACACCGGGGGCACGAACAGGACGTCGAAGAGCAGGCCCACCACGGCGCCGATCAGGGTCTCCAGCACCCGGTCCCAGGCGGTGGCGGCCACTCTCGTCACGCCGAGCACCAGCATGGCGCTGATCGCCACCTCCGGCACGAATTCACCCGCGCGGACGAACCGCCCGATGATCAGGGAGGCGAGGATGATCAGGCCCAGGCTCCACCAGGTCAGGCCCACCAGGACACTGAAGCCGATGGCGATCAGGACGCCGGCCACCACGGAGTTGACCCTGCGGATGCCGGTCGTCAGTGTCGAGTACAGCGTGACCTGGACGACGAGCAGCGCGGTCAGCGGTGCCGTCAGCGGCAGGGGCTCGTTGCTCAGCTGCAGGGCGACCACGTAGGAGATCACCGCGGCCAGCGTCGAGCGGACCGCCTGCACGACGGCGGGTTCGCGGTGGCGCCGTACCAGGGTCGTCAGGGGGTCGGTGAGTTCAGGCACCTTGTGCCTCTTCCCGCCCAGAAGCATCCCATGACACTTCTGCCTCACCCGTACGGCGCAGTCGGCGGCGCCGGGTCCCTCACTCCGGCAGGTCGCGCACCACCCGCGCCGGATTGCCCACGGCCAGCACGCCTGCCGGCAGGTCGCGGGTGACCACCGAGCCGGCTCCGACGACCGTGTTCGCGCCGATGCTCACGCCGGGGCAGACGATCACTCCGCCGCCCAGCCAGACGTTGTCGCCGATAGAGATCGGCAGCGCCCGCTCCCAGCCGGCCCGCCGCCGCTCGGCGGCCATCTCGTGCAGCGGTGTCAGCAGCTGCACGTACGGCCCGATCTGCACGTCCGCGCCGACGGTGATCGGCGCCGCGTCGAGGAAGACCGCCCCGAAGTTGACGAACGTCCCCGAGCCGAGGCTGATGTGGTAGCCGAAGTCGCAGTGGAAGGGCGGCCGGACGTTCACCCCCTCGCCCACCGAGCCCAGCAGCCGCGCGAGCAGGGCGCGGCGCTCCGGCGCCGTGGCCGTGGACGCCGCGTTGAACGCCGCGCACAGTTCCGCCCGCCGCCGGGTGTCCACGGCCAGTTCCGGATCGTCGGGCACGTACCACTCGCCCGCCAGCATGCGCCGTTTGTTCTCGCCCACCACTGCTCCTCACGCCGATTGAAGCCGAGCGAAGCTGATTGAATCAGCTCATGGTTGATCATGCGGTGGTAAGGGTGTTCACCGGCCCGGACGGAACGGGCGGCAATCCCCTCGGAGTCGTCATGGACGGAGCGGCCGTCCCCGGCACGCGCGAACGGCAGCACCTCGCCGCCGAACTCGGCTACAGCGAGACCGTCTTCGTCGACGACGCCCGGGCCGGACGCGTCGACATCCGCACCCCCAGCACGCCGCTGCCCTTCGCCGGACACCCGCTCATCGGCGTGGCGTCCTGGTTGCGCAGCCGCGGCGAGCCGGTGGACGTCCTGCGCCCACCGGCGGGCGAGGTGCCCACCTGGGAGGAGGACGGACTCACCTGGATCCGGGGACGGGCCGCCTGGGTACCCGGCCGGCGGACGCAAGCCTTCGCCACCGTCGCCGAGGTCGACGAGCTGCCCGCCCCGCCGCCGGGGGAGGGCTGGCTGTACGCCTGGGCCTGGGAGGACGAGGCCGCCGGGCGCGTCCGGGCGCGGGGCTTCCCGCGGCGCGGCGACGGGGTGACCGAGGACGAGGCCACCGGCGCGGCCGCCCTCGTCCTGACCGCCGAGCTGGGCCGCTCCCTGACGGTACGGCAGGGAGCGGGATCGCAGATCCTCACGCGCTTCCTCGGCGACGGGGTCGTGGAACTGGGCGGCCGGGTGACCGCCGCCGGGTGACGGCACGCAGCGCTCGGCAATGCGCCCTCAGCGGCGGCAGTGCCGCGTCGTCGCGCCGCGCTGCGTGGCCAGTGCGCGGTCGAGATTGGTGGCCGCGCTGATCAGTGCCAGGTGGGTGAAGGCCTGCGGGAAGTTGCCCAGGGCCTCGCCCGCCGGGCCGATCTCCTCGGCGTACAGGCCCAGGTGGTTGGCGTGGGTGGTCATCTTCTCGAAGATGTACCGCGCCTCGCCGACCCGGCCGGCGCGGGCCAGGGCCTCGACGTACCAGAAGGAACACAGGTTGAAGGTGCCCTCCCGGTCGGTGAACCCGTCGGCGCCGTCGGCCTGGTAGCGGTGCACGAGACTGTCGCTGACGAGCCGTTCCTCCAGGCGCCGCACGGTGGACAGGAAGCGCGGGTCGGCCGGGCCCACGAACTTCACCAGCGGCATCACCAGCAGCGAGGCGTCCAGCACGTCGCTGTCCGCGTACTGCACGTACGCCCCCAGCTCGTGGGAGTAGCAGCTGTCCTGCACGTACCGGTACGCCGCGGCGGCCGCATCGCGCCAGCGCTCGACGGGGGCGGGCATGCCGCGGTGGCGGGCGATGCGCATGGCCCGCTCGAAGGCCACCCACGTCATCAGCGCCGAGTACGTGAAGCGGCGCCGGCCCCCGCGGGTCTCCCAGATGCCGTCGTCCGGCTCCTCCCAGTGCTTCTCCAGCCACTCCAGCTGCCGGCTCAGCGCCTCCCACAACTCGTAGGAGATCGGCTCGCCGTATTTGTTGTACAGGTAGACGGAGTCCATCAGCTCGCCGTGGATGTCCAGCTGCAGTTGCAGGGACGCGGCGTTGCCGATGCGCACCGGACGGGCCCCGCGGTAGCCGGCCAGGTGGGTCAGCTCGGTCTCCGGCAGCCCGGCGCGGCCGTCGATGCCGTAGAGCACCTGCAGCCCCGTGTCCGGCGGCGCCTCCACACACCGGTCGTGCAGCCAGTCGACGAACCCCGCCGCCTCCTCGGTGAAGCCCAGCCGCATCAGCGCGTACAGCGTGAACGCGGCGTCGCGCACCCAGGTGTAGCGGTAGTCCCAGTTGCGCGAGCCGCCCGGCGACTCCGGCAGTGACGTGGTGGGAGCGGCGATCAGGGCGCCGGTCGGCTGGTGCACCAGCAGCTTCAGGGCCAGGGCCGAGCGTTCCACCGCCTCGCGGTAGCGGCCCTGGTAGCGCGACTGGCGCAGCCAGCCGTCCCAGTAGCGCAGGGTGTCGTCCAGAAGGCGGTCGACCTCCGTGCAGTCCACCGGCCGCGGCTCGCCCTCCCACTGGGCCGTGAGCGAGAGCGCCTGCCCGGCGGACAGCTCCACCGTGGCCAGCGCCGCGTCCCCGTCGGCGCGCAGCGGCACGGAGGAGCGCAGCACCAAGTGGCCGGCCGGACTCGTGAACACCGCGCCGACCCCCTCGACCAGCGCCACCTCGTGCGGGGCGCGGGCGTAGTCGAACGCCGGGCGGCACTCGACGTCCACCCTGGCGCTGCCGCGCACCACCCGCAGCTGGCGGACGATCTGCCGGATGCCACCCGCGGAGCAGGCGGGGTGGTCGGGGACCATGAAGTCGTACAGCTCCGCCACCGCGTCCTCGGCGAGGAAGCGCGTCAGCAGCACGTTGGAATCGGGCAGGTACATCTGCTTGGTGCGCTCGACCTCCGGCACCCGCACCGAGAAGAACCCGCCGCGCTCAGCGTCCAGCAACGAGGCGAAGACCGAGGGCGAGTCGAAGCGGGGCAGACAGCACCAGTCGATCGTGCCTTCCGCCCCCACCAGGGCCACGGTGTGGAGATCACCGATGATCCCGTGGTCCTCGATGGGTAGATAGGGCGCGTCGTGCAGTCCCGCATGGTGCGCGTGCGTCATGGCCTGTCCCTCCTTGCCTCAGGGCGGGACGCGGCGCTGTGCGGCCGCCGGCCGCGGCCGGCCGTCAGGCGCCCGGGCGCGGCGCCAGGCGCAGCCTGACCTCCAGCTCGTGCTCTCCCGGGACCGTGCCCTGGTGCTCGACGTCGAAGACGGCCGCCAGCTCTTCTTCGACCTGGCGCACCGGATCGGCGGCGCCGAACAGGTCGGCCACCACGCCGCCGGTCAGCGGGGCCGCCGAGGGCGCCCCGCGGGGCGTACGCGTCCGGGCGTCGACCACCGTGCACCACATGGTGGCGGCGCCCTCCCCGGTCTTCTGGGCGGCGGCGCTCCGGCTCGCGTCGGGCTCCGTGCCGCCGGGGAACGCCGCCTCCAGGGCGCCGAAGACGACGCCCGCGTCGGCCGTGCCGCATCCGCTCAGATGCACGCTGACATGGTCCGCAGTCTCCAGGCCGCTCATCACCCACTGCTCCTTCGCCGTCGGCGTGCGCCACTGCGCGCAGGTCCCCCGTCCGAGGGTACGGGAGCGCGGGCCGCGCGGCGCGGTGGAGAGGCCGTTCGTGCGTACCCAAAGATTCTCTTTGAGATCTAAGAGGAATCAGTTATTCGACTTATGAGTCGATTCTCTGTAGCTTCGGCAACATCGTCGAAACGTTCGACGCATACCGAGTCGACAGGCGGTGTTTTTCCGTTGACCCCGTGGAAGTTCATGGCCGCGACCGCGGTCCTGTGGGGCTCGGCCTTCCCTGCCATCCGCATGGCCCTGGAGGGCTACGCCCCCGAGTCCATCGCCGTCCTGCGCCTGGTCACCGCCGTCGCCCTGCTGCTGCCGTGCCTGCTGACCGGCCGCATCAGCCGGCTGCGCCGCGGCGACACCCTGCGCATGGCCGGCTTCGGCCTGACCGGCATGACCGCCTATCAGCTCCTGCTCTACGCGGGCGAACGCCACGTCGAGGGCGGCACCGCCGCCATGCTCGTGGCCACCTCGCCGGTCTTCGCCACCGCGCTGGGCATGCTCGTCCTGCGCGAACGGCCCGGCCCGTGGGGCATCGCCGGCCTCCTCGTCGCCCTCGGCGGCGCCCTTCTCGTCGCCCTCGCCGGCGGCAGCGGCGGCACCCGCTCCGGCATGGCCATGATCGTGCTCGCGGCGGCCGCCCAGGCGACCTCCTTCGTCCTGCAGAAGCCGCTGCTGCAGCGGTACTCCGGCATGGACTGCATCTTCTACGGCAGCCTCTTCGGACTGCTGCCCCTGCTCTTCTTCGCCCCCGCCGCCGTCACGCAGGCCGCGGCCGCCGGATGGCAGCAGCACGCGGCGGTCCTGTGGCTCGGACTGGGCTGCACGGTACTGGCGTTCTGCACCTGGTCGCGCGTCCTGCAGGCCGCGACGGCGTCGGTCAGCTCCCTGGTCCTGTACGCGGTACCGGTGGCGGCCCTCGCACTGGACGCGCTGCTCCTCGGCTCGGTGCCGAGCCCGATGGCCGGGCTGGGCGGCCTGGTCGTCCTCGCGGGCGTCGGCCTGGCGGCGATCCGCCGCGGGCCCTCGGGCGGGCGCTCACGAACGGTGGCGTCCTCGCGCCCGGCGCGCCACGACGAGCCGGTGGGCACCCGGCACTGAGCCACGGCGCCCCGTGCCCCTGACGGGGCGCTGCACCATCCGGGCGATGTCAGACCCCGGTGCGAAACTCACCCCATGAAGTGGTTGGTGGCCGACGCACGCGACGGGGCCGTGCAGCTGTGCCCCGTCGACGACGCAGGGCACCCCGCCGGCCCCACCCTCCGCGAGCCCTCCCTCGTTCACGCCGTCGGGTCCCGGCCCACCGTGGACCGGTGGATCTGGCGGTCCACCGCCGAGTCCTACGGCACGCTGCTCGCCGCCGGCCTGCACGTCGAGCGGTGCTACGACGTGGAGGCCGCCGAGGCCCTGCTCATCGGCCACGAGGAGGGGCAGTCCGGGCAGCCGCGCTCGCTGGCGGCCGCCTGGGCGCGGCTGCACCGCCTGCCCGTGCCGGAGGATGCGCCCGTGCGGACGGCGACGGCCGGCGGGCAGCCGTCGTTGTTCGAGCCGGGCCCGGTGCCGCTGCCGCCCGGTACGGACGAGCTGACCGCCCTGCGCGAGGTGTACGCCGACCAGCTGGCCCGTACCGCCCGGACCGCGCATCCCGAGCGCATGCGCCTGCTGGCGGCCGCCGAGTCCGCGGGCACGCTGGTGGCGGCCGAGATGGGCCGGGCCGGGGTGCCCTGGCGGGCCGACGTGCACCACGGGTTGCTGACGTCGCTGCTGGGCGAGCGCTATCCCGGTGGCCAGGAGACCCGGCGCCTGGCGGAGCTGGCCGAGGAGGTCTCGCGGGCGTTCGGCCCGGGGGCGCGGGTGCGCCCCGACCGGCCCGCCGACATCGTGCGGGCCTTCGCCCGGGAGGGCATCGCCCTGTCCTCGACGCGCGCCTGGGAGCTGCAGGACATCGACCACCCGGCCGTGCCGGCCCTGCTGGAGTACAAGAAGCTCTACCGCCTGCACACGGCCCACGGCTGGGCCTGGCTGCAGGCGTGGGTGCACGAGGGCCGCTTCCGGCCCGAGTACTTGCCGGGCGGCACCGTCACCGGCCGGTGGACGACGCGCGGCGGCGGGGCGCTGCAGATCCCGCGCGTGGTGCGGCGCGCGGTGGTCGCCGATCCGGGCTGGTGCCTGGTCGTCGCGGACGCCGACCAGATCGAGCCCCGCGTCCTGGCCGCGATCTCCCGCGATCCGGGCCTGATGGAGGTGGCGGGCACCGGGCACGACCTGTACGCGGGCCTGTCGCAGCGGCTGTTCGCCGGTGACCGGGACCGCGCCAAGCTGGCCGTTCTGGGGGCGATCTACGGGCAGACGTCCGGTGACGGCCTGCGGCACCTGGCCGAGCTGCGCCGCCGTTTCCCGCGGGCCGTGGCGTACGTCGACGACGCCGCGCGGGCGGGGGAGGAGGGCCGCCTGGTGCGTACCTGGCTGGGCCGCACCTGCCCGCCGTCCTCGACCGCGCTCGCCGAGGAGGCGGGCCTGCCGCAGGACGAGGAGCTGGCCGCCCCCGGCGGCACGGCGGGCGCCCGCAGGCGCGGCAGGTTCACCCGCAACTTCGTCGTCCAGGGCAGTGCCGCCGAGTGGGCGCTGATCGTGCTCGCCCTGGTGCGGCAGGCCACGGCCGGCCTGAAGGCGGAGCTGGTCTTCTTCCAGCACGACGAACTGATCGTGCACTGCCCCCGCGAGGAGGCCCCCGCCGTGGTCGAGGCCATCCGCTCCGCCGGCGACCACGCCGGCCGCCTCGCCTTCGGCGCGACGCCGACGCGCTTTCCGTTCACCACCGCGGTGGTGGAGTGCTACGCGGACGCCAAGGAGTAAAAGGAGTAAGGAGTAGGGGCTGAGCGGCTCTGAATGATCGTCGGGAGAGATTCGGGAGACCTCCGGCCACTTAGATGCTCCGCAGCCCGCAGAGCTCGCATGTCCAGGCCCGGCATGACGGGTTCCCACGCTTCCTTGACGGCCGTTCCCGGCGCTTCCGAGCGCGCCGGACCAACGGCCGGACAAGCAGTCCCTCCCCGTCACAGACGCCTCAACTGCCTCACGTATAACAGCGTGCATGACACACATGACCTTACGCCGTGCCGCCGTCCTCACCGTCGCCCTCGCCTCCCTCCTCGGGCCGGCCATCCCCGCCGCCACGGCCGTGAGCCCGGCGGCGCCGGCCGCCGCGCGGGCCGGGCAGGGCCCCGACCGGGGCGTCGTGGCCGGGCTGGAGCGGTCCGCGCACCCGTTGCGCAGCACCGCACCGGGCGGGTCCGACGCGGACCTGGCCGCGTTCGGCGCGGCGACCCGGGGGGCGAGGATCGTCGGGCTGGGCGAGGCGTCGCACGGCTCGAAGGAGATCTTCACCGTCAAGGACCGGCTGCTGCGGCGCCTGGTGACGCACGAGGGCTTCTCCGCCTTCGCCATGGAGATCAGCTGGTCCGCGGGCGTCCGGCTGGACACGTACGTGCGCACCGGCGAGGGCGACCTGCGCGGGATCATGCGCGAGGAGTTCCAGGACGGCTACGGCCTGCTGAACACCGAGGAGTTGCGGCAGCTGTTCGCCGGAGTGCGCGAGCACAACCGCACCGCCGCCCGGCCGGTGCGGATCGTGGGCCTGGACTTCTCCGACGCCGACCCCGAGCAGTACGAACGCATCCTCGCCTGGGCCGGGAAGCACACGCCCGCCCTCGTGCCGGAGCTTGACCGGCGCTACGCCGCGCTGCGGGCCCTGCCCGGCGGGGTCGGCGCGCGGCTGGCGGCGTACAGTGCCCTGCCGCTGGCCGAGCGCACGGCGATGGCCGACGACGCCCGGGCCGCGTACCGACTGCTGGAGGAAGCGGCCGAGCGGGATGCGTGGGTTCTTCAGGAGGCGAGGATCCTCGCGCAGATGGCCGAGTCCTTCGCCGTCGACTTCGACGATCCCGCCCAGGTCGCGGCCGCCAACCGGCAGCGGGACCGGATCATGGCGGAGACAGCCGTGTGGTGGCAGCGCACGATGGGCGACCGTCTGGTGCTCTCCGCGCACGACGGGCACATCTCCTACGACTCCGCCTTCCCCGGCGTCTACCCCGTGACGATGGGCGCGGACCTGCGGGAGCTGATCGGCAGCGGCTACCTGGCCGTCGGCACCACCGTGTACAGCGGCGACTACCGGGCACGGACGGCATCGGGGGAGGCGGGGACGTTCAGCGTGTCCCCGGCCGCGCCCGGCAGCAACGAGGAGACCCTCGACGCGGTGCGCCACCGCGACTTCGTCGTCGACCTGCGCGCCGCACGCCGCGATCCGGCGGTGGCCGCCTGGCTGGGCACCGCCCGGCCGACGTATGTCATCCCCGGGCGTCATCCCTACAACCCGGTCTCCTCGCTGGCCCTGGGCAGCGCCTACGACGTCGTCGTGCACCTGCACCAGGTCCACGCGTCCGTGCCGGTGCCGGTGCCGGGGCAGCGCTGAGGCGAACGCCCGGCACTCCGCCACGGGGGCGAGCGGAGTGCCGGGCGTCTCGGAGGGGCTGACGCAGAGTCAGCCCACCGGAAGCTGCTCGGCCAGGGCCCGCAGCTTGTTCTTGTCCGGCTTGCCGGCCTCGGTCAGCGGCAGCGTCTCGGCGAAGGCGACGCGCGCCGGTTCGTACATGGCGCCGCGCTGCTCGCGCACGTAGGCCCGCAGCTGCTTCTCGTCCGGCTCCGCGCCGGGCCGGGGCACGATCACGGCGTGGACCTGCTCCATGCGGTCCGCGTCGCGGACGCCGAAGACGGCGCTGTGCAGGACGTCGGGGTGGCGGTTGAGCAGGTCCTCGAGCTCCGAGGTGTACACGTGCCCGCCCACCACGATGATCATGTCCTTGAGCCGGTCGACGACCGTGAGGTAGCCCTCCTCGTCGACGAAGCCCACGTCACCGGTGTGCAGCCAGCCGTCGCGCAGCACCTCGGCGGTCAGTTCGGGCTGCTTCCAGTAGCCCTGCATGACGTGCGGCGAGCGGACGCATATCTCGCCGTGCCGCCCGGTGGGCAGGTCGTTGCCCGCCTCGTCGCGGATGGCGACCTCCACGTCGGGCAGGATCCTGCCGGCCGAGCGCAGCACCTCGGGGCGGTCCGGGTCGTGCTGATCGGGCATCAGCATGCTGATGCCGCCCACCTCGCTCTGCCCGTAGAACTGCATGAGCACCGGGCCCAGGCGCCGGACGGCGTCCGCGATGCGGGTGGGGGAGGCCTGGCAGCCGCCGTAGGTCAGGGACCGCAGGCTGGAGGTGTCGGTACGGTCGGCGTCCGGGTGGTCCAGGAGGCGGTAGAGCAGCGGCGGCAGCAGGAACAGGTCGGTGATGCGCTCCCGTTCGACCGTCGCCAGCACCGCGGCCGGGTCGAAGTCCTCGTGCAGCACGACGACGCCGCCGCCCCGGATCGTGATGTCCGTGAACAGGCCGCCGATGTGGGCGAGCGTGGTGCACACCAGCTGCCGGCGCTCGTACGGTTCGGGTTCCGGCCGGTAGCCGGCCACCTGGCCGAAGGTGGTGCAGATGCCCTTCGGGTGGCCGGTGGTGCCGCCGGTGTGCCGGATGCTGCAGATGTCCTCGGGTCGCGCCGCACCGGCCAGCGGCTCGGCGGACTCCCCGGCGGCCAGCGCCAGCAGGTCCTCGCCCGTGGCCGCGGGGCCGAGGGTGAGCACGTGCTCCACCGGAGCCAGCGCGGTCACCTCGGCGGTCCGCTCGGCCCAGCGGGGGTCGGCTATGAAAGCGTACGTCTCCACGTCCTGCACGATGAGGGCCTGGGCTTCCGCCGACAGCCGGTTGTACAGGTGGTTGACCCGGCTGCCCAGCAGGTTCGCGGCGTAGCGGGCGGCGACGATCTCCGGGAGGTTGCCGCCGAGCAGCGTGACGGTGTGTCCGCGGCCGATGCCCCTGCGGTGCAGGGCGCGGGCGGTGCGGTACACCAGGTCGCGCAGCTCGCCGGCGGTCATCCACCGGTTCTCATGCAGTAAAACGTTGCGCTCGGGGCGGTCGTTCAGGGCATCGAGGTTCTCCTCCACGTAGCTGCGGAAAGCCTCTTGGGTGGCGGTCATGCGGTGTGCTCTTTCCTTCGGTCGTGATGCGCGGCGCGCTCCATATAGTTTCCTGGGGCAATTATATGGACGGCCCGGCCTGCCGATCAATCAGCCGACGTTGACCGCGGTCCAGGCGGCCCCGACCGCCGTGTGCTGCGGGCTGCCGGCGCCATAGAGGTCCGCGGCCGCTTTCAGCGTCAGGTCGCGCGCACCGTGATAAGTGGTGTTCGCGCGCATGTAGTTGGTCAGCGCGTGGTACCAGATCCGCGCCGCCGCCTCCCGCCCGATGCCGGCGACCGGCTTCCCGTCGTACGTGGGGCTGTCGTAGGCGACGCCATTGATCACCTTGCGCCCGCTGCCCTCGGCCAGCAGGTAGAAGAAGTGGTCGGCGGGCCCGCTCGCGCTGTGCACGTCGAGCCGCTCGATGCCGGGGTACCAGTAGTCCTTGGACCGTCCGTCCCAGGAGGGCCGGTCCATGCGGCGGTCGACGTGGTCGCCGGTGATGTCGGTGCGTTCGCCGAAGAGGTAGTCGCCCGGGTCCGCCGGGTTGTTCGCCGCGAACTCCACGGCCGCGGCGAAGATGTCGCTCGTCGCCTCGTTCAGCGCGCCGCTCTCGCCGCTGTAGGTCAGGTTCGCGGTCGCGGCCGTGACGCCGTGGGTCATCTCGTGCGCGCCCACCTCGATACGGAAGAGGTCGTTCGGTCGGCTCGCTCCCGAGCCCCAGACCATGCAGCCGCGATCGTCCGCCCAGAAGGCGTTGAGGTAGGCGTTGCCGTAGTGGACCTGGCTGCAGCCGCCCGTACCGTCGCCGCGCACGCCGCGGCGGCCGTGGGAGGTCAGGAAGTAGTCCCACACCACGGCGTTGATGTAGTGCGCGGCCACGGCGTCGGCCTGCGCGGCCGTGTCGCACCAGCTGTTGTCGTCGTCCGTCACCAGCACGCCCGGCCCGCCGGTCGCACCGCGCAGGTCGTACGTGCGGTGGTGGCCGCGCACCGGGTCGTCGAGCCGCCAGCGGCCGGTGGCGGGGTCCTGCGTGGTCTCCAGCGGCACCCGGCCCACGCCGGTGCCGCAGCCGGTGGCGGCCGTACGCGCGACGCCCGCCGCGGACCGGGCCTCGGCGGGCGCGCTCACGGCGCTCGCCACCAGCGCGGCGGCGGCAGCCGTCAACGCGGCCGCACGGACTCGACGGCGTCTGGAGCGCGGGCGGGACGAACGGAACGAAGCCATGGGAACTCCCCCTTCGGCAGCGATGGTCGCGGCACCGCCGAGCCTGCCACCACAACCGACGGGTTGTCATGAGCGGTGCAGGATTCAAGAGTTCGCGCAGGCGCGGTGCAAGGTAGAAGCGTTCGGCAGGCGTGGTGCAAGGTAGAAGCGTTCGGCAGGCGTGGTGCAGGGTCGAAGCGTTCAGCATGCGTGGTGCACGGTTCAAGCGTTGAGCACGCCCGCCGCGACCCGCAGGTCCGCCACCAGCCCCGCGTACGCCGCGGCCCGCGCCTCGGCGTCGGCGCGCAGCACCGCCGAGGGGTGGATCGTCGCCACCAGCACGCCCGCCCCCTCCCCGCCCTCCTCGCCGTCGAGCGCCGGCATGGGCAGCACGATGCCGCGCTGTTCCATCACCCGGAACGACGGGCCGAACAGCGACTTGCCGGCCGTCGCGCCCAGCGCCACCACCACCTCCGGGTCGATCAGCTGCAGCTCCGCCCTGAGCCAGGGCCGGCACGCGCCGATCTCCCGCAGGCCGGGCGTCTTGTGGATGCGCCGCTTGCCCCGTTCCGCCTGCTGGAACTTGAAGTGCTTGACGGCGTTGGTGACGTACGCCTCCGCGGGGTCGATCCCCGCCTCCTGCACCGCCCGCCCGAGCACCCCGCCGGCCGGTCCCACGAAGGGCCTGCCCTGCCGGTCCTCCTGGTCCCCGGGCTGCTCGCCGACCAGGACCAGCCGGGCCGAGGGCTCGCCCTCGCCGAAGACCGTGCCCGTCGCGTCCCGGTAGAGCGGACAGCCCCGGCAGCCGCCCGCGGCCTTGCGCAGGGCGCCCAGGTCGGCGCCCTCGGGGACGAACGGCGAGGCGTCGTACGCCTCCCCGTCCTGCGCACCGCTGCGTCGCGCCATGGGCACCTCCCGCCCCCAGTGTCCCCCCACCGCGCCCCGGCGGCACGGCGGAGCCGCCCGACGGCCCCGCGGGCCTACTGTCCCGGGCGCGTGCCCAGGATCCTGGCGAACGTGGCCGGGTCGGCGTCGAAGCCGCGCACCCCCGGCCGGAACACCCAGTTGCCCGCCGCGTCCCGGGCGAACTCCGCGACGACCGCCGCCGTCGCACCGGCCACCGTGGACAGGTCGTCGGAGGCGAGCTGCGCATACCCCTCGCGCACCCGCACCCCGGTGCCCGCCACCTCCCCGAACGTCAGCCGCCCGGCGCTCTGCTGGATCATCACGCCCACCACCACGCGCACGTACCGCGGCGCCAGCCGGTCCAGCTCCAGCGTCATCACCTCGTCGTCGCCCAGGCCCCGGCCGTCCGTGCTGTCCCGGTCGAGCGCGATGGTGCCGTCGGGCGAACGGCTGTCGAAGTGCACCAGATAGGCCGGATCGCCGTACGGATCGTCCGCGGTGAACGTTCCCGCGATCAGGTCCAGATCGTGCGCCGCAGTGCCCAGCGGGCTCGGGTCCCACCGCAGCGCCACCTCCACGCGCGCGATGCCCTTGCTCAGACCGCTCACCACAACTCCCCTCCCGTGTAACGCCGTCGGGCCCATGGTGCCATGCGCTGTGTACGGCGGCGCCCCGTCCGGTTTCGACGACGGACGAACACCGGTGACCGCCGGCGCCCGCACCCCGCACGATCCGAACACCGTCCGAGCACCATCCCGGCCGGCGCCTTCGCCGCACCCCACGTCGCAAGGAGAGCGCAGTGCCCAACCGCTTCCCACCCGCCCGCCCGGTGGCGCCGGGGGTACCGGCCGGGACCACCGTGGCCGTCGCCGTCCTCGACCGGCGCACCGGGACGTTCACCGAACTGCTCCACGCCCGCACCCCGTTCCGCTCCGCCTCCGTGGTCAAGCTCCTCATCGCCCTGGACCTGCTGTGGGAGCGCGGCCCCGCGTACACCGTGGACGAGGAGGACCGCGCCCGCCTGGAGGTCATGCTGCGCAGCAGCGACGACGGCGCCGCCGGCCACTTCTGGGACCTCTGCGGCCAGGGCCGCATCGTGCGGCGCATGGCCGACCGGCTCGGCCTCGCCGACACCGCGCCCCCGCCCGACAGCCACCCCGGCTTCTGGGGCTACACCGCCCTGTCCGCGCAGGACACCGTCCGCATCTACCGGTACCTGCTCGACGAGGCACCCGCCCCCGTCCGCACCGTGGTCATGGGCGCCCTGCGCCGGGCCACGCGCTGCGGCACCGACGGCTACGACCAGAACTTCGGCCTGGCCGCCGTCTTCGACCGCCCCTGGGCCGTCAAGCAGGGCTGGTCCGGCTTCCCCGCACCCCCGCGGCCCCGCCGCCCGCCCACCGGCCCGACCGCCGGCCTCGACCTGCACCGCCCCGCCCTGCACACCACCGGCACCGTCGGCCCCGGCGACCGCGCCGTCGCCGCCGTGCTCACCCTCCACCCGCCGGGCACGCCCTACGGCGCCGCCTGCACCGCCCTCGGCCGCATCACCCGCGGCCTGCACCTGCCCGGCGCCACCCGTCTCGCCGGCACCTGGCTGGGCACCCGCGGCCCGCGCGCGCCCGTGCGCACCGGCCCGACCGCCCGCTCCGCCGTCCTCGCCGCCCTGCCCGCAGGGGCCGAGGTCCTGGTCGGCTGCCAGCGGCGCGAACAGCCGCCGGGCACGACGGCGGCCACCTGGTGGGCCTACCTGCCGGCCTACGGCGGCTACCTCGCGGCCGAGGCCCTCCACGCGGGCGGCGGCCCGCTGCCGGCCGTGCCCACCTGCTGAGCGGCAGGCGCCGGCCCGCGCCGGGCGCCGCCTCGGCTAGCCTGAGGGCACGATGAACCGTTTGACCACGTCACAGGGCCAGTACGAGCTCGCCCGCTTCCCCGAGGACCCCCGCGACACCCTGCGCGCCTGGGACGCGGCCGACGAGTACCTGCTCGGCCACCTGCAGGGAGCCGGCGACGGCGAGCCGGTGGACCTGTCGGGCACCGTCGTGGTGCTGGGCGACCGCTGGGGCGCCCTGGCCACCGCGCTGGCCGCCCACCGGCCCGTCCAGATCAGCGACTCCCACCTCGGCCAGCAGGCCACCCGCCGCAACCTCGCCCGCAACGGCGTCGACGCCGGCGCGGTGCGCCTGCTGTCCACCCGGGACGTCCCGCCCGACCGGATCGACGTGCTGCTCGTCCGGGTGCCCAAGAGCCTGGCCCTCCTGGAGGACCAGCTGCACCGCCTCGCCCCCGCCCTGCACGCCGGCAGCGTCGTCGTCGGCACCGGCCGGGTCACCGAGATCCACACCTCGACGCTGCAGCTGTTCGAACGGCTCGTCGGCCCGACCCGCACCTCGCTCGCCGTCAAGAAATCCCGGCTGATCTTCGCCACGCCCGACCCGGAGCGGGTGCGCCCGGCCAACCCCTGGCCGCACCGCTACACCCTGCCCGGCGGTCTCGGCGCGGCCTCCGGCATGGCGGTCACCAACCACGCGGGCGTCTTCTGCGCCGAGCACCTGGACATCGGCACCCGCTTCCTGCTGGAGCACCTGCCGCGGCGCACCGGCGCCGAGCGCGTGGTCGACCTCGGCTGCGGCAACGGCGTGGTCGGCACCGCCGCGGCCCTGGCCAACCCCGCCTCCCACGTCGTCTTCCTCGACGAGTCGCACCAGGCGGTGGCCTCGGCCGAGGCCACCTTCCGCGCCAACGCCCCCGCATCGGCCACCGGCGAGTTCCACGTCGCCGACGGCATGGCGGACGTGCCGGCCGGCTCGGTGGACCTCGTGCTGAACAACCCGCCCTTCCACTCCCACCAGGCCACCACCGACACCACCGCACGGCGCATGTTCGCCGGCGCCCGCAGCGCGCTGCGCCCGGGCGGCGAGCTGTGGGTCGTCGGCAACCGGCACCTGGGCTACCACGTGCGGCTGCGCCGGCTCTTCGGCAATTGCGAGGTCGTCGCGAGCAACCCGAAGTTCGTCGTCCTGCGGGCCGTCAAGGGCTGACCCGCCGCGCGCGGGTGCCGGCCCCGGGCACTGGCCCGGGGCCGGCACACCGCCTGGCTCAGCTGTTCTGCACCTGGTCGTAGAGGTTCTTGATCTCGTCGCCGAAGTACGGGCCGAACATCCGGTTCGGCCAGAAGGTGTAGCCGAAGCTGTTGACCGACGCCTGCAGGCCGGTCCCGGTGGACTCGTCGAACGACGCGAACCACGGGCCGCCGCTGGAGCCGCCGGTCATGTTGCAGCCCAGGCCGTGGTCCTTGGTGAGCAGGAAGTCCTTCGAGGACGTCCCGCTGCAGTAGATGAGCTTCGTGCCGTCGTACGGGGACGCCGCGGGGAACCCGAAGGCGTACATGGTGGTGTTGTAGGCGCCGTTGAACTGCACGCCCTGGGCGCCGACGACGTCGGTGAGCCGCTTGCCGTCGAGCGGTGCGACGACGGCCGTGCCGACGTCGTAGTTCATCTCCTCGCTCGCCACCCACTGCGGGGTGGAGGCGGTCCTGGTCGCCGCCCACTTGCCGTAGGGTGCCTGCCCGTCGTGGTAGCCGGGCACGAAGACCCAGTCGGTGTGCCAGGCGCCCTGGTACTTCACGCAGTGCCCGGCGGTGATCACGGTGCTGCCGTTCCCACTGGTGATGGCGTCGCCGGAGCAGGAGGCGGTGCGGTTCTGGAAGGTGAAGAACACCCGGCCCGAGGTCTTCGTCACGGCGCCGCCGCCGGTCCACGGACCGCCGGCCTGGGGGTTGGTCCGTATCTGCGCGACCGTGCGCACGGCCGGCGCGGTGGCCGGGATGCTCGTCACGGGGCTCGTGGACGTGGGCAGCGCCGGTGCGGTGCGCGCGGTGCCCGTCACGTCGAGGGGGGTGGCCGAGCGCATCCGCTCGGCGGTCCAGAAGTCGGCGACCCGCTGCTGGGCGGCCGTCGTGGCCGCCGCGGGGTGCACGGTGGCCGGTGCGCTGCCGGCGGCGGCGCCGGCCGGGGTGGCCTGGACGCCGGCGGTGAGCAGGACGCCCGCGGCCAGCAGGGTGCCGGCGCAGGTGGCGTAGGGACGTCTCACGCGTACTCCTTCTGCCGAGGGGCCGCGCACGCCGCGCGGCGCGGCCGTGGGGGGCCGGACCGCCGGCAAGGGGGTCCGGGCAGACGAGTGGTGCGGATTCGACGGTGCGTCAGGAAGGGTGCCACGGAAGGGAGTGGATTGACAGGGGCGCGTCAAAATTGTGGCGGGGATGGCGGCGCCCCGGCGCGCTGCGCTCCCCGCGTGAGCGGATTCGTCTGTTCGGCCGCCGATGCGATCAACTGATGGGCCACTTGTCGGAGCGTCCCCGTGGCCCGGGCGGAAGGTCGCCTACCGTGTGCGCTCATGGAGACCTGGGTGCTGGTCGCTGACGGCACGTTCGACACCGGGCTCGCCTCGGTCCTCGACGTCCTGCACACCGCGAACGACCTGCGGCACGAGCTGCCGCAGCCCCCGCCCCCGTGGCGGGTGACCCGCGTCGGGCCCGGCGGCCCGGCCCGCACCGCCGCGGGCCACCTCGTCGAGACCGTCGCCCCCGGCGACGCCGATCCCCCCGGCGTCGTCGTCGTGCCCGGCATCGGCCACCGCCGGGCCGACCCCCTGCTCCAGTGGCTGCAATCACCCGAGCGCGAACCCGCGTACACCCTCCTGCGCGAGGCGCACGCCCGCGGCGTTCCCCTGGCCGCGGCCTGCACCGGCACCTTCCTGGCCGCCGAGAGCGGCGTGCTCACCGGCCTGCCCGCCACCACCAGCTGGTGGCTCGCCCCCTGGTTCCGCCGCCGTTACCCGCTCGTGGCCCTGGACGACGACCGCCTGCTCGTCCACGCCCCCGGCGTCACCACCGCCGGCGCCGGCACCGCCCACCTCGACCTCGCCCTGGCCCTCGTCCGCCAGGTGTGCCCGGCCCTCGCCGCCCTGACGGCCCGCTACCTCCTCGCCGACCACCGCTCCACCCAGGCCGGCTACGCCCTGCCCGGCCACCTCGCCCGCAGCGACCCCACGGTGGCCGCCTTCGCCCACTGGGTGCGCGAGCACCTCCAGCAACCCGTGCGCATCGCCGACGCCGCCCGGGCCCTGGGCACCAGCGAACGCTCCCTGCAGCGCGCCGTCGACCGCACCCTGGGCGTCGCCCCCCTGCGCCTGACCCAGCGCATCCGCCTGGACGAGGCCGCCCACCTGCTGCGCACCACCCGCCTGCCCGTGGAGGAGGTGGCCCGCCGGGTGGGCTACGAGAACGCCACCACCCTCACCACGCTGCTGCGCGAACGCCTGGACACCACCCCCGGCCGGCTGCGCCGCCAGGCGCGGGCCGTGGGGCCGGGCGCCTGCTGAAACGGCGGTCGTCGTACGGTCGTACGACTGTCGTGCGGCTGTCGTACGGCCAGGATCCGTGACCCGAGGAGTGCCCCGATGCCCCGCAGTGGCCCCCGCCCTGCCGAGACCACCGACACGCTCGTCATCGGAGCGGGAGCGGCCGGGCTGTCCGCGGCCCGGGAACTGCGGCGCGCGGGGCGGGCGGTGACCGTCCTCGAAGCGCGCACGCGCACCGGTGGACGGCTGTGGACGCAGGAGTGGCAGGGCCTGCGCATCGACCTGGGAGCCTCCTGGATCCACGGCGTGAGCGGCAACCCGGTCACGGCCCTGGCCGCCGAGGCCGGTGCCGCGACGGTCGTCTACGACGTCGGCACCCTGGACTACGCCACCGGCGAGGGCACCGTCGTCTACACGGCCGCCGGCCACCGCGCCGCCGGTGACGAGGCCCGGCGGCTGCAGGACGACGTGCGCCGCGCCGGCCGGGCCCTGTACGCCCTCGCCGGGAAGGCGCCCGCCGACCGGTCGCTGGCCGACGGGCTGGAGGAGGTCCTGCCCGCCCTCGGTCTCGCCGGAGCGCGCGCCGCGGCGGTGCGCGAGGCCTTCGGCCGCATGGCCGAGGACGACTGGGGAGCGGGCGCCGACGAACTGGCCCTCGCCGCCCTCGCCCTCGGCGAGGACCACGAGGGCGCCGAAGTGGTCTTCCCCCGCGGCTACGGGCAGCTGACGGACCACCTGGCCGAGGGCCTGGACGTACGGCTCGGCCACGTCGTCACCCACGTCGACCACGGCGGCGCGGACGGCGTGGTCGTCCGCACCCGCGACCACGGCGCCTTCCGTGCCCGCCGGGTGCTGCTCACCCTGCCGCTCGGCGTGCTGAAGGCGGGCGACGTCACCTTCGCGCCCGCCCTGCCCGAGGCCAAGCAGCAGGCCGTGCGGCGCCTGGGCATGGGCACGTACGACAAGGTCTACCTCCGCTTCCCGCACGTCTTCTGGGACGACGCGGACCTCATCCGCCGGCAGGGCGGCGGCGCGCAGGGGGCGTTCGCCAACTGGTTCAACCTCCACCGCGTGCTGGGCGCGCCGGTGCTGGTGGCGCTGGCCGGCGGGCCGGTGGCGCGCCGGCTGGAGGCGCACGGCGACGCGGCGGTGGTGCGCGAGGCGCTCGCGGCCCTGCGCGGCCTGTACGGAGCGGCCGTGCCCGAGCCGGTCGCGCACCGCGTCACCCGCTGGGCCGCCGACCCCTACGCCCGGGGCGCGTACTCCTTCCCGGCCGCCGGGTTCCGGCCCGGGGACCACGAGGCGCTGGCGGCGCCGGTCGGCGACCGGCTGTACTTCGCGGGCGAGGCGACCAGCGCCGAGCACAGCAGCACCGTCCACGGGGCCCTGCTCTCCGGGCTCCGGGCCGCCCGGCACCTCCTGGGTGCCGGCTGACGGGGCGTCGGGGGCGTCGCCTTCAGGCGGTTCTGTCGTCCCAGGCGAGCTGGATCGACTCCAGGATCCGCGCGTTGCAGCGCGTGGGGTCGTCGGCGAAGCCGTCCAGCCCGGCGGTCCGCTCGCGGATGTCGGCGAGGCCGACGGCCAGCGGCCTCGCCTGCGGGTGCTTCTCGGCCAGTCCGGCCGCGATCTTCTCGATGTCGGTCCACAGCATGGGCCGAGTCTGGCCGGGCCCGTGCGGGAGGTCCAGCGCACGGCGCCCCTGACGGGGCACTGCACCAGCCCACGGCGCCCCGTAAGGGGCGCGGGGCGGTGTCGATCTGCGGCTGCCGCCGCGCGGGCGCGACGAGCCACGACGCGCCCGCAGGCAGGGTGCCGTGGTGCCCCGCGACGAAGATCCGCCGGACGGGCTAGACGTACGTGCGTACCAGCCGGGCGAGGTGACGGCCCGCCGACAGCAGCGGCTCCTCGCTCCTGAGCACCTGCGCCGTCAGCTCCGCGCCTTCGAGCGTGCTGATGACGGCGCCCGCCAGCTCGTGCGCGGGGTCCCGGTCGAGCCCGCCGTCGCACAGCTTGGCCGCGACCAGGTCCGTCCAGTGCCCGATGGCCTCGGCACAGGCCCGCTGGATGGCCGGGGCCCGCCCGACGGTCTCCAGTGCCGTGGCGGCGACGGGGCAGCCCTCGGTCCAGTCGGACGCGCGCAGGGCGGTGGCCAGCAGCCGGGTGCAGTCCTCGATCGCGGCGGCGGGGTCCTCGGTGCCGGACAGCGCGGTGGTGAGCATGTCGGCGAACTCGCCCTCGCCGTGCCGGATGGCGGCGACCGCCAGCTCCTGCTTGCCCCCGGGGAAGAAGTGGTAGACCGAGCCGAGGGTCGCCCCGGCCTCGCCGGCGATCTGCTTGATGCCGGTGCCCTCGTAGCCCTGACGCTGCAGCAGCCGGGCCGCCGCCCTCACGATCCGCTCGCGCGTGCCGACGGCGGCGTCCGCCGTGCCCGTCGCCTGCTGTGCCGCCTTGGTGGTGTGCATGGCCGAACTCTATCGGATAGAGCGTTCGTTCCAGTTTCTGTGCTACGTTGATCACTAAGTAGAGCGTTCGTTCTAGGGCGGCCTGTGCGGCCGTTCCTGTTGCCCGAGGAGAGACGTTGAGCAAGCAGGCTGTGACCGTCGTCGGACTGGGACCGATGGGCCGGGCGATGGTGGGCGCCTTCCTGGACGCCGGCCACCGTGTGACCCTGTGGAACCGCACGCCCGGCAAGGCGGGCGACCTCGTGGCCAAGGGGGCTGAGGAAGCCGCCACGGTGGAGGCGGCCCTCGCCGCCAACGAGCTGGTGATCCTGAGCCTGACCGACTACGACGCGGTCGACGCCGTCCTCGCGCAGGCGCCCGCCGCGCTCGCGGGCCGGGTCCTGGCCAACCTCAGCTCCGACACCCCCGACCGGGCCCGCGCCGCGGCGGAGTGGGCCGCCTCCCACGGCGCCGTCCACCTCACCGGCGGCGTGCAGGTGCCGCCGCCCATGATCGGCAAGGAGGGTGCGGTCACCCACTACAGCGGCCCGCGCGAGGTGTTCGAGAAGCACCGCGCGACCCTCGAAGTGCTCACCGCCGCCGACTACCACGGCGAGGACCCGGGCCTGGCCGCCCTGTACTACCAGGCCCAGATGACCGTGTTCTGGACCACGATGCTGAGCTTCTACCAGGCGCTCGCCGTCGGCTCCGCCAATGGCGTCAAGGCCGCCGAACTGCTGCCGCACCTGTCCGGCATGGCGACGATGATGCCGCACTTCTTCCAGCTGTACGCCATGCACGCGGACGCCGCCGACTACCCCGGCGACGTCGACCGGCTGGCCATGGGCGCCGCCAGCGTCGACCACGTCCTGCACACCGCCGAGGACGCCGGCGTCGACGTCACCCTCCTCAAGGGCGTCCAGGACGTCTTCCGCCGCGGCATGGCCGCGGGCTTCGCCGACAACAGCTTCTCCAGCCTGATGGAGGTCCTCAAGAAGCAGGTCTGACCCGAACAGAAGCAGGCCCGACCCGAAGAATGCAGGCCCGTCGCCGGCCACGGCCGGGCGGCACGGGGGCTCACACCTGCGGGTGCAATCCGGGGGTATTCGCGATTGTGGTGAATGCTCCCGCAATGAGCGGGAACAGCACCCTTGCAGGGGATCCCCACCCGTGCTGCCCCGGCCGGCTGGCCGGGCGCACGGGAGTGCCAGACGAGGGAGCGACGGCATGACCACTTCTCTTCCCGACCCGTCCTCCACCGGGGGCACCTGCCCCGCCCGGCAGCCCGGCGCCGTCGTCCACGACTGGGCCGTGGACCCCCTGCCCGGCCTGCAGTTCGACCCCTTCCTGCACCGCCTGCTGCGCGAGGAGCCCATCGCGCGGGTGCGGATGCGCTTCGGCGAGGGGGACGCCTGGCTGGTCACCCGGTACGAGGACGTCAAGACCGTCGCCTCCGCGCCCTCGCTCAGCCGGGCTCTGACGGTCGACCGCCCCGTCACCAGCATGACCCCGCACGTCGTGGCGCCCGCCGGCGGCATCGGGCGCACCGACCCGCCCGACCACACCCGCCTGCGCCGGCTGGTGGCCCAGACCTTCGGCCGCAAGCGCGTCGCCGGCCTGCGGCCGCGGGCCCAGGAGCTCGCCGACCGGATGATCGACCGCATGGAGCAGCACGGGCCCCCGGCCGACCTCACCGAGTGCCTCACCGGGCCGCTGCCCGCCCAGCTGATCGGCGACCTGCTCGGCGTGCCCACCCGCGACATCGACCGGCTCCAGGGCTGGCGCTCGGTCATCCTCTCCAGCAACCACTCGCAGGAGCAGAGCGACGCGGTCAAACGCGAGATCGCCGGCTACTTCCGCGACCTCGCCCGGCACCGGGCCGAGCACGGCGGCGACGACCTGTTCAGCGCGCTGGTCGAGGCCCACGAGCAGGGCGAGCTCAGCCAGCCCGAGCTGATCTCCCTGGCCGTCATGCTCGTGCTCAACGGCATGGACGCCGTGCGCAACCAGGTCTCCAACATGGTCTACGCCCTGCTCACCCACCCCGAGCAGCTGGCCCGGCTACGGGCCGAACCCGACCTGCTCCCGCAGGCCGTGGAGGAGTTGCTGCGCTACATCCCCCACCGCAACGGCGTCGGACTGCCGCGCATCGCCACCGAGGACCTCCAGGTCGCCGGCACCACCATCCGCGGCGGCGAGGTCGTCTACGTCTCCTACCTGGCGGCCAACCGGGACTCCTCGGTCTTCACCGAGCCCGACCGGCTCGACCTCGGCCGCGACGAGGCCCCCAACCTCTCCTTCGGCCACGGCGCCCACTACTGCGTCGGCGCGCTGCTGACCCGGATGGAGGCGGAGGTGATGCTCTCCACCCTGCTGGCCCGCTTCCCCCGGCTGCGGCTGGCGGTGGAGGAGAAGGACATGCGCTGGCGGCAGGGCTCCATCAACCGCGGCCCCGAGGCGCTGCCCGTCGCCTGGTGAGGCGTCAGGCCGGCTCCTCGCCTTCCTCCAGCCGGGCCAGCGCCATCAGCTGCTCGGCCGTGACGCCCTCGGGCACCGGCACCGGCGGGGGAGTGCGCAGCGGCGGCTGCCAGCCGTTGTGTGCGTCCCAGGTGCGCACCACGCGCGCCGGGGCCCCGGCCACCACCGCATGGTCGGGCACCGTGCCCCGGACGACCGAGCCCGCGGCGACCACCACGTTGCGGCCGAGCCGGGCGCCGGGCAGGATCACCGCTCCCGTGCCGATCCAGCTGCCCGGGCCGATCTCCACCGCCTCCCGGCGGGGCCACTGCTTGCCCACCGGCACCTCGGGATCGTCGTAACTGTGGTTGGTGGTGGTGACGTACACGCCCGGGCCGAAGAAGCAGTCGTCGCCGATCGTCAGCGGCGCATCGGCTATCACATGGCTGCCGCGCCCCAGGACGACCCCGTTGCCCAGGCGCACCAGGGTGTCCGGGCCGAGGTCCAGGCCGGGCATCATGCCGGCGGTCAAGGTCACGTCCTGGGCGATGATGCAGTGCTCGCCCACCTCGATCCAGCCCTCGCCGAAGACGGTGCCCTGCGGGAACGCCAGCCGGGTGCCGGCCCCCAGACGGCGGAAGCGGTACGGGCCGGGGCGCGCGGCGGTCACCGCCCCGGCCTCGCGGATCCACCGCGCGGCGCGGTGGACGGCCGCGGAGGCCGTCCGGCGCCGCCAGGCGGCCAGGGAGGTGGCAAGGGTCTGCTTGGGCACGGGCTCACCGTACTCAGCGCCGCGGCCCGCACAGCGCCCAGGGCCTGTGATCTTCGCCCCAGGGACGGGCCCACGATCGGGTGACCGGGGCCGGGGCAATCCGGCCGGGCGGCGACGGCGTTGCTAGCCTCGGCCGCATCGCCATGTTCCGTATCGCACCCAGTCCGGGCCGCCGCGCCGCCGTCGCCTGTGCCGCCCTCGCCCTGTTCGCCCTCGGGCCCGCCGGGCGGGCGGAGCCCGCCCCGGCCGGCTCCGACTTCCTGCGGTTCACCAAGGACACCCCGGACGACTCGCGCCTCGCCGTCGTCCGCCACGGGCGGGAGGTCGCCGTCTTCCGCGCCGGCTCCGGCGTCGTCCCCGACGACTGCGCCCGCGGCCAGGGATGGCTGCCCGACGGCACGTACGTCCTGGGCGCGCACCACACCGCCTACGACGGCAGCCTCGTCAAGGGCTACGCCATCGAGCTCGGCAGCAAGCGCTGCCACGACGGCACCGTGCGCAGCCAGCTGTTCGTCCACAGCGAGATGACCCGCACCGGCGGCCGGGGCCGCGCGGAGAACCAGCGCTGGGACGGGCCGGCCGACTACACCTCCCACGGCTGCGTGAAACTGAGCCCGGCCGACATCAAGGAGCTCTACCGCATCCTCGACCGCGACGGCTGGCCGGGCACCCTGCGGGTGGAGCGCCCATGACGGCCGGCGTGGAGTTCGACCTCGGGCCCGCGGCCCGCCGGACGGCCGGCCTGCTCACGGCCGTCACCGACGACCTGCTGACGGCGGCCACCCCCTGCGCCGGCTACCGGCTCGGGGACCTGATCGAGCACATCGGCGGCCTCGCCGCCGGCTTCACCGCCGCCGCCACCAAGGAGGCGCTCCGGCAGGACGCCTCCCCGCCCCCCGCCGGCGACGCCTCCCGCCTCGGCGAGGACTGGCGCACCCGGATCCCCGCCCGGCTGGCGGACCTCGCGCAGGCCTGGCGTACACCCGCCGCCTGGCAGGGCACCACGCGCGCCGGCGGCGTCGACCTGCCCGCCCCGCTGGCCGCCCGGGTGGCGCTGGACGAACTGGTCGTCCACGGCTGGGACGTCGCCCGCAGTATCGGAGCGCCGTACGCGTGCGAGCCCTGGGAGATCGAGGCCTGCATGCAATTCGCCCTCGCGGTCGCCTCCCGCCCCGCACCGGGCCTGTTCGCACCGCCCGTCGAGGTGCCCGCCGACGCCCCGCCGCTGGACCGGCTCCTCGCCCTGACGGGCCGTGGCCCCTCCTGGGCGCCGCCGCGCTGAGGAGCCCTCACCCCCTCCCGGCAGCTGGCGCGGAACGTACTTTGCCGCACATTCATTCTGGCCGCCCGCCGCTTGTCGCTCCTACGATTGACGTAACCGGGGGAGAGGCTGGGGCACATGGCGCGCGGAGGCGCAAACCTGGGGCGCGGCATCGAGCATGCCGTCGCCTGGACCATCAGGAATCTCGACGGCGTCGTGGCACTGGCCGCGGCCGTGACCATCGGCACGCTGGACATCTTCGGCAACAACTTCGACGACAACGTCACCTCGGGCGCCACCTTGCTGGTGCTGGCGGCACTCGTGCTCGGCACGCTGACCGAGCGGCGCCGCCGGGTCGCCGACATCCGCTCCGCCATGGACGGCACGCGGCACGCGCTCGAGGACCTCACCATGGTGCGCTCGCTCTCCGGCGCCGAGCTGGAGTCGGCCCTGGACCGGGCGCGCCGCAGCACCGACCGCTGGGTCTTCAAGGGCGGCACGGGCACCTACCTGCGGGCCGTGACGCTGCCGGAGTGCGTGGAGATCGCCCGCCCGCAGCGGCGTTCCTTCACCGTGAAGATCGACATCGTCAACCCCGCCGACGAGCAGGCGTGCGCGGCCTACGCCCGCTTCCGGCAGACCTTCTCCCACCGCCTGCACACCGTGCCCGGCGGGTCCTGGACCACCGAGCGCACCCGCAAGGAGTCCTACGCCACCGTGCTGGCCGCCTGCTGGCACCGCCAGCGCCTGGACACCCTGGAGATCGAGGTCTACCTCTCCTCCACCGTGCCCACCCTGCGCTTCGACCTGTCCTCCACCTGCCTGATCATCACGCAGGACGACCCGCGACGCGTCAACCTGCTGGTCGAGCGGGACCGGCCGCTGTACGACTACTACGTCACCGAGCTCCACCAGAGCCGCGAACAGGCCCACATGCTCCAGCTCAACCGCACGCTGCCGCTGAGCGACGAGCCGACGGTCGACGAGACCGTGCGGCTCTTCGAGCAGTTGGGCCTGCCGCTCCCGTCCGCCTTCACCGACCGCGACGTCGGCGACATCATCGACAAAGCACTGCACGCGGAGAATCCCTACCGGAGGTGAGCTCCCCCGTGCGCAGCCCCGTGGACTACCGGCGGATCGCCCATGCCATGGCCGCCGGCCCGGCCGCCGCCGGCGAGCTGTACGAGGCCGCGGCCCTCGCCCTGACCGAGATAGCCGCCGGGCGGCGCACCCTGCGCGCCGTGCGGCACCCGCTCGGCTTCCTGTGCCTGCCCGTCGAGCGGGAGGCGGACCGCGGCGTGTGCGTGCACGTCTTCGACGACGACGCCCGCCGCGCGGCCCCGGCCCTGACCACCTCGCCCGTCCACGCGCACAGCTGGGACCTGGCCAGCTGCGTGCTCTACGGCGAGGTGGGCAACGTACGGGCCCTGGTGCGCGAGGACGCGCACGATCCCACCCACCGCCTGTACGAGGTGCACAGCACCGCCCCCGCCGCCGTCGGGGCACCGGCGTGGAACGACACCCCGGCCGTGGACGAGATCCGGCCGACCACGCGCCTGGTGCGGTGCACGAGCGACCCGCAGGAGACCAGCACCGCCGGCGAGGTCTACCGGCTGGCGGCGGGCCAGTTCCACGCGACCGTCGTGCCCGACGGCACCCGCGCGGCCACCCTCCTGCTCGGGCGCACCCGCCCGGGCGGAGCCGACCTGACCGTCGGTCCGGTGCATGGCACGACCCACCGGGTGGTACGACAGACATGCGACGCCGCCACGACCGCCCGGACGGCCCGCACCGTCCTGAGGAGGATCCATGGACACCACGGCGGATGACCCGACACCGCCCGGAGCCGGGGGGCGGTTCGCGGCCGAGCACGAGGTGGCCGTCTCCGCGGCCCACGAGGCCGGGGCGCTGCTGCGCTCGCGCTTCCACAGCCACTACGGCGTCCGGGCCAAGGGCGCGGACGGCGACGTGGTCACCGACCTCGACCTGCTCGCGGAGCGCCTGGTCGTGCGCCGCATCAAGGAGCGCTTCCCCGCCGACCGGATCCTGGCGGAGGAGGCCGGTGTCGTCCCCGCCCAGGGTGCCGGGGCACCGGCCGGCGGCGCGCGCACCTGGCTGGTGGACCCGCTGGACGGCAGCAACAACGTCGTCATCGGCCTGCCCGCCTACGCTGTGGGCATCGCCCTGTGCGTCGGCGGCTCGCCGGTCGTCGGCGTGGTGCACGACCCGGTGACCGACCGGACGTGGACGGCCTCGGCCGGCGGCGGCGCCTTCGGCCCGCAGGGCCGGCTCACCGGCCCTTGCCGACCGCTGTCGCCCGTCGGGCCGCTGCTCGCCTGGACCCAGGGGCACGCCGTGGGCCGCTGCGACCCGGTGGCCGGGGCGCTCAAGGAGACGCTGGAGGCGCGCTGCCGGCGCGTACTGCAGCTGTGGGCGCCCCTGCTGGCGTGGGCCATGCTGGCCCGCGGGGACATCGACGGCTTCGTCGGCTACCGCGCCGAGGCCATCGACCTGCCGGCGGGCGCGCTGCTGGCGACCGAGGCCGGGCTGGTCATCCGGTCCCTGGACGGGGGCGCGTTCCGCGGCGGGATGAACGGCCCCGACACCGACCGCAGCTTCGTCGCCGGCCGCTCCGAGGACATCCCCTACCTGCTGGAGCTGGTGGCACACGCCAGGACGGCGAACACCCGCTCGTGACGTGAGCAGCGCCCCCTCAAGGGACGCGGGGCAGTGCCGATCTGCGGCTGCCGCCGCGCGGGCGCGACCGGCCACCGACGGCCCGCAGCCGACGCGCCACCGCGGGGCCCGGGCGAAGCGCCGCACTCCGACTGCGGACGCGTCGTGGCTTGTCGCGCAGTTCCTCGCGCCCTTACAGGGCGCCCCCTATGCGGCGCCGGTCGCGACCAGAGCCGCCACGGACGCCGCCAGCGCCCCCGCGGCCAGCACCGCGCCCGTCGCCATGAACCGCCCCAGGGACACGCGGACGCCCTGCGCGTGACAGCGCTCGAACCACAGCAGGGTCGCCAGCGACGCCCACGGCGTGATCACCGAGCCCACGTTCGTGCCGATCAGCAGCGCCAGCAGCTGCTGATGGTTGCCCAGCGGAACCGCCGCCTCACCGGCCAGGTACACCGGCAGGTTGTTCAGCACGTTGGCCAGCCCGCCCCCGACCGCCGCGGCCCGGAACGCCCCCGCCGTCCCGCCGTCCGTCCCCACCGCACGCGCCAGCAGCTCGTGCAGACCGTGCACGTTGACCGTCTCCACCACCAGGAACAGCCCCGGCACCAGCACCAGCAGCCGCCAGGGCACCAGCGACAGCCGCAGCACCGACCGCCGCCGCACCGCGAACGCCACCACGGCCAGCGCGGTCGCGGCCGCCGAGGCCACCCACAGCGCGACCGCGTCGACGAGGATCGCCAGCAGGAACCCCGTACACGCCAGGGCGCACACCCGGAACAGCACCGGATCCCGTGGCCGGGGCGCCACGGGCGGTACGTAGACGTCGGCGCCGCGCCGGCCGCGCCGCCAGTAGAACAGCCACAGGCACCCCATCGTCACCAGCACCGAGGCCAGTTGGGACGCCCACATCCGCGCCGCCAGGCCCGTGGGCGAGAGCGCCACGCGGTCGGCGGCCAGCAGGTTCGTCAGGTTGGACACCGGCAGCAACAGGCTCGCCGTGTTCGCCAGCCACACCGTCGTCATCGCCAGCGGCACCGCGGCGATCCCCACCCGTACCGCCAGGGCCAGCATCACCGGCGTCAGCAGCACGGCCGTCGTGTCCAGGTTCAGCGTGATGGTCGTGACCGAGGCGAAAACCACGCACAAGACGAACAACCGGGCGTAACTGCCCCGCCCGGCCCGTGCCACCCGCGCCGCCACCACGTCGAACACCTCGGCGGCGGTCGTCAGCTCCGCCAGCACGATCACCGTGCCCAGGAACGCCAGCAGCGGAGCTATGCGCTGCATCGCGCTGCCGGCCGCGTGCGCCGGCAGCAGCCCGCAGGCCAACAGCAGCAGTCCCAGCGCCAGCACCCCGCCGGCCAGCCAGTCCAGCACATGCAGACGCCGACGAATCCGGCCGGTCAACAGACATATGGAACGCACGCGCATGAGCATGGCACAACACGATTCCTGCGAACACAGTGACCGCGCGGGAGCCGCTTCCTAGGATGGGACCATGGTCGCACCCCAGGAAATCGACGGGCAGCACCGGCCTTTGGACTTCTTCGTCAGCTACTCGCCCGCCGACGAGCACTGGGCGTCGTGGATAGCGTGGACGTTGGAGGAGGCCGGCTACCGCACGGTGCTGCAGGCCTGGGACTTCGTCCCCGGCACCAACTTCGTCGACTTCATGGACCGCGGGGTCAGCGAGTCCGCCGCCGTCATCGCCGTCCTCTCCCGCAACTACGAACGCTCCCGTTACGGCCGCATGGAGTGGCAGGCCGCCCTGCGGGCCGACCCCGACGCCCCCGAACGCCGGCTGATCACCGTGCGCGTGCAGGACATCCCCGTCGAGGGGCTGCTGGCCACCATCACCTATGTCGACCTCGTCGGCGTCCAGGACGCCACCGTCGCCCGCGACCTGCTCCTGACCCGCGTCGGCCACGCCCTCGAAGGCCGCGCCCGCCCCACCCGCCACCCCGCCTTCCCCGGGCTGCCCGGCGGCGACGCCCGCCCCGCCGGCGCCCCGGCCCTGCCGCCGCCCCGGGACGGGCACGCCCCCGGCACCCCGGGCTGGGCCGGCCGCCGCCGGCCGGCCACCGCGCCCGGCTACCCGCGCGCCGCCGCCGATGCCCGCACTCGGCAGTCCGTCAGCGTCCTGCACCTGGCCGGGCCCTGTTTCGGCCGCGGCGCCGACCCCGCCGACCTGCAGGCCACCGTCTGGAGCGACCTCGTCGAGCTCACCGACGCCGGCGCCCCCGCCCCCGACCTGCTCCTGGTCACCGGCGACCTCACCGCCTCCGGCAGCCCCCGCGAGAGCGACCAGGCGCTGACCTTCCTGACCGGGCTGCGCTCCCGGCTGGCACTGGCCGCCGACCGGCTCGTCGTCGTCCCCGGCGGCCAGGACGTCAACCTCGCCGCCTGCCGGGCGTACTTCAACTACTGCGAGGCCGACGAGCTGCAGCCCCGCCCCCCGTACTGGCCCAAGTGGCGCCAGTACGCCCGGCTGTTCCGCGAGCTCTACCAGGGGCTCGACGTCGTCTTCGACAGCGACCAGCCCTGGACGCTCTTCCCCGTGCCCGCCCTGCGCACGGTCGTGGCCGGTCTCAACTCCTCGATGGCCTACAGCCACCGCCCCGACGACCAGTACGGCTGGCTCGGCCACGAGCAGGCCGCCTGGTTCGCCCAGGCCCTGCGCCCCTACGAGGCCGAGGGCTGGCTGCGCCTGGGCGCCCTCAGACACCCGCCCGAGGGCCGCCATCCGCTCGACGCCCGGCCCGAGTCCCACCCGGGCGCCACCGACCGCACCGGCACCCCCACGGGTACCGGACGGCGCACCGAGGTCGGCCCCCTGCGCGACACCGACGTCCTCACCCGTCTCACCGCGCCCCGCCTGCACCTGCTGCTGCACGGCCCCGCCACCGGCCCCCGGCCCGGCGCGAGCCCGGACGCCGCCGGCGCCCTGCCGCTGGCCGCCCGCGAGCTGCCGGTGCTCGGCACCGCCGCCCCCGGCCGCCACCGGCTGCTGGAGATCACCCGGGAAGGGTTCACCCGCTGGCCGGAGAACCCCGGCGGCACCCCCCGCCGCTACGCCGTCGCCTGGCCCGGCACCCGCGGCGTCTTCGGTCCGCAGCAGCCCGCCGCGCCGGCGCCCGGCACGGAGGACGCCACCGGAGACGGCGGCGCACCGGCGGACGGCACGCAGGCGCCCCCGACGGCCGACGCGGAGGCCCGCGCCGTCGAGGGCCCGCTGGAGTCCCTCGTCTCCCGCGTCGCCGAGGTCTGCCGGATCCGCCACGAGGGCGTCCAACTGCGGCGCATCCCCGGCAGCCCACCCTCCCTGCTGGTCACCTGGAGCGAGTCCGGCTTCGTGCGCCAGCAGCGCGTCGGCGTGTGCAGCGGCACCCCTCAGGCCGAGGACGTCGACGCCTTCATCGACCACGTCCACGCCTCCGGCGGCGACGTCGACGCCGAGCTCGTCCACGACGGCCCGCCGCCCGAGCGGGCCCTGCGCGAACACGCCCGCCGCCGCGGCGTGCTGGTGCGCAGCTTCACCGAGTTCCAGGGCCTGCTCGACCTGCGCGCCTACGTCGCCGCCCAGACCGAGCGGCTGAGCAGCGACCCCCAGTACCTGCCCGGCCTCTACCTCCCCCAGCGCTACCGCGAACTCGAGCGCCCCGGCGGCGCCGAGCGCGACGGCCTGGTCGACGACCTCGTGCAGCTCCTCGGCGCCGACCACGGCCGGTTCGTGCTGCTGCTCGGCGACTTCGGGCACGGCAAGACCTTCGCCATGCGCGAGCTCGCCCGCCGCCTGCCCGCCGAACTGCCCCATCTCGCGCCCCTGCTGATCCAGCTCAACGCCCTCGACAAGGCCCACTCCCTCGACGGCCTGGTCGCCGCCCACCTCGCCGGCCACGGCGTCGACACCATCGACCTGCGCGCCTTTCGCTACATGCTCCGCCAGGGCCGCGTCGTCCTGCTCTTCGACGGCTTCGACGAACTGGTCAACCAGGTCAGCTACGACCGCGCCGCCGACCACCTGCAGGTGCTCCTCGACGCGGCCGTCGACAACGCCAAGATCGTCGTCAGCAGCCGCACCCAGCACTTCCGCTCCCAGGCCCAGGTGCTCACCGCCCTCGGCGAGCGCGTCGGCCTGCTGCCGCAGCGCCGCCTGCTGGCCGTCCAGGAGTTCAGCCCCCAGCAGATCCGCTCCTACCTCGTCAACCGCTACGGCGACGTCCAGGCCGCCGACCGCCGGGTGCGGCTGCTGGAGGGCATCCCCGACCTGCTCGCCCTGTGCCGCAACCCCCGCCTGCTCAGCTTCGTCGCCGACCTCGACCAGGAGCGGCTGCGCGCCGTCGCCGGCGCCGGCCGCGCCCTGAGCCCGGCCGGGCTGTACGAGGAGGTGTTCACCTCCTGGCTGCGCCACGAGGAGCACCGCGGCCAGGGCGCCCCCGGCGCCACCCCCGGCCTGAGCCTGGCGCAGCTGTGGCGGGCCGTGACCACCCTCGCCCTGCGGCTGTGGGAGAGCGGCCAGAGCGCCCTGCGCCTGGACGAGCTCCACGACGTGGCCGAGGCGCTCGCCGAACTGGCCGACAGCAGGCTCTCCGTGCCGCACGCCGCCCACGCCGTCGGCTCCGGCAGCCTGCTGGTGCGCACCGACGACGGCCTCTTCCGCTTCATCCACGGCTCCGTCGTCGAGTGGCTCGTCGCCCGTGAGGCCGCGGCCCGCCTGGAGGACCCGGGCCAGGGCGAGGCCGACCTGCTCGCCCGCCGCCCGCTCAGCCAGCTCGCCGTCGAGTTCCTGTGCGACATCGCCGACCACCGCACCTGCCAGCAGTGGGCCGAACGCGCCCTGGCCGGCGAGGGCGAGGACGCCGAGGGCAGCACCGGCGAGACCGCCCGCGCCAACGCCGTCAAGATCCTCAGCCGGCTGCGGGTGCCCGCCCACACCGACCTGCGCGGCGCCGTCCTGGCCGGCGAGGACCTGTCCTACCGCGACTTCTCCGGCGTCGACCTCACCCGCGCCGACCTCTCCGGCGCCAGCCTCGTCGGCGCCGACTTCTCCGGCGCCGTCCTGCGCGAGGCCCGCCTCGCCGGCGCCCGCCTGGACGACGCCGACCTCTCCGGCGCCGACCTGCGCGGCGCCGACCTGCGCCGGGCCCGCCTGGTCCGTACCGACCTGCGGGGGGTGCGCGTGGCGGACAGCAGCTGGCAGCGTGCCGCCCTCATCAACTCCCTCACCGAGCCGGAGGCCCTGCGCACCCCCGAGCTGCGCGTCGCCGCCGTCACCCCCGGACTGCCCGCCGAACCGGGCCTGCGCCCGGCGGCCGTCGGCGTCCCCTACGGCTTCGACATGCGCACCAGCCGCCTGCCCGAGCCCGTCTCCTTCAGCCCCGGCGGCGAACTGCTCGCCCTGGGCAGCGAGGACGGCGGCGTCCTGGTGTGCGACGCGGCCACCGGCACCGCCCTGCGCACCTTGCACGGGCACACGGGCCGGGTGTACGCGGTGAAGTTCCGCGGCGACGTCCTGGCCACCGGCGGCGCCGACGGCACCGTACGCCTGTGGGACCCGGTCTCCGGCGCCTGCCGGCACCGCCTGAGCGTCCACCCCGACGGCGTCTGGCCCGTCTCCCTCGACCCCGGCGGCACCCGCCTGGCCACCGGCGACGCCGAGGGCCAGGTCACCCTCTGGGACACCGCCTCCGGTGCCGCCGGCCACCGCCTGACCGGCCACCGGGCCCCGGTCTACACGGCCGTCTTCAGCCCCGACGGCTCCCTGCTGGCCACCGGCGACGCCGCGGCCTGCGTACGGCTGTGGGACACCGCCTCCGGCCGGCTCCTGGGCGAGTTGCCCGGCCACCACGGCGCGGTCTTCCGCGTCCGCTTCAGCCCCGACGGCACCCTGCTGGCCACCGGCGACATGGGGGAGAGGGGCCGCGGCACCGTCCGCATCTGGGACGTGGCCGGGCGCCGGCTGCGCCACACCTGCGCCGGGCACCCCGGGCGCGTCTACACCCTCGACTTCCACCCCGGCGGGCACCTGCTGGCCAGCGGCGACACCGAGGGCCGCGTCCTGCTGTGGGACCCGCTGACCGGCCGCGCCCAGGGAACGCCGCTGGTCGTCGGCGGCGCCGTCTACCAGGTGGTGTTCGACCCCGAGGGCTCCCTGCTGGCCGCCGGCGGCAGCGACGGGTCGGTACGCATCTGGCGCGTCGTCCCGCCCGGCGCGCCGGCCCCCGCCGGGGCCGAGCCCGCCGGCGCGCCGGCGGTGGCGCTGCGTCAGCAGCCCGCGGACCACCAGGGATCGGTGTGGGCCTGCCGCTTCCGGCCCCGGGCGGGCGCGGGCCCCTCCGAGGGCGGCCCGCTGCTGGTCTCCGCGGGCAACGACGGCGTCGTACGGCTGTGGGAGACCGGCACCGGCCGCGGCCGCAGCATCCTGCGCGGCCACGGGCGCAAGGTCTCGCAGCTCGCCTTCAGCGCCGACGGCGCCCAGCTCGCCGCCTGCGGCAACGACGGCGTGGTGCGGCTGTGGGAGCCCGTCACCGGCCGCTGCCTGCGCGAGGTCACCGGCCACAACGACCGCCTGGTCTCCGCGGTCTTCGCCCCCGGCGCCCCGGTGCTGGCCACCTCCAGCAGCGACGGCGACGTGTACCTGTGGAACGCGGCCAGCGGCGAGTACCAGCGGGAGATCGACGCCGAGACCGACCACGTCTGGGCCGAGGCCTTCAGCGCCGACGGCGAGATCCTCGCCACCGCGAACGACGACGACACCGTACGGCTGTGGTATCGCAGCACCGGCGCCCACGTCACCACGCTCTCCCAGCACCGCGGCCGGGTGCGCTCGATCTCCTTCACCTCCGACGGCACCCGGCTCGCCACCGGCTGCGACGACCGCTTCGTGCGCGTGTGGGACCTCGCCGACAGCACGCTCACCGCCGAACTCGCCGGCCACGAGGACCGCGTCTACGCCGTGGTGCACGGACCGGGGGACGCCTGGCTGGCCAGCGCCTCCTGGGACGGCACGGCCATCGTCTGGCGCGGCAACCTGCCCTGGAGGCACCTGCGCGGCCACACCGGCCGCATCTGGACGGCCGCCGCCCACCCCACCCGGACGCTGCTGGCCACCGCCGGCGACGACCGCACCGTACGCCTGTGGGACCCGCTCAGCGGCGAGGAGACCGCCCGGCTGACCGGCCACACCGGCCGCGTCCTCGCCCTGGCCTTCAGCCCCGACGGCACCCTGCTGGCCAGCGGCGGCGAGGACGGCACCGTACGGCTGTGGACCGTGCCGCAGGAGGGGCCCCCGACCGCCCGGGCCACCTTCGTCGGGGTGCCGGGCGGCTGGGCCGCCCTGAACCCCGCCGGCGGCTACAAGTTCGACGGTGACGTCGGCGGCGAGTTCTGGCACGTGGTGGGCATGTGCCGGTTCGAACCGGGCGAACTGGACGAGCACCTGCCGGGGGTGACGCGCCTGGCGGCCGACGCCCCGCTGTGACGGCCGGTGCCGGGCTCAGCCCAGCCGGACGCGCACGAAGCGCGGCCGGTAGACGGCCGCCCGCGCCATGACGTCCCGCGGGTCGAGGCTGTTGACGTTGTACGACACCACCAGCTCGCCCGGCCGCTCCAGGTCCGGGTGCTCGTGCGGGTTGTAGGCGATGACGTCCGCGTCGCCGTAGGTGCCCCGCGGGCCCGCCTCCGGCGCGGTGTACACCGTCACGGGCCGGGTGAACGGCCCGCCCGGGGAGCGCGCCCACGCCAGCTGGATCCGCGGGCTCAGCGCCTCGTCGGCCTGCTGCGTCACCAGCGCGTACCACCCGCCGTGCGCCACGACGCTGAGTTCCTGCGAGACGCGCAGCGGCGCCCCGCCCGGGCCGCGCAGCGGCGCCGCGCGCGTCTCGGCGTCCGACCATCCGCCGCCGGCCGTCCGGTAGCGCCACGGCCCGCGCAGGTCCCGGCCGCAAGTCCGCGCCAGGTACAGCCGGCTGCCGCCGCCGGGCCCCGCCCGGGTGCCGTAGACGTACGTCCGGCCGCCCTCGCGCAGCAGCCACGCGCCCCAGGCCGTACCGGTCGTGGACGGCAGCGGGGTGAGCGTCCGGGGCCGCGTCAGGTCGCCGGCGCCGAAGCGAGCGAGGACGTTGCCGCGCCAGGCGACGTCGAGCGGCCCCGGGCCGGTGCGGGCGTAGCGCGCGTAGACCACCGCGGCCCCGCCGCCGTCGGGCAGCCCCGCCCGCGCCCAGTACCAGGGGCCGTCCGGCCGGTCGCCGCCCGCCTCGCGCACCAGCGACACGGGCCGGCCCGCCCGGTCGTGCCCGGTCAGGGTGTGCGGGCCGCGGGCGTCCCACAGCACGAAGCTGTTGTGCACGAAACCGCTGCTCTTCGGCCCCGGGCGGCCGTCGTCGCCGACGGGCGGCCGGGAGCCGTCCGGGCGGACGGTGCCGAGGAAGGTGTCGGAGAACACCCACAGCCGCCCCGCCCGCACCGGCACCGAGTACGTGCTGTCGCCGCCGGTCCAGCGCCCGTCCGGCCGTCCCCGCTCCGCGTACGCGGCGAACGCGTCCGTCAGCGCCGGCAGCGGGCGCACGGCCAGCACCCGCGGCGGCGCACCGGACGGTGCCGACGGCGGCAGGAAGGCGCAGGTCGCCGCGAGGGCGGCGAGCAGCAGCCGGTGCGCCGCCCGGCGGCGCGAAGGACAGGAGTGCGCGCGGCTCATGACACCTCGCCAACGAGCCGTGGGCGGCGGGGTTGCGACGGGCGGTCGGCGGGCGGCGCGCACCGCTCGGCCGACCGGGTGATAAATGCCAGCGCGCTCACGCTGAACGGCTGCACCCGCGGGCCCGGGGCGCGACGATTCCGGATGCCGGGATCGTGCACCTGAACCCGGCGACCCCCGTCCCGTCCGTGGAGGTGTCCATGTACGCAACCGAGCTGGCAGTCAAGGCGCTGGAGCCGACCCCCGAGGAGGAGCGCCTGGCCGAGGACTTCGTCACCATCCTCGGGTCGCTCTCCGCGATGGAGCAGGCCCTGCGGGACGGCGCCTGGCACCGTCTGCGCGAGGAGGCCGACGAGCTGATGAGCGCCGCCGAGGAGATGTGGTCCGGCCTGCCCGAGCCGGGCACCGCCGGAGGCGCCCGGCTGCCGTCCCAGGCCGACAGCGCCAAGGTGCGCCAGCTGATCGCCGTCTACGCCGGGGCGTACGCCGCAGGGCGCGCCCTGTACCCCAGCAGCCTGATCGAGGACGAGCAACTGCGCCGGGCGGTGGAGGAGGAGCGCCAGGAGGCGATGGTTCCGCAGGCGGCGGCCGCGGCGGGCTGAGGGGCCGGCACGGCGGCGGTGCGGCGGCCCGGCCGGCCGGGCGCGCGGGCCCCGGACGGCCGGACGCACCGGCCTCACCACCCGCACCGACCGGCACATCCCGGCCAACTCGTACGCCTGTGCCCGTGCCGCATCAGGCCTCACACCAGCAACGGAACCGTGCCGGGAGCGGCCGGGCGTGGCCGGTGTCGTTCGGGCGGTGCTGTCGTACGGCATGCGCGTGTCTACTCTCCTCGGCCATGCGCTCTCACAGCCTCAGACGCTTCGGTCTGTCCGCCGTCCTCGCCCTCGCCGCCGGCCTGTCCGGGATGGTCCAGCCCGCCTCGGCGGCGCCCGCGCCCATGACGCTCACCGTCGACAAGGCCAGCGCCACGCCCGGATCCACGGTGACCATCACCCTCACCTTCACCAACGACCAGACGACGAACACCCAGTTCGTCTACCAGTCGTTGCAGCCGACGTGGAACACCTCGCAGGACCCGGGCCTGAAGTACGCCCTGAAGACCTGCGCCGGCGACACCGTCCAGTGCGACGTCACGCCGACGACCGGCACCCTGCGCTACAACGTTCCCGTCGTCCCCGGCGCCAGCCGCACCGCCAAGATCACCTACCAGATCGCCCCCGACTCCGCCTGCGGCCCCAGCCGCCGCATCGAGTTCTACTCGTACCTCTACTACGAGTACCAGGGCGGTCAGGCCAAGAAGGACGGCATCTACCAGACCGGCACCGACATCGCCTGCCCGGCGACCCCGCACGTCGCCTCGCACAAGTAACGAGCAGCGCACGCCGAAGCACGGCCCCGGCCCTTGGCCGGGGCCGTCGCCGTATCTCGCCCAAACCCGGGCTGACCAGGGTCGATTGTCAGTGCCCCGCAGTAAAATGGACCGTAAGAAAGAGGGTTGCACGACCGCCTCTGGAGGACGCCCCATGGCCGCTGCCCCGACCCCGCTGCCCAACCTGCCGACCCTGCCCACGCTGCCGCCCAAGCGCCTGCCCGCCGGGCATCCGCGCGCCTGGTACGAGTCCCACAACCGCCAGCTGAAGGCCATGCGCCTGACGATCGCCCTGCTGCACTCCGGCGTCTACACCGCGGACCGGGCCACCGACCGCCGCATACGCGTCGCCGCCGAGCAGATCGGGGTGCACCGCCCCTCCGACACCACCTGCAAGGCCGTGCGCTCGCTCATCCGCCGCTGCCACCGCGACTGACCCGCCCCGCCCGACCGGGAACACCCGGGGCACCCCGCCTCGTTGGGCACGTGAGGGCCCGGCATCCGCACGGCCCACGAGGCGGACAGCAGGAGGGCATGTGACCGGCGCGGTCGAGCACAGGGACGTAGAGGTCAACGGCATCAGGCTGCACATCGCCGAACAGGGGCAGGGGCCACTGGTCCTGCTCCTGCACGGCTTCCCGGAGAGCTGGTACTCCTGGCGGCACCAGTTCGCCCCACTGGCCGCCGCCGGCTACCGCGTGGTCGCCCCCGACCAGCGCGGCTACGCCCGCAGCGAGCAGCCCGACGACATCGGCGCCTACACCATGGCGCACCTGACCGGCGACGTCGTCGCCCTGATCCACGCGCTGGGGGAGGAGCGCGCCGTGGTCGTCGGACACGACTGGGGCGCGCCGGTCGCCTGGACGACCGCCCTGCTGCGCCCGGACGTCGTCCGGGGCGTGGCAGGGCTGAGCGTCCCGCCCGTCCCGCGGGGCACCCAGCCCCCGCTGCCGGCCCTGCGCGCCCTCCTCGGGGACGGCTTCTACCAGATCTACTTCCAGGAGCCCGGCCGCGCCGACGCCGAGCTCGTGCAGGATCCCGCACGCACCTTCCGCAGCCTGCTGGCGGGTGCCTCGGGCCAGAGCCCGGCCACCGACCCGCCACGCCCCTGGGTGGTTCCCCAGGGGCAGACCCTCCTGGACACCATGCCGGAGCCCAAGGAACTCCCCGCGTGGCTCACCGAGGAGGACATCGACACCTTCGTGCGGGAGTACGCCACGCACGGCGAGCGGGCCTTCACCGGCGGCCTCAACTGGTACCGCAACATCGACCGCAACTTCGAGCTGCTCGCCCCCTTCGCCGGCCGCCGCATCGAGGTGCCCGCCCTCTACGTCGCGGGCGACCGCGACCTGGTGCACTCCTTCCCCGGCATGGACGTCGTCCTCGCCTCCCTGGACCAGCAGCTGCCCCGACTGCACCGCAGCCTGACCCTCCCCGGATGCGGCCACTGGACCCAGCAGGAGCGCCCCCAGGAGGTCAACGAGGCCCTGCTGGACTTCCTCGAACACCTGCCCACCGAGGACTGACGCCCTCAGCAGCAGACGAGAGGGGCGGCCATCCCCACCGGAGCCGATTCAGCCGCCGTGACCGGCGTGGTGGGGGTGGCTCTCCGCGCCCCCGTGGTGGAACCGCATCACCTCCGGCGGCATCACCACGAACGGCCGCATCATCCCCATGTCCTCGTGCTCCAGCAGGTGGCAGTGGTACATGAAGCGGCCCTTGGCGCCGTGGAAGCGGCCCAGGACGCTCACCATCTGCCCGGCCGGTACGAGGACGGTGTCCTTCCAGCCCGCCTCGGTCGGTGCCACGGGCACCGTGCCGGTGTGCTGCAGCGGGGTGCGGGTGCCGCCCAGCGCCGGGTCGAAGGCGGTGCCCGCCGGATACAGGTCGCGGCGCAGGATCTGGAAGTCCACCAGGTGGATGTGCATCGGGTGGTCCGGGCCGCCCAGGTTCACGAAGCTCCACTGCTCCCAGCCGTCGTGCTCGACCATGTAGCCGAGCGCGTCGTCGAAGGCCCGGGCGCCCCTGACGTACGTGTGCAGGGTGCCGTCGGCGCCCTGCAGCTGGATCACGCCCGTGCCGGGCGCCGTCACCGAGCCGTCGGTCACCGGGTGCATCTCCCACAGCTCCGGGTGGGCACTGCCGTCCGTACCGGGCGGGGTGATGACGACCAGCCGGTGGCCGTGTCCGGGAGCGTCGTCGTGGGTGATCCGCCGGAAGGACGGCGAGAGCACCTGCGGCAGGACGAAGGAGTCGTGCACTGCTGCGGCTCCCACGCGGAACTGCATCACCTGCGGGTGACGCACGCCCGCGGTGTCGTCCACCAGTCGCAGCCTGCGGCCCCGCAGGGCGCGGAAGTCGGCCAGCAGGTCGATCCGCTCGGCGGGCGCCACCGGCAGCGGCGCGTCCAGCGCGAGCGGGCGGGGCAGCAGCCCGCCGTCCGTGCCGATCTGCCACAGCACGCCCTGCACCGGCTGCCCGCTCTCGTCGTCCACCAGCCGCAGCCGGTAGCCGCGCGCGTTCGCGGCGTTGAGCAGGCGGAAGCGGTACCAGCGGGCACCGACGTCCAGGTGCGGCCAGATGACGCCGTTGACCAGGGTGTACGGGCCGGTGAACGCCCGGGTGACGTTCCGCCCGTGCGCGTCCTGCCCGAGCACCACCGTCTTGTGCAGCAGGGCGCCGGTCAGCCGGCCGTGCCCGTCCTGGTCGAGGTTGCGGTCCTGCAGGATCAGCGGGATCTCCCGCTCGCCGCGGGGCAGCCGCAGCGCGTCCTCCTCCTCGTCGCGCACCAGGTACATCCCGGCCAGGCCCGCGAAGACGTTCCAGCGGGTGATGTCCATGGCGTGGTCGTGGTACCACCAGGCCACCGCCGGATGGTCGTTGGGGTACTCGGACAGCTGGCTGTCGCCGGGCGAGACCGCGTTCTCCGCCCAGCCGTCGTTGCCGCCGCCGGTGCGCGCGCCGTGCACATGGGTGACCGCCCACGGCGGCAGTGCGGCCACGCCCGCCAGCGGCTCGGCGCCGCCGCGGCCGGGCACGTCGGCCGGGTCGGGCGCGCCCGGCACGGGCGGGACCTCCACGGCCACGACCGGGTGCGGCCCGGTCAGCCGGTTGGTCCAGGCCACACGCAGCCGCCGGCCGCGGCGCACCTCGATCGTCGGCCCCGGGAAGTGGCCCTCGTAGGTCCACATGCGGGTGGGCGGCAGCTGGGAGTGCAGGCGCACCCAGGTGGTGGTCAGTTCGATCTCGATGCCGCGCAGCGCCTCGGTCCGGCCGGGCCGCAAAACCGGCGGCACGCGCAGCGCGTCGAGGAAGGGTACGAGCTCGGCAACGGCTTCCTGTTCGGTGACAGCAGTGGACATGCCACGACCCCCGTGGATTCCCCCGTACCGCCGGCCGTCTCCGGCGGCAGCTCTCGTCCCACAGGACGCCGTCAGGGGTGCGACGGTTGCCCGATCACGCGTCAGGACCGGGTGCGCCGCAGCCCGCGCAGCACCTTGCCCTCGGTGCTGAGGTAGCCGGTGCGGTAGTCGAAGCGCGGGGTGCCGGAGAACAGCAGGTAGAGCCACTTGAAGTTCTCGGCGAAGACGTACGCGGGGCAGTGGTCGCCCTTGGTCATGGGGCGGCGGGTGAGGTCGGTCACCACGGCGTAGCCGCCGTCGACGCGGTGGTGTTCGCGCAGGTTCTCGAAGTACTGCCAGGCGGTCCGGCGGTAGGAGGGGTCACCGGTCTGCCAGTACAGCTCGAAGGCGCAGTTGGCGTACTCCGGGCGCAGCAGGTTGCGCCGGTCCAGCGCGGCGAGCCGGCCGTAGTCGATCAGCTCGGGGATCACCTCGTACTTCTCCAGTACGGCCGTCCACGAGCGGTAGTAGTCCGCGGCCAGGGAGTTGGCGCCGCCCACCGGCAGGATCGCCACGGCCAGTGAGGACTGGCGGCGGCCGAGCGCCTCCCCGGTGCGGAAGTCGACGTGGCGGAACCACAGCCGGCCGTCCACCCGCTCGGCCTGGTACCGCTCCAGGGAGGCGGCGAACAGGCGGAACCAGTCACGGCAGTCCCGGTCGCCGAACATCTCCCAGGCGCCCCACAGGTATTCGTAGAAGGAGTCCACGGGCGGGTCGACGCCGATGCCCTCGCGGTCGGTCCACTCGCCGGTCTCCACGTTCATGGCGGTGGCGATCAGGTCCAGGGAGGAGCGCCGCTCCACCACCGCGCCCAGCGCCCGCTTGGCGGCCCGCCGGTAGCGCGCGTCGCCGGTCAGCTCCGAGAGGACCCCGAACTCCAGGATGTTGGAGCCGATCTCCGCCACCGGAAGGACGGCGCCCGAGACACGGCCGGTGCGCAGGTTGACGAAGCGGTAGGGCATGCCCGTCGGCGAGCGGGTGAAAGCCGGCAGCATCCGGTCGGCGAGGTCCGCGGCCAGCTCCAGCAGGGTGCGCGCCCCGGTGGCGGCGTACCCCGCCAGCAGCCCGCCCACCAGCCGGATCGTGGCCTCGAAGACCTGGAAGTCGGCGTCGAGGTCGAAGTCCAGCCGGTCCTCGATCCACCCCACGCACTCCTCGACCTCGGCGTCCAGCCCCATCACGTACAGGGTGTCGAGCGCCTCGACGATGGACAGGCCCACCGGCCGGCCGCGGGCGAAGAACTCCTGGTGCCCGCCGGAGAGCGGCAGCAGCTCGTCGTGGCCCCAGGCGTGGCGCTTGTAGCCCTGCCAGGCGTGCACGAACTCCGCGCGGATCTCGCGCGCGCGGTCCGGATCGGGTTCCACGGCCCGGGTGCTCATGTGCCCCCGGGGGCCGCCCGCCGGCGGGCCCGGCTCCGCCGTGGCACGCGCCACCGGACCGCCGACCGTTCCCAGACCGCCGGCGGCCGCAAGCGCACGGAGCAGCCGGCGGCGGGTCGGTCGTGCCGCGAGTGAAGTGCTGATCATGACACGCAGGCCCTCCTGAGCACCGGCCCCGGACCGCGGGCCGTGATCGCAGTATGCGGCCGGGCGACGGCCGTCCCCGGCAGGCGCGGCGGATGTCACCCCGTGCAGGCGCGCATCCCGGTGCCGTTCAGCGCACGGGCGTCCGCCCGGGCGCGGGCACCGGGCACGCGCCCGCCTCCGCGACGGGGGCGCCCGGGCCCGTACGGCTGCGTGCGGCAGGCCACCAGTTGGCGCGGCCGGCCAAGGACATCACGGCGGGCACCAGCAGCGCCCGCACCAGCGTGCAGTCCAGCAGGACGGCCACGGCCAGCCCGAAGCCCATCAGCTGCAGCATCACCAGGTCGCAGGCGGCCAGGGAGGCCATGACGACGGCGAAGACCAGCGCGGCGGAGGTGAACAGGCGCGCGGTGCGCTGCAGTCCGACGGCGACCGCCGTCCCCGTGGGCGTGCCGCGCCGGTGCTCCTCCAGAATGCGGGAGAGGAGGAACACCTCGTAGTCCATGGACAGTCCGAAGGCCGTGCAGAACATCACCGCCGGGATGATCACGTCGGTGGTGGGCGGCCCGTGCAGGGGGCCCAGCAGCGCCTCCAGCCGGCCCTGCTGGAAGACCGCGACGACGACGCCGAACGTCGCCGCCAGGCTCAGCCCGTTGAGCAGCACGGCCTTCAGGGGCACCAGCACGCTGCGGGTGTAGGCGAACAGCAGCACGAGCGTGGCGGCCACCGTCAGGGCCACCGCGGCCGGCAGCCGGGTGCCCAGCGCGTCCTCGGTGTCGGTCAGCCGCGCTCCCGGGCCGCCGACCAGGGCCGCCCGCGTCGGGGCCGGCTCCTCGCGCAGTCGCTGGGTCAGCAGCCGGCCGTCCGGGGACAAGGCGGAGGAGGCGCTCGGCGTCACGCTCAGCCAGGTGCCGGCCGGGCCGGTGAACCCCGCCGCCCACGGCCCGCCCGCTCCGACGTGCCGGCCGCCGCGGTAGACCCCGGTCGCGGTGCTCACCTGGCGCACGCCCGGCAGCCGGGACAGCCGCCTGGCGTAGGCGTCCACCGCCGCGGTCGCCCTGGCCGGCGCCGGCCGGGCCGCCCGCGTGGCCCGCTCCTGCACCGGGGAAGCCGGGGAAGGCGGGTAAGGCGGGGAGGCCAGGGAAGCCGGGGAAGGCGCCCCCGGTCCCGCCACCCGCACGCCCGGCAGGACGACGCTCGCGGCGTTGCCGCCGTCCCCGGCGAAGCCGGTGCGCAGCCGCTGCGAGGCCCGGGCCACCGGAGAAGAGGGCGGCAGGATCCGGTCGTCGTACATCCCGAACCGGGCCTGGGCACCGGGTGCCGCCAGCAGCCCGAGCAGCAGCAGGGCGCCCACGGCGACCGCGGCGGGCCGCCGGGCGACCCACATCGCCAGCCGGTACCAGCGGCCCTCGGCCACCTCCCGGCCCGCCCCGCGGCGCCAGCGGGCGAACAGGTCGTAGCGGTTGACCCGCTCGCCCAGCAGCACCAGCAGCACCGGCAGCAGCACCAGGGCGCCGGCGGCCGAGCACAGCGCCACCGCCGCCCCGCCCAGGGCCAGCGACCGCGTCAGCGGCAGCGGGAAGACCAGCAGGGCGCCCAGGGCCGCGGCCACGGTGATCGCCGAACAGGCCACCGCGCGCCCCGCGGTGGCGAGCACCCGCTCGGCGGCCCGCACCGGGCTCGCACCGGCGGCGAGCTCCTCCCGGTAGCGGCTGACCATCAGCAGGCAGTAGTCGACGGCCAGGCCGAAGCCCAGGGCGGTGGCGATGTTCAGGACGAACACCGAGACGGTCGTCACCTCGCTCAGCAGCCGCAGCAGCGCGGTGGTGGTGACGACGGCGAACGCGCCGACCGCGACCGGCAGCAGGGCCGCCACCAGACTGCCGAAGATCCACAGCATGATGAGCAGGACCAGCGGGGCGATGACGATCTCGGCGATCATGGCCCCGCGGGTGCTCAGGCGCTCCATCTCGGCGGAGAGCGCCGCCTCGCCGGCGACCGAGACCCGCAGCGGTCCCGCGCGCCCGCTCTCGCGGGCGGTGATCGCCTTGGCCGCCGCCAGCACGGCCTTCTCGTCCCCGCGGAAGCGGATCGCCACCGTGGCGCTGCGCCCGTCGCGGCTGCGCAGCTCCGCGAGGGAGCGCGGCCAGTAGCCGTGCACCCAGGCGGTGCGCGGGTCGCGGGCGAGGCGGTCGCTGAGCGCCCGGCCCTCGCGGGTGGCGGCGGGCGCGTCGACGCCCTGCGGCGCGGTGGCCAGCAGCACCAGGTGCGGCTGGCCGGCGCCGAAGCGGGTGGCGAGGAAGGCGTCGGCGCGGGTGGAGGGCGCGTCGGCCGGTGTCCAGCCGCCGGGGGCCAGGCGCTCGCCGACGCCGTGGCCGCCGACGGCGGCCGCGAGGGCCACCAGGCACAGCGCGAGGAGGAGGCCCACGGCGCGGCGCGGAGTGCGCAGGGCGCGGGAGAGGGGGAACCGCTGGGTCCGGTGGAGGAGCATCGCGGGGCGTCCTTCGCGGATTCGGGCGGGGTGAGGGAGGCGGCAGGGCCGAGGGAGGCAAGCGTAGTAATAAATGCTCATCAGGCCGACATTTGCGGCATTGCGGGCGCGGCGTAGGCGGATCCGCCCTTTGGCCTGGGCGGACGGGCTTAGGCCGAAGGTCCGATGTGAGGGGTCGTCAACCCGCGTAGTGTCATGGGTGCAGACAAGGAACGGCCCTTACAACAGGGATGACACACCCAACGAGGAGCAGCCGTGAACGTCCATCTCGACCACACCGTCGTCAACAGCACCCACCGCTTCACCGGAGCCCGTTTCCTCACCGAGCTGCTCGGCGCTCCCGACCCGGAGGTCAACGGCCCGTTCGCGGCCGTGCGCCTGGAGGGCGGCGTGACCATCGACTACGCCGACCACATCGTCCCGGCCGGCGAGATCGTGCCCCAGCACTTCTGCTACCGGGTCACCGACGAGCACTTCGACGAGATCTTCGCCCGGGTCCAGGAGCGCGGGCTGGAGTACTGGGCCGACCCGTACCACCGCACGCCCGGCGAGATCAACCACCTCGCCGGCGGCCGCGGCTTCTACGTCCTCGACCCCGACGGCCACAACGTGGAGTTCCTTACGCGCACCCACTGACGACGGTGACGTTCCGTTGTCGCACCCGGTCGGGCAGGCCCGGGTGATCAGCGGAAACGGCTCCGGCAACCGCGGATGATCAATCGCGTAGCGTAACTGAACGGATAAATCAAGTTCCGGTTAACTCTTGACGCCGTGCTTATGCGCCTCTCACCATTCACGGCATGAACGTGTCCGACAACCGGTGCAGTGCCGCACGCCCGACGCCCTCGCGTCGCCGCGTGGGCGCTGCGGTTGTCGCGCGGTTAGCGCACCCGGCCTGAACCGGCTGCTCCGCGTACGTTCCAGCTCCCCGCGAGCGGCATCGCCTGCCGCCTCGCGGGTTCCGGGCGCACGAATGATCACCCCCACGATCGCCGCTTCGTGCCGCCCGGTCCTGCCCCCCTCCAAAGAAGGCGAAGCACTACATGAGTGACCGCACCCTCACTGCGGCCGACCCCCAGCTCGACGCGCCCGCTGCCGCGGCGTCCGCGCATGTCGACGCCGGCGACGCGGGCTACAGCAAGGACCTCAAGTCCCGCCACGTCAACATGATCGCCATCGGTGGCGCCATAGGCACCGGCCTCTTCCTCGGTGCCGGTGGCCGCCTCGCCAGCGCGGGCCCCTCCCTCTTCATCGCGTACGCCGTCTGCGGCCTCTTCGCCTTCTTCGTCGTGCGGGCACTGGGCGAGCTCGTGCTCTACCGCCCGTCCTCCGGCGCCTTCGTCTCCTACGCCCGTGAGTTCATGGGCGAGAAGGGCGCCTTCACCGCCGGCTGGCTCTACTTCCTGAACTGGGCCACCACCGGCATCGCCGACATCACGGCCGTCGCCACGTACACGCACTACTGGCACATGTTCAGCAGCATTCCGCAGTGGGTGCTCGCGCTGATCGCCCTGGCCGTCGTGCTCACGGTGAACCTCATCTCGGTGAAGTACTTCGGCGAGATGGAATTCTGGTTCGCGATCATCAAGGTCGCGGCGATCACCATCTTCATGGTCGTCGGCATCTTCCTGCTGGCCAGCCAGCACAAGGTCGGCGAGACCACCCCGGGCCTGGCCAACATCCTGGACCACGGCGGCATCTTCCCGACCGGCATCATGCCGATGCTGATGGTCGTCCAGGGCGTCGTCTTCGCCTACGCCTCCGTCGAGCTGTGCGGCGTCGCCGCCGGTGAGACGAAGAACCCCGAGAAGATCATGCCGAAGGCGATCAACTCGATCATGTGGCGCGTGGGCCTGTTCTACGTCGGCTCGGTCATCCTGCTCGCGGTGCTGCTGCCGTACACCGCCTACCACGCCGGCGAGAGCCCCTTCGTCACCGTCCTGTCCAAGATCGGCGTGCCGTACGCGGCCGGCGTGATGAACCTCGTCGTCCTGACCGCGGCCCTCTCCAGCCTGAACTCCGGCCTGTACTCCACTGGCCGCATCCTGCGCTCGATGGCCATGTCCGGCTCCGCGCCGAAGTTCACCGGCCTGATGAACAAGGGCCAGGTGCCCTACGGCGGCATCCTGCTCACCGCGTTCTTCTGCGTGCTGGGTGTGGGCCTGAACTTCGTGGTCCCGGCGGACGCCTTCGAGATCGTGCTGAACTTCGCCGCGATCGGCATCATCGGCACCTGGGGCATGATCATGGTCTGCTCCCTGCTGTTCTGGCGCCGCTCCAAGGACGGCCGGGTCACCCGCCCCGGGTACAAGCTGCCCTGGGCGCCCTACACCCAGATCGTCACGCTGGTCTTCCTGGCCGGTGTGCTGGGCCTGATGGCCTCCGAGCCGGGCGCGGGTCGCACCACGGTGCTGTGCCTGCCGCTGATCCTCGCGGCCCTTGTCGGCGGCTGGTTCCTCGTCCGCGGCCGTGTCGAGCGCACCAAGCGCGAGGCCGAGCCGCAGGCCGTGGAGGCCGGCTGAGCCCTCCCGAGCGGGCGGCGCCGAGCGCGCCGCCCGCAGGCCGCCCCCGGCGGCGTCCCCCGGCGGTCGCCGGGGGACGCCGCCGGGGGCTTTTTCGTTCGCCGGGGCAACCGAGTTTTTCCGCAGAATGTGACATTCGCAATTCCGTAAGCACCGGCAAGCGGCTTCAATTCTAAGATCGGAATTCCCCGAATTCCCGCTCCGACCTGGGAGGCTTGACCTTCCGGCCGGATAATGCTGAGGTTAAGGAGCGCCTAAACAAAGGCGTCCCATCTCGTCGAGAAAGACCTTGCCCTTTGCAGGTTGTTTGGAGCAATCACGTGGCCGCTCTGCCGTCGGAATCGTCCCTGACCGTCGTTCCCCCGCTGCGGGCGCCCCGTGCGCTCCGTCCCACCACCGCCCCCGTCGGCCGGCACGCCCGGCCCAGGCTCGGCCTGTACGACTCCTGGCGGACGGTCGGCGCCGCCGGCGCGGCCGTCTGCGTCGCCTGGGCCGCAGCCGTGTGGGTCGCCATGCACCTGCAGGCCGACGCCTCGCTGCACTCCGTGGCCCTCTTCGTCCACCTGTCGACCCTCGTGCTCGGCTTCGGTGCCGTCCTGGTGGCCGACTACTGGGGCCTGCTGTGGATGACCGGACGCTGCACCCTCACCGAGGCCCTCGGCAGCACCAGCCGCCTGCACGTGCCCATCTGGGCCGGCCTGGTGGGCCTGGTCTTCAGCGGCCTCTTCCTGCACCCGAACCCCTTCGCGACGCCCACCCTGATCAAGATGGTGCTGGTCCTCGTGCTCACGCTGAACGGCCTGCAGGCGGGCCTGCTGGACCGCCGCATGGCCGAGCAGGCCGAGCGGCGCGCCGGCGGCCCGACCAACGCCCTGCTGGCCTGGGGCGGCGCCACGGCCGTCATCTCCCAGATCTGCTGGTGGGGCGCCGTGATCATCGGCTTCCGCAACAGCACCCGCTGAGCGGCCCCCGACCCCGCATCGAAGGGCAGGCAGGCGCACCCGCGCCCGCCTGCCCTTCGCGCATGCCTGCCTCACGCATCCGCGCGCGGCGCGGTCCGGACCAAGGGCGCGTCCCCGCCCTTGCCGCGCGCCGCTGACCTGGCTGTTCGCCCCGCGTACCGTGTCGCGTCACACGGCTGATACCAGGTCTTCCCCGGCTCCGGATCCCCTTGGAACACTTCGCTGGCTTCCCTCCCTCTCACCCAAGAGGTCATCCGGACATGGCAGAACTCAACCGGCGGCGCTTCCTGCAGATAGCCGGGGCGACCGCCGCCTTCTCGGCGCTCTCGGGCAGCATCGACCGCGCCGCGGCCATCCCCGCCAGACGGCGGACGGGCGGCATCCAGGACGTCGAGCACATCGTCGTCCTCATGCAGGAGAACCGTTCCTTCGATCACTACTTCGGCTCGCTCGCCGGAGTGCGCGGCTTCGGTGACCCCCGGCCCATGGTGCTCTCCGGCGGCAAGGACGTCTGGCACCAGAACTCCGGCGGCAAGGACGTGCTGCCCTATCGGCCGGACGCCGAGGACCTCGGCATGCAGTTCATCGAGGGCCTCAACCACGACTGGGCCGGCGGCCACAAGGCGTGGAACCAGGGGAAGTACGACCAGTGGATCCCCGCGAAGTCCGCCGGCACCATGGCCCACCTCACGCGCGAGGACATCCCCTTCCACTACGCCCTCGCCGACGCCTTCACCGTCTGCGACGCCTACCACTGCTCCTTCATCGGCGCCACCGACCCCAACCGCTACTACATGTGGACGGGTCACACCGGCAACGACGGCAAGGGCAAGGGCCCCGTCCTCGGCAACGAGGAGGCCGGCTACGCCTGGACCACCTACCCCGAGCGCCTGGAGAAGGCCGGCGTCTCCTGGAAGATCTACCAGGACGTCGGCAACGGCCTGGACGCCGCCGGCTCCTGGGGCTGGATCCAGGACGCCTACCGCGGCAACTACGGCGACAACTCGCTGCTGTACTTCGACCGCTTCCGTGACGCCAAGCCGGGCGAGGCGCTGTACGAGAAGGCCCGCCGGGGCACCGACGTCGGCAAGGGCGACGGCTACTTCGACGTCCTCAAGGCCGACGTCGAGGCCGGCCGGCTCCCGCAGGTCTCCTGGATCGTCGCCCCCGAGGCCTTCTCCGAGCACCCGAACTGGCCGGCCAACTACGGCGCCTGGTACGTCTCCCAGGTCCTCGACGCCCTGACCGCCGATCCCGAGGTGTGGAGCAAAACCGCCCTGTTCCTCACCTACGACGAGAACGACGGCTACTTCGACCACGTCGCCCCGCCCTTCCCGCCCGCCTCCGCCGCCCAGGGCCGCTCCACCGTGGACGTCTCCCTCGACGTCTTCCGCGGCAACGCCCACTACGCGGCCGGCCCCTACGGCCTCGGCCAGCGCGTGCCCATGCTCGTCGTCTCGCCCTGGAGCACCGGCGGCTTCGTCTGCTCCGAGACCTTCGACCACACCTCGATCATCCGCTTCATGGAGCAGCGCTTCGGCGTGCAGGAGCCCAACATCTCGCCCTGGCGCCGGGCCGTGTGCGGCGACCTGACCTCCGCCTTCGACTTCCGCCTCACGCAGACCCGGCCCGCCTCGCTGCCGGACACCGCCGCGTACGCGCCCAAGGACCACCAGCGGCACGACAGCTACGTGCCCAAGCCGCCGGCCACGCCGAGCCTGCCGGTGCAGGAGCGCGGCACCCGTCCCACCCGCCCGCTGCCGTACGCCCCGCTGGTCGACGGCGCGGCGACGCCCTCCACCGGGCGTTTCACGCTCACCTTCAGCGGGGGAGAGGCGGCCGGCGCCTGCTTCACCGTCGCCGCCGGCAACCGCACCGACGGCCCGTGGACGTACACCGCGGAGGCGGGCAAGAAGATCTCCGACACCTGGAACACCGCCTACTCCCACGGCGTCTACGACCTGACCGCCTACGGTCCCAACGGCTTCCTGCGCACCTTCCGCGGCTCCGGCACCACGGCCGGACCGGAGATCACCGCCCGGCACGACGCCCGCACCGGCGGCCTGGAGCTGACCGTGACCAACGTGGGCAGCGGCACCTGCCGCCTGACCGTCACCGACGCCTACGGCGGCGCCCGCCGGGCCCTCGCGGTGCGCGCGGGTCGGCGCGTCGTGCACCACCTCGACCTGCACCACGGCAAGCGCTGGTACGACGTGACGGTCACCTGCGAGGGGGACGCCACGTACCTGCGCCGCTTCGCCGGACACGTGGAGAACGGCGAGAACGGGGTGAGCGACCCGGCCATCGCCACGCACTGACCCGCGGCCGCCCGGGCCGTCCCGCCGCACCCGCGGCGGGACGGCCCGATGTGCTTTTTGACCATTGTGTGACGGCAGGAACCCCTGCCGTCACACGTGACATCACCACTTCCGGAAACACGTTCATGGCGCCCCGGACGGGCGCAGCAAGACCCCTGGAGTGTCGTGATGCCCCTCTCGCGCCGCAGGCGCCGGCTCTGGCTGGTGGCCCCTCTGGTCGTTCTGGCTCTGGTGGCCTGGCCGGTGCTGAATTTCTTCGACGTCTTCTCCGACAAGGGCGACCCCGTCGACTTCGGCAAGGGCGGCGGCAAGGGCGCCGCCGGGACGCTCATGCCCACCGGTCCGCAGGCCGACTTCCGTGTGGAGAACACGCTGGGGGACGGCACCAAGATCGCCCGTACCACGCTGCACGGCAAGAAGTCCGGCTTCACCGGCGACGTATGGGTCTGGGCGCCCGAGCAGTACAAGGACGCCAAGTACGCCAACAGCGGCTTCCCGGTGCTCATCGCGCTGCCGGGCGGCGCGGGCTACCCCAGGAACTACTGGATGGGCACCAACCTCAAGCTGCAGTCCTCCATCGCCCAGTGGTCCAAGGAGGGCAAGTCCCTGCCCTTCATCGTGGTCATGCCCGTGCTCAACCCCGAGAACCACGACGAGGACCCCAAGGACCCCAAGCTCGGCCGGTACTGGGACGGCAGTGACATCCCCGGCCAGCCGAAAATGGGCACCTGGCTCACCGAGGACGTCCCCGACCTCGTCAAGGCCAACTTCCGGACGCTGACCTCGCGCGACGGCTGGGCGTTCATGGGCTCGTCCACCGGCGGCTTCGCGGGCCTGAAGTCCGTGCTGAAGAACCCCGACAAGTTCAAGGCCGTCATCGCCTCCGGCCCCGACATCGTCCCCGACTCCCTGCTGTGGAACGGGCACGAGAAGGAGAAGCAGGAGAACAACCCGGAGAAGCTCGCCCCGCAGCTCGTCGCCCGCAAGGGCCCGGACGTCTACCTCGCCTTCCAGGTCGGCACCAAGGAGAAGAAGGCGATGGCCGCGGCCAAGAAGTTCATCGCCTCCTACGGGAACAAGGGCCCCGTCCACACCATGCTGCGGGAGATACCGGACGGCGAGCACAACGCCGCCACCTACGTCCCGAGCATGGGCGAGGGCCCCATCCAGTGGATCAGCCAGCACATGCAGGGCCCCACACCGGCCCCGTGACGGACGGTCCGCCGGCGCTCCCGCCCACACCCGCAGACAAATGTTTCTTTCTGCGTGCAACCGTCCAAGCGCACAGATCATCTGTAGAGGTGTGGTGGGGGCGCCGCCGGACTGTTCGGACATCGTGCGGCGGTTCGACTGTGGACGTGTCCGCCGCGCAGCTCACGACACTGACAGACAGCTAGAAAGGTCGACACACGTGCACGTCGCATCGGGCCGTCGCACCGCCCTGGTGGCATCCGCTCTTCTGGGCTCCATCGCCCTCACCGCCTGCTCCGGGGGCTCCGGCAGTGCGGATGCCGGGCCCGAGGCCAAGGTGACCGTCACTCCCGGCGGCGGCCAGGACGTGAAACTCGGCTCGCCGATATCCGTCAAGGCCGACGGCGGCCGGCTCACCGGCGTCGAGGTCAAGGACGACAAGGGCAACCAGGTCACGGGCAGGCTGGCCGGTGACGGCTCGGCGTGGACCTCCGACAGCAAGGTCGCCCCGAAGACCAGGTACACCGTGCACACCAAGGCCAAGGGCGGCAACGACGGCAAGGGCAAGGAGTCGCAGTCCACCGCCACCTTCACCACCCAGCAGGCGCCGAAGGTCAACAAGCTCACCAACACCCCCGGCAACGGCGAGACCGTCGGCACGGGCATGCCGGTCTCCATCCTCTTCGACCACCCCGTCGACGAGAGCAGGCGCGCCGAGATCGAGAAGTCCCTGACGGTCACCACCCAGCCGAAGGTGGAGGGCGCCTGGGGCTGGGTGAAGGACTGGTCCGGTCAGGACCGCATCGACTGGCGGCCCAAGGACTACTGGCCCACCGGCACCAAGGTCTCCGTCAACGGCAACCTCGCCGGCATCGACTCCGGTGAGGGCGGCTGGTTCGCCCGCAACTACGCCTTCGCCTTCTCCATAGGCGCCGACCGCAAGGCCGTCATCGACGTACCGGCCCACAAGCTGACGATGTACGAGAACGGCAAGGAGGTCGGCCACATCATGGGCTCCGCGGGCTCCCCGACCGACCCCACCCGCGGCGGCGTCCACACCGTACGCAGCAAGAACGCCGCGGAGACGATGGACTCGGCCACCATCGGCCACGGCAACGAGTGGATGCTGGACTCGAAGTGGGTCACCCACCTGACCGCCTCCGGCACCTTCCTGCACTCCGCCCCGTGGAACCAGTCCATCGGCGTGGAGAACAACAGCCACGGCTGCTTCGGCATGACCACGAGCGACGCCAAGAAGATCTACGACTTCCTGCTGATCGGCTCCACCGTCGAGGTGAAGAACACCACCAGCACCAAGAAGACGGACGTCGGCAACGGCCTGGAGGTCTGGCAGGAGACCTGGGAGCAGTGGCAGAAGCGCAGCGCGCTGAAGAAGTGACGCTGAAGAAGTGAAGCAGAAGAAGTGACGCACGAACCGGGCGGGTCAGCCGTCGGCATTGGCCTCCAGGCACGTCAGTTCTATGTCGTCGATGAGTGCCTCGTGCGTCTTGCTGGTCAGGTGGGCGATGTTCTCGATGCCGACCGCCGTCCACCCGGCCAGGCTCATCACCAGCACCCGCAGCCCGTCGGTGCCGTGCCGGGCCAGGACGTCGTCGGCGACCGCCAGCGCCTCCTGGGGCACCCGCTCCGCGGGCTCGAGCCCCACGGTCCTGCGCATCAGGCCGATGGTGACGTAGGAGATCTCCGGCGCGATCGCCCGTAACCGCCGGTCCTCGTCCTCGTCCATGCGTCGCTCTCCCTCCGCCGGCAGCCGCCGGTCGTCGCGGAGCACAGTAGGGCAGCCGGGCGGCCGGCGGGAGAGGGCCACCGCCGCGCCGGCCGGCGGTCAGCGGATCGTGGCACAGGCACGGCCGTGGGGCAGGGTCTTCTCCTCCACGTGCTCCACGCCCTCGACGCAGATCCGGTCGGGGGCGGGCAGCCGCCGGCCCGGCGCCAGGGTGTAGCGCTGGCCGTGCCGCCAGTGCCGCACGGCGCTGGTGGTGTTCAGCCCGGCCCCGTAGAGGTGGAAGTGCCCGAAGAAGTCGCCGTCGGGGGCTGGGGAGGCGGAGATCTTGGCGACGTACAGTCCGCTCCCCTCGACGATGACGCACGTCCCGCCGTCGCACACCGACGCGTCGGCCCCGGCCGGCGCGGCCGTGAGGAACAGCAGGAGGGCCGCGCCCGCGACGGCCGGCGCCGACCGCACCCGGCGGCGTCGCCCGGCCGTACGGCGGACTGCCGTACGGCGGAGTACGGCGTGAGGGCGTGCGGCGTGGCGAAGTGCTGCGGCGATGCGTCCCATTTCTCGCGTCCCTCGGCTCGGCGGTCGGTGCTCGGTCGTGATCAGCACACGCTCGCGGGGCGGCACCGGTCGCCGCAACCGGCTCCGCCGACCTTCACCCGGTCGCAGTAACCCCCGCCCCGGCCGTCACACGCCATCGGCCTCGCTGCCGCTGCGGCGCCAGTCCTGGCGCCGGCCCTCCTCCCGGACCACGATCCCCATCGCGCCCAGATCCGCGCGCAGTTGCTCGGCGTCGTCGCGACGGCTCTTGCCGAGCGTATGGGCGCGGGCCCGCAACAGGGCGTGGGCGGCGGGGGAGAGGGCCGGGTCGCCCTCGATCCAGCGCCGGAAGGAGTCCCGGTGCGGATCCCCGTCCGCCTGCCAGGGCCAGCCGTGCCGCGTGAACGCCGCCTCGAACGCCTCGACCGAGAACTCGCCGGATATCCGGGCCACTTCCTGCGTGCCGTGTCCCAGCAGCACGATCTGCTTGCCGTCCCGGAACACCGCGGCCACGGCGTCGCGCGGCACGGTGCGCGTGTGCCCGTCCCGGGTGAAGGAGAGCTGCTTGCCGTCCATGACGGCGGTGACGTACTCGCGCTCGGTGAGCAGCGCCAGGCCCGCCCCCGCGGCCAGCCCGAGGACGACCGCCCCGATCGTGGCATGCGGCTCGGGCAGGGAGGGCACGAGCTTGAACGGGCCCTGCATCGGAGCCCAGGGCAGCGACGCCACCCAGCCGGCCGACGCCTTGAGCAGCCACACGACCGCGGCCCCCAGGAGCGGGAAGGCACCCCAGAGGAAGACGCGGTCCCCGGGCGTGGGGCCGAGCGGACTGCGGCCGTCGGCCGGTGGGTTGTGCGAAGCCATGGCGGTACATCGCCTTTCGTCGTCGTGGTCTCGTCGTGGTCGTGCCGTTGCTCGTGCCGTTGGTCGCGTCGTGATGTGCGCTGCTGCTCTAGGACGGTGCGCAGCCCGTCAGCCAGGCGACGATCCGGCGCAGCTCGGCCGTGTGCGCCACCGGATCGAAGCCGGGCTCACCGGCGCCGAGATAGCCGGAGTCGACGAGCGTGTGGATCCACCCGGCCACCCGCGCGGGGGCGAAGACCGGCACCCGGCCCGCCTCGGCCAGCCGCTGCACGAGCGTGGTGAGCGCGGCGCGCGTACGGGCCTCGTCCCCGGCGACCAGCCGGGCGAACTCCTCGTCCCGGTTCACCTCGAACAACACCGCCGCCGCCAGGCCCGGCACCAGCGGGTCGCCGAGATCGGCCAGCAGATGATCCAGCAGTGCCTCCAGCCCCGCGGCCGGATCCTCCAGGTCCAGGGCCTGCCGGCAGGCGACGGCGTTCTTCTCGAAGTCGTCGCCGAAGAGCGCGTGGAAGATCGCGCGCTTGGTGGCGAAGTAGTGGAAGAGCGTGCCCGAGCCGATGCCGGCCCGGCGGCAGATCCGGGCGGTGGAGGTGCCGTCCACCCCGTGGGTGGCGAACTCCACCGCGGCGGCGTACAGGATCGCCGCCCGCTTGCGGGCGTGCTGTTCGGGATCGACCGTGCGCATCGGCCCAATAATAGAGCAGCTGCTCCACTAATGGCGGCCGTGACGCGCGTCATGGGAGCCCGGCGCGCCGGCCGGTACCGTTACGGGTTCTCCCGCACCCGAGCCGAATGGTTTCTGGTTCCTCGTGTCCGCAGACCTCACCCCGCTCATCGCCGCCACCACCCAGTGGCTCACCCGCGCCTACGCGCCCACCGGCGGGGCCCTGAGCGCCGCCCTCGCGCACACCCAGGCCCGCCAGGCCGTCACCGCCGCCGCCTGGCTGCGCTACCCCACCGAGCTCGACGCCGCCCTGGTCGTCGTCGCCGGACCCGGCGGCTCCGCCCGCCTCGACTGGATCAGCGGCGCGGACTGCGCCGACCTGGACACGAACGGTGACCACGCGTGGCGGACCTGGGTCGACGAGGTCGTCGCGAGCTGGGCGGCATGCCTGCTCACCGACCCCGCCCTGGCCCGCACCGCGGCCGCCGCGGCCGCCGGCACCGACCACGCGGGCGGCCTGCCCGTCGACTTCCGCCGCCTGACCGACCCCGACGACGGCGACCGGCGCGCGGCCGCCCTGCTGCGCCACCCCGACCTCGTCGCACCCCTGGCCGACCTGCACCGCCCCGCACTCCTGCAGCACCTCGACCCCGCCGCAGGCCCCCTCGCCGCCTGAAGGCGGCGACGGAGCCCCGACCGCGCCACGCCCGCCGCCGGACGCCGTATCCCACTCCGCCAGGCGAATGAAAAGCCGCCCCCGCTGCTGCTGCGACCGGACCACAGCGGGTACCCGGTATCGGCGTATCCGCCGTCCGATCCGACAGGGAGTGGTCATGGCACAAAGGGCCCACGAGGGCGCCGCAGGCGCGGAGGACGACGTGGTGACGCTGCTCAAGCAGCAGCACCAGCAGATCCGCGAACTCTTCCGGGAGGTCGAGGCCAGCGGCGGTACCTCGCGCAAGGACGCCCTCAACCGCCTGGTGCGGCTGCTGGCCGTCCACGAGACGGCCGAGGAGGAGATCGTCCACCCGGCGGCCCGGCGCGCCTTCCCCAGCGGCGACAAAGTCGTCGACGACCGGCTGCGCGAGGAACGCGAAGCCAAGCAGGTCCTCTCCGAACTCGAGGACATGGACCCCGAGGGCCCCGACTTCATCCCCACCCTCAACGCGCTGCGCGACGACATCGAGGCCCACGCCGACGCCGAGGAACGACTGGAGTTCGACCGGCTGCGCGAGGCCAACGACCCCCGCCGGCTCGCCACCATGGCCAGGGCCGTACGCGCCGCGGAGGCCGTGGCCCCCACCCGCCCCCACCCCGGCGTCGAGAGCGCGACGAAGAACATCCTCCTCGGACCCTTCGCCGCCATCGCCGACCGCACCCGCGACGCCGTGCGGAAGGCCATGGGCGACGGCAAGTGACCCGGCGCCGCCCCGCGGCGGCGCAGCCGGCCTCCCCGTGCTCACCACCCTCGACGCGGTGGCCACCCTCGTCGAACGCACCGGCGAGCCCCTGTACGTGCGGTGGTCCCGCGGGCCCGAGCCGGACCTCGCCCACGACGCGGGCGCCTCCAGCACCGACGACCTCACCGGCACCAGCCTGCCCGGGCTGTCGGCCAACCCCCTCGGCGTCGAACCCTGGTGGTCCGGCCGCCCCGTCCGCCTGTGGGTGGCCAGACGCCTGCACGACTACAGCCACCTGCGCCACGACAAGGCACCCGGGGTACGCCCCTGGGTCCTGACCGGCCGCGAGGCCGGCCGCGGACCCGACAACGAACCCCTCGTCCGCGATGTGCGCCCCATGGCCTGGATCGACCCCCGCGTGATCGACGAGGCGGAACACGAGGTCCGCCGCCAACGCGGCCCCTGGGGCCCCCTGCGCCGCGCCCCCTGACGCCCCGAGATGTGCCCGGCCCGGTTGTATGCCAGCCTGCTGCTGAACCGGGCCCTCCGCGGCCCCGCCGCCCCCGCGGAAGGGAGCACCCATGCGGCCCACACCCCTGGCCACTTTGCCGCCGCCCCTCTGCGGCGCGCCGCCCCTGCGGAGGGCGGTGCGCCGGCCCCGTTGCGGCCCGTTTGAAGCGGGCCGCCGAGCGGCTGCCGCCGCGGGGGCGCGACACGGCATCCCGTCTGCGGGCCGTCGGTGGCCGATCGCGCAGTTCCCCGCGCCCCTGCGGGGCGCTGCATGATCCGCCGGACAGGCCCTGCCGGTGGGGCCGCGGGACAGGCGCGGCCGGCCGCCCCCCTGGCCGTCAAGGACCGGCCCGGGGGGCGGTCGGAGGAGGCTGCGCCCGGAGGGCGGCGGCCCGGGCCCGGGCGGCCCGCGGCGCCGGGGCGGCGGGGACGGGGGGACGAGGGCGGTAATCCGGCGCGGCGGGGGCCCTCGTGACGTCCTGTCACCCTACGGCGGTGGTGCTGCGCGCCGGGCCGGAGCGGCCCCGGCTGCTGGTACTCCGCGCGCTCGGGCTGGGCGACCTGCTCGCCGGGGTGCCCGCGCTGCGGGCCCTGCGCCGGGCGCACCCCGGCCACGAGATCGTGCTCGCCGCCCCGCCCGGCCTCGCCGCGGCGGCCGCCGCGTGCGGTGCCGTGGACACCCTGCTGCCGGCCGCGGCGCCCGGGCGGGCCGTACCGCGCAGCATCCCGTGGGACGCGCCGCCCCCCGCCGTCGCGGTCGACCTGCATGGCAACGGGCCGCCCAGCCACCGCGTGCTGGCCGCCCTCGCCCCGGGCCGTCTGCTGGGCTTCGCCCGTGCCGGGGTGCCCGGCATCGACGGCCCCCGCTGGTCACCGGGCGAGCACGAGCGCGAGCGCTGGTGCCGGCTGCTGCGCTTCTACGGCATCCCCGCCGACCCGGCCGACCTGGCCCTCGACCCGCCCCCGGGGCCCCCGCCCGCGCCCGACGCCGTCGTCCTGCATCCCGGCGCGGGTTCCGCCGCCCGGTGCTGGCCCGCCGAGCGGTACGCGCAAGTGGCCCGCGGCCTGCTGGCCCGGGGCCGGCGCGTGGTGGTCACCGGCGGGCCCGGCGAGGACGACCTGGTCGCCCGGGTGGCCGTGCCCGGCGCCGAAGTCCTGGGCGGCGGGCTTCCCTTCCCCGTCCTGTCCGCCCTGATCGCCGGCGCCCGGGCCGTCGTCAGCGGCGACACCGGCATAGCCCACCTCGCCGTCGCCCACGCCACCCCCAGCGTCACCCTCTTCGGCCCGGTGGCACCCACCCTGTGGGGACCCCCGCCGCTGCCGCGGCATCGCGCCCTGTGGCACCCCGGCCCCCCGGGCGATCCGCACGCCTCGCGCCCCGACGCGCGGCTGCTGCGCATCACCCCCGACGAGGTCCTGGGCGCGCTGGCCGGGCTCGAAGCGGTGACCGCGTGACACCCGGCGTCGGCGTCGTCGTCGCCACCCGCGACCGCAGGGCCTCCCTGGCCCGCACCCTGGAGCGGCTGACCGGCCTCCCGGAGCGGCCGGAGATCCTCGTGGTCGACAACGGGTCCACCGACGGCACCGCCGCCATGGTCCGGGAGCGCTTCCCGTACATCCGGGTGCTGCGCCTTCCCCGCAACCGCGGCGCCCTCGCGCGTACGCACGGCGTGCGTCACGCCCGGGCGCCGTACGTCGCGTTCTGCGACGACGACTCCTGGTGGGCGCCCGGCTCCCTGACCCGGGCCGCCGCTCTGATGCGCGATCATCCGCGGCTGGGCCTGCTCGCGGGGGCCGCCCTGATCGGCGACGACGAGCGGCCGGACCCGATGAACGCGGCCCTGGCGGCGTCCCCGCTGGGCCGCGCCCCCGACCTGCCCGGCACCAGCGTGCTGGGCTTCCTGTGCTGTGCCGCCGTCGTCCGCCGCGAGGCGTACCTGCAGGCGGGAGGCTTCCACCCGGTCCTGTTCTTCGGGGGCGAGGAGAGCCTGCTGGCCTACGACCTGGCGGCCCGCGGCTGGGGCGTTGTCCACCGTCCCGATGTCGTCGCCCACCACCACCCCGAGCCCCTGCACCGCGCCGGCCGCGACGTGCGCTGGCGGCGCAACGAGCTGCTGACCTGCTGGTTGCGCCGCCCGCTGCCGCGCGTCCTCGGGCACACCGTTCAGGCAGCCGCCGAGGCCCGCCACGACGGTGCCGTGCGGCGCGCCCTGTACGAGGCGCTGGCCCGGCTGCCGGTGGTCGTGGCGCACCGACGGCGGCTGCCGGCGACCGTCGAGGCCGACATCCGCCTGCTGGAGAAGGCCGGCGGGCACGGCCCCCACGGGTGACGCGCCCGCCCGCCGCGCCACCGGCACGGGCCGCGCCTACGCTGGTGGCAAGGGGCGGGTTTTCGCCGGCGGCGACCGGCAAGGCGCATCGACAGCAGGCGCAACAGCAAGCGCAACGACACGTACATACGCGTGGAGGACGCGATGGGCAAGAACCCCCAGCAGAGCGCTGTGCACCGGAGCAAGAAGGGCGCCAAGGGAGGCGGCCGCGGTGGCGCGGTGCCGCCCGAGCAGCACTCCGACCAGCCCTGAACCCTGACCGAACCCGCCGGACCCACCGGACCCACCGGACACCCGGACCCGAAAAGGAGCGGCACTGCCATGGAGCGCCAGAGCGACAAGCACGGGCCGAAGAAGGACGACGAGCTGAAGCGGGAGATGCGCACGGCGCAGACCCGCGACGGCCGCCCCACGCGGACCGAGGAGTGGCGCGAGCCCGAGGCGCTGACCCCGGAGGAGGCCGAGCCCCTCGACGAGCACCGCCCGCGCAAGCCGAGCTGAGACCGGCGCTGCGCCACACCGGCGCACTGCGTGCCCCGCCACGAGCGGGCTGCGTGATCCGCGGGGCGTGCCGCACTAGTGTGCCGCCATGGACAAGCAAGAGCCCCCGGTCGTCGTCCACCCGCTCGTGGAGGGCACCCGCATGGTGAAGATCCACGGCGATTCGGTGGGCAAGGCCCACTCCCTGCGGGACCTGCAGGAGTTCATGCGCCGCTACGGGCTGGACACCGTCGACCTCGACAACTCCGCGCTCGTCGAGTGGCGCGGCGGCGGCAGCAGCGTCTGGCCGGAGACGACTCTGTGACTCAGCCCCTGCGACGCGCGTGACCTGGGGCCGGTCCGGCGGATCGTGCGCGCAGTTCCCCGCGCCCCTAGGGGGCGTCGTGGCGCCGCATGACGGGGATCGTGCAGCGCCCCGTCAGGGGCGCGGGGAATTGCGCGACAAGCCACATCGCACCCGTGGGCGAAGTGCCGTGCTGCGGCAGCAGGCCGCCGGTGGCCTTAGCGGTCCCGGCGCCGTGCGGCCGCGGTCTCGCGGGCGTTGGCCTTGCGGATCGCGTCGACGAGCTCGGCCCTGGCCATGGTGGAGCGGCCCTCGATGCCCAGTTCGCGGGCCACTTGACGCAGGTGTTCCTTGCTCGCTTGCGTGTCGACGCCCTCGGCCGAGGCGCCGGAGGTGCCGCGGGGGCGGCGCGAGCGCTCGTCGGAGGGGCCCTTGCGGCCGTGTTCCTTGGGCTGCCAGTGGTCGCCGACCTTCTCATGGGTGTGCTTGAGCGCCCCGAAGGCGACGCGGTGGGCGCGTTCTCCCTCGCCGTACTGCTCGACGGCCGAGTCGTGGGCCTTGATCCAGGTGCGGCGGGCCTTCGCGTCCGAGCGCCGGATGGTGTCGGGCAGTTCCTCACGTCCGGGCATGGCGGGCGGGCCCCCTTCCCGTGTTCTGTGTTCGTGGCGACCGGCTCTCAGGCGGCCCTCCGGCGGGCCCGCTGGTTGAAGCGGGCGGCCGCCCGGTCGTTGAGCAGGGTGAGCCGGTGCAGGAGGGACGAGGAGACGCCCGCCGCCGCCTCGTACCCCGGAACGAGGTGTTCCGGCCGGGCGCCGGCGTCCGGGAGCAGCCGGCAGGCGAGCGACAGCGCCCGGGTCGTGGTGGCCGGTGCCAGGCCGTGCGTCCGCACCGCGGCCTTCGCCCAGGCGGTCAGGACGAGTTCCGGCCGGCGCCGCTCGGCGGCGCGCACGATGGCGCGGGCGGCCCGTTCGGCGTCCATGGACAGCCCCGGCAGCCCCGCCGCCGCGGCGAACCAGCCGTACTCCCGCGCCGCCTGCCCGCTGAAGCGGGCCGCGGTGTGCGAGCCGGTGCGCATCAGCCCCGGCAGCACCGTGGTGACGCTGATGCCCTCGCCGGCGAGCTCGGCCCGCAGGCCCTCGGACAGGCCCGCGGTCGCGAACTTCGCCGCGTCATAGGGCAGCAGGTGCGGGGCGGCGATGCGGCCGCCGATGGACGACACGTTCACGATGCGGCCCTCCCCGCGCTCCCGCATGCCCTCCAGCGCGGCCAGCGTGAGCCGCAGCGGTCCGAAGAACATGGTCTCCATCGCGGAGCGGAAGTCCTCCTCCCGCATCGCCCGCAGCGGCCCGACCTGGATCACTCCGGCGTTGTTCACCAGGACGTCCACACTGCCGAACGCCTCGGTGGTACGGGCCACCAGGCGCTCGGCAGCGGAGGGTTCGCTCACGTCGGCCGCGATCGAGGCGACCTCGGCCCCGTCCTCGCGCAGCATGCGCTCGGCGCGGCGCAGCCCGGCCTCGTCACGGGCGCAGAGCATCACCGCGCAGCCACGCCGGCCCAGCTCGCGGGCGACCAGCAGACCCAGGCCCCGCGAGGAGCCCGTCACCAGGGCGGCTCTGCCCTGCAAGTGATCATGGTGCCCCAGCGCCATCGCATCACCTCCGCAGCGGCCCACGGGCCGCCTCGGGTTCTACCAGCGGTACCAGCGGCCTCCGCCGGAGCGCATCAGGAAGCCCAGCAGCCACAGGATGAGAACGGCCAGGGCGATCCACCACAGGATCTTGATCGCGAATCCGGCGCCGAAGAGGATCACGACGAGGATCAGGACCAACAGCAGTGGCACCACAATGATCACCTCCGCAAGGGGACCTTTCACCTTCCAGTGTCCTCCCGGTGGGCCCGTTGCGCTCACCGGGCGCTCGCCGCGGCCCGGCTCACGGGCACTGGGCCGTCGGGGTGAATCGCCGGCGATCCGCTCATGCCGGGCACCGGGCCGGTTACCCCGGGGGCCATGACAGTGAACCCCATCCAGCTCCAGAAGTCCCTCGGCGGCGTGGACTACCCCGCCTCCAAGGAGACCCTCGTGGAACACGCCAAGAGCCACGGTGCCGACAAGAAGACCGTCGACGCCCTGAGCGCCATGCCCAAGAAGAGCTACGGCTCCCCGGCGGAGGTCACCAAGGAGGCGACGAAGAAGGGATGAGCTGACCCGACGCACCGCGGAGCACTCCTGTCCGCCGCCGGAACGCCGGTCCACCGGGGCCGGCGGCCGGCGGCGGCGCTGCGCGCGCCGGGCCGCCGCGGCGGGCTCACGGCACCCGCCAGGAGTCGTCCGGCAGGTGGGAGCCGGCCTGCGGCCCCATGCGCAGCATGCCGCCGTCCACGCTCCACGAGGCCCCGGTGACGTAACCGGCCTCCGGCCCGGCGAGGAAGGCGATGACGGCGGCCACCTCCCGCGCGTCCCCCGGCCGGCCCAGGGGCACGCCCGGCCTGCGCACGCCGTGGACGTCGACGTCCTCCTGCCCGGTCATGGGCGTGGCGATCTCGCCGGGGGCGACCGCGTTGACGGTGATGCCGTGCTCGGCCAGTTCCAGGGCCATCACCTGGGTGAGCAGGCCGAGCCCGCCCTTGGCGGCGCAGTAGGGGGCCGCTCCCACCCGCGGCTGGTGCTCGTGGACGCTGGTGACGTTGACGATCCGGCCGCCGCCGCCCTGGCGGATCATGCGCCGTGCCGCCCGCTGCGCGCACAGCAGCGGGCCGACGAGGTCCACGTCGAGCACCTCGCGGACCGTCTCCAGCGGCACCTCGACGAAGGGGGCGCGTACGCCCGTCCCGGCGTTGTTGACCAGGACGTCGAGGCGCCCGAGTTCCTCGGCCAGGTCGTCGACGGCATCGGCGGCCGCGGGCAGGTCGGTGAGGTCCATGCGCGCGAGCGCCGCGCGCCGCCCCAGGGCCCGTACCTCGGCGGCGGTGCCCCGGGCACCGCCGAGGTCGTGGTGGTAGGTGATGCCGACGTCCAGGCCGGCGCGGGCCAGCCGGACGGCCGTGGCCCGGCCGATGCCGGAGTCGGCGCCGGTCACCACGGCCACGCGCCCGGTGGCACTGCTGTGCTGCTCGTCCATGAGGTCCCTTCCCGTGTTCCCGTGTTCTCGTGGCGGTCGTCCGGGGCGGATGCGTTCCCGTCCCGGCATCCTTGCCACGGTCGCCGCCGTGCCTCACGGCGGCCCGGGCGGGACGGGCCCGCGCGGGCCGCCGCGGTGAGGCGTCCTCAGGCGGCGTGCCGGCCGCGGGAACGGTGCCGGGGCCCGTCCTCGGCGGGCGGTGCCGGCAGGGCCCGCAGCCTCCTCACGGGTGCCTGCTGCCCGTCCGGTGCGGCGGGCTCCTGCACACGGGTGGCGGAACCATTCTTCAGAAGACGTTCCTCGTACTGGCCCAGGGCGAGCACCATCCCGAGCAGCAGGGGCGGCAGGAGAAGGGCGACGACGACCACGGGGGGCTCCTTCCGGCGTCGGCTTGGGGCACGGGCGCGTACCAGGAGGCGGCTTGCCCCGGCGAGCCGGACCAAACACGAAGAACCGGCCGGTACCGGCATGCAGGCCCCGCACGGACAGCCGGCAGCGCGCCACGGCGCGCTCGCCGCGCGGCACGCTGCGCAGGGCGTCGTAGTACGGCCGCCGGGCCGCGGGCGACGCCGTACCACCGCTCCTACGCGCGCCGACCTGCCCGGACCCGCGCAGATGCGCGGCCCCTCCTGCGCCCGCCGCCGGGATACCTCAGCGCCCGTGCTCAGCTGTCGGTGAGCATGTGTTCGCGCAGTCGCGCGAGTGTACGGCTCAGCAGCCGCGAGACGTGCATCTGGGAGATGCCCAGCTGTGCCCCGATCTGGGACTGCGTCATCTCCTGGCCGAAGCGCATCGCCAGGATCCGCCGCTCGCGCTCGTCCAGGCACGGCAGCAGGCGCTCCAGGACGTGCAGGTTCTCGATCTTCTCCAGGTTCTCGTCGGTGGTGCCGATCCGCTCCGACCACGGCCGGGCACTGCCGTGGCCGCGCTGCGGCGCCTCGTCGGCGGGCACGTCGAGGGAGTTGGCCCGGTAGCCGTTGCTGGCGATCCTGGCCTCGATGACCTCCTCCTCCGACAGGTTCATCACCTCGGCCAGCTCCCGGACGCTGGGGGAGCGGCCGAGCCGGCTGGAGAGCTCGTCGGTGGCCTTGGCAAGCTCCACCCGCAACTCCTGCAGCCGCCGCGGCACATGCACGGCCCAACCGGTGTCACGGAAGAAGCGCTTGATCTCACCGGTGACATAAGGAATGGCGAACGTGGTGAACTCGACCTCGCGCGTCAGGTCGAAGCGGTCGATCGCCTTGATCAGACCGATCGTGCCGACCTGGACGATGTCCTCCATCTGCTCGGCGCGGCCGCGGAACCGCCCGGCGACGAAGCGCACGAGCGAGAGGTTCATCTCTATCAGGGTGTTGCGCACGTACTGGTAGTCGTGCGTGCCCTCCTCCAGCACGGCCAGGCGGTCGAGGAAAACCTTCGTCAAAGCCCGGGCGTCGCGCGGATCCACGCTGCCCGCGTCGTCCACCCGCGGCAGCGGATCCGCCGCGGGCTCCGGCGCGGCGGCATCCGTCCGCCGGGTCGTCACCGACCGCGTCGCGCTGGTGCCGGTCATGTCACAGCCTCCTTTGCGTCTGCAGTCCCACAGAGCAGCTCCTGCCCGCAGCACGCCGGATCATCCGTCCCCGGCGCATTTCTTCCGCACTTCTTTCGGACGCGCGTCGGTGGACGACGTGCGCCGCAGGACGGTGAACGACCAGGGGCCGCCGGGTGGATTCCCGGCGGCCCCTGCGCGTTGGGTGTGCGACGTCCACGCGGGAAAGCGATTCACACCCTCACCATCGGTACCAGCGACCCCGGCCACCTCCCGTCCCCGCGGAGCGCATGACGAAGCCGAGGAGCCAGATCACCAGGACCGCGACGGCGAACCACCACAGGACCTTGATGGCGAATCCCGCGCCGAAGAGGATCAGGGCGAGGAGCAGAACAAGGAGCAGAGGAACCATAGTTATCAACCTCCGACGGTTCGTGTTCCCGGAATTACCCCGGTTACTCCACGGCCCGCTCCACGAACGGGCGCACGGATGTTTTTCTCCTTCCCGTGTTTGAGCGGCCCACACCACGGTATCCGCAGCAGCAGGCCCGTCGACCGAAACCGAGAGGGGCCCATGACCGACTCCGAGAAGACATCCGGTACACCCGACGAACGCGGAACCGAACGCTCCGCCCCGTCGGCCGTACACCTGCTCCGCGCCGCCCGCGAACAGTTCGCCGAACTCACCGGACTGCGCCCCGAGGGCCTGGCCCGGTTCGAGCGGACGCAGGACGGAGGGTGGGTGCTGGAGGCCGAAGTGGTCGAGCTCTCCCGCATTCCCGACACGATGAGCGTGATGGCGCTCTACGAAGTCACCCTCGATTCCGACGGCATGCTCACCGGCTACCGCCGGCTGCGCCGCTACGAACGGGGAAGGACCGATTCCCGTTAGTCCCGGGGAAGGGCGGGAGCGAGGAAAACGCGTCCAGGAGGTACCGGAGGGAATTCCCGGCCGGGAAAGCCCAGGGGCACGTCCCACGGCAAGTCCCCACAGGAAGTCCCATGGAAGGACGAGAGGAAGTCTTTCGATGAGCGTTGTCCCCGCACCACAGGGCGGCGGGGGTGCAGGCGGTACCAGCGGTCTGTACGACGTCCTGGAGCTGGTGCTCGACCGCGGCCTGGTGATCGACGCCTTCGTGCGCGTCTCCCTGGTCGGCATCGAGATCCTGAAGATCGACGTGCGTGTCGTCGTCGCGAGCGTCGACACCTACCTGCGCTTCGCCGAGGCCTGCAACCGCCTCGACCTGGAAGCCGGCCCGCACCGCAGCGCCGGCCTGCCCGACCTCGTCGGCAATGTCACCGAGGGCGTCACCGAAGGCGGTGCCCGGGGCAAGACCAAGGGCGCCATCTCCGGGGCCGCGCAGAGCATCGCGGACGCGGTGCAGCAGGTGCGCGGCGACTCCCAGGGCTCCCGCCGCAGCACCTCCCGCAAGAAGGAGGAGAGCGAGTGAGCACCTACGTCTACGGCATCGCACGCGCCGCCGACGCGGGCCTGCCGGCCGGCCTCACCGGCATCGGCGACCCCGCGCTGCCGGTGCGCCTGGTGACGGCCGCCGACCTGGCCGCGGTCGTCAGCGACTGCCCCAACGAACTGCGGCCCAAGCGGCGCGACCTGCTCGCCCACCAGCGCGTCCTGGCCGAGGTCGGCCTGCACACCACCGTGCTGCCCATGCGCTTCGGCAGCGTCTCCGACGACGACGAGAAGGTGCGCGAGGTCCTCGACGAGCACAGCGACCGCTACCGCGACCGCCTCGACCGCCTCGCCGGCCGCGTCGAGTACAACCTCAAGGCGGTCCACCACGAGGACGCCGTCCTGCACCTCGTCCTCGCCGAGGACGCCGGCCTGCGCACCCTGGCCGAGGCCAACCGCGCCGACGGCGGCGGCTCCTACGAGCAGCGGCTGCAGTTCGGCGAGAAGGTGGCCGCAGCCGTGCGCGAGCGCGAGATGCGCGACGCCCGGCTGCTGCGCGAGGCCCTCGCCCCACGGGCGGAGGACGAACGACCCGGCCCCGACAGCGGCGGATGGTTCCTCAACGTCTCCTACCTGGTGCCCGAGTCCGGCGCCGGAGCACTGCTGGAGGAGGTGGAGCGGCTGCGCCGCGCCCACCCCCACATCGACCTGACGATCCACGGACCGCTGCCGGTCTACAGCTTCGTCGAATGATCGGCTTCGTCGGCTGGGTGCTGCGCCGGGTCGTCGACGAGGCCGAGCGCCTCTACTACGACCCGGCGGTCGTCCAGGCCGAACTGAAGGCACTGGAGGAACAACTGATGCGCGGGGAGATCGACGAGGAGGAATTCGACCGGCGCGAGGACGCGCTGCTCGAACGGCTGGAAGAGGTCCGCCTGCACACCGGGGGGAGGAGCTGACCGCATGACCCCCGACCGACCCGGGCCGCCGGCCACCACCGCCGCCGGCGCCAACCTGGCCGACATCCTGGAGCGGGTGCTCGACAAGGGCGTGGTCATCGCGGGCGACATCCGCGTGAACCTCCTCGACATCGAACTGCTCACCATCAAGCTCCGCCTCGTCGTCGCCTCCGTCGACAAGGCCAAGGAGATGGGCATCGACTGGTGGGAGAGCGACCCGGCCCTCTCCTCCGGCGCCCGCCGCCGGGAACTGGGCGCCGAGAACGAGCGGCTGCGGGCCCGCGTCGCCGAACTCGAGCAGCACAGGGAGGAACACCGGTGAACCACCCCGACACCGGGCGGCTGCTGTACGCCTACGCCGTCGCCCGCGACACCCCCGCCCTCGGCGCCGTCGCCCTGCGCACGGTCACCGGCGTCGCCGGCGAGCCCGTACGCACCGTACGCCACCAGGGCCTCACCGCCCTCGTCGGGGCCGTGGACGCCGCGGACTTCGGCGAGCGGGCCCTGCGCGCCCACCTGGAGGAACTCTCCTGGCTGGAGAGCACCGCCCGCGCCCACCAGCGGGTCGTCGACGCGGCCGGCGCCACCGGCACCTGCGTCCTGCCACTGCGCCTGGCGACGGTCTACCGCGACGAGGCCTCGGTACGCGCGATGCTCCAGGAGCGCAGCACCCACCTGGCCGCCACCCTCAGGCGCCTCGACGGCCGCGTCGAGTGGGGTGTCAAGGTCCACGCCAGGGCGCCCGAGGCCGCCCCGTCCGCCCCGCGCGCCCCCACCAGCGGCCGCGACTACCTGCGCCGCCGCATCTCGGCGCGCCGGGCGCACGAGGAGGACGCCCGGCGCGCCGAGGAGACCGCGCACGCCATCCACACCGCACTCACCGCCCTCGCCGAGGAGACCCGCCTGTACCCGCCGCAGCACACCGGCCTCTCCGGCCGCCCCGGGCGCAACCTGCTCAACGCCGCCTACCTCGTGCCCCGCACCGCCGGCGACCGCTTCACCGCAGCCGTCGCCCGCCTGACCGGCTCCGCCCCGGCGGACGGCGCGGAGGTGGAGCTGACCGGGCCCTGGGCGCCGTACTCCTTCGCCGGGACCGGCGATGCGGTGACGACGCAGGACACCGCACGGGAACCGTCGTGACACCCGGCGACGAGCTCGCCGGACGGCGGATCGCGCTGGTGGACCTGCTCGACCGGCTGCTCGCCGGCGGCGTGGTGCTGGCCGGCGACCTCACCCTGCGGATCGCCGACGTCGACCTCGTCCGCATCGACCTGCACGCGCTGATCAGCTCCGTCGGCGAGCGCGTCCCCGCACCCTGGGAGGAGGCACACGCACCGTGACCCGCCGTGTGGAGCTGGACCGGGACACCGTCGAACGCGACCTGGTCCGGCTGGTGCTCACCGTCATCGAACTCCTGCGCCAACTGATGGAACGCCAGGCACTGCGCCGGGTCGAGGCCGGCGACCTCACCGAGGAGCAGGAGGAACGCATCGGCACGACGTTGATGCTGCTGGCCGAGCGCATGGAGGAGCTCGCCGGCCGCTACGACCTCACCCCGGAGGACCTCAACCTCGACCTCGGCCCCCTGGGCACCCTGCTGTGATCAGAGCATCGGGCCGGCGGCTCGGGCCGCCCCGCCCTCGACCAGCTTCAGCGCCAGCTGTCGTGTCGCCTCGTCCGCCTTCTGCGGGCTCCCGCAGTCGAACGGCGGCTGCGGGTCGTACTCGATGGCGAGCTGCATCGCCTTGGCGGTCGCCTCGTCGCAGAGGCGGGCGGCCAGGTGCAGGCCCATGTCGAGGCCGGCGGAGACGCCCGCGGCGGTGATGATCCTCCCGGTCTCCACGAAGCGGCCCGGGGCCGGGACGGCCCCCAGCTTCTGCAGGTACGGCCGTGCGGCCCAGTACGTCGTGGCCGGCAGGCCCTTGAGGAGGCCGGCCGAGGCGAGGAGCAGGGAGCCGGTGCACACGGACGTGGTCCAGGTCGTGTTCCGGTGGATGCGGCGTATCCACTCCAGAAGGACGGTGTCGTCCAAGGCCGCGACCATGCCGTGGTTGCCCCCGCCGGGGACGACGAGGACGTCCGCGGCGTGGACGTCGGCCAGGGACCGCTCGGCGGTGAGCGCGAGTTGCCCGGTGTCGGTGCGCACGGCGCCGGCGCGCCGTGCCACGGTGACGACACGGACGCCGGGCAGGCGGCACAGGGTCTCGTACGGCCCGACCGCGTCCAGCGCGGTGAAGCCGTCGTAGAGCAGGACGGCGACCCGCACACTCCTCCCCTCGGCGCGTGCCGGCGCACCGGCCCCGAAGCCGAGGGCCAGTGCACCGGATGCGGCGGTGCCCAGCAGGGCGCGACGGCTGGTTCTCATGGCACAACCCCCTCATGTGGAATGCGACGTCAAGGGAGTCGTGCCGTACGGCGGATCAGTTCCCGGCCACCGCCGGATCCCCGGTTTCCGTCAGCGCGCCCGCGGACAGGTCGAGCCACCGGTTCACCCCGATCTCCTGCAGGAACCGCTCGTCGTGGCTGACCACGACGAAGGCCCCGCGGTAGGAGTTCAGGGCGCCGGCCAGCCGGGCCACGCCGACCAGGTCGAGGTTGTTCGTCGGCTCGTCCAGGAGCAGCAGGTGGGGGGCCGGTTCGGCGCACAGGACGCAGGCCAGCGTGGCGCGCAGGCGTTCACCGCCGGAGAGGACGCCGACCGGCAGGTGCGCCCGGGCGCCGCGGAAGAGGAAGCGGGCCAGGAGGTTCATCCGTTCCGCCTCCGGCCGGTCCGGGGCGGACGCGGCGAAGTTGTCGGCGACGGTGGCCTGCGGATCCAGCAGGTCGAGCCGCTGGGAGAGGTGGGCGATCCGGCCCTGGGCCCGCTTGATGCTTCCGCTGTCGGGCTCGAGATCGCCGCTGATCAGACGCAGCAGCGTGGTCTTGCCGGCGCCGTTGGGGCCGGTGAGCGCGATCCGCTCCGGGCCGCGGATGTTCAGCTCCAGGCCGTTCCTGGCGAAGACGGCCCGGCCGTCGCGGCGGACCTGCATCCCCTCGCCGAGGAAGAGGGTGCGCCCGGCGGGCACCTCGGTGTCGGGCAGGTCGAGGGTGAGCCGCTGCTCCTCGCGCAGCGAGCGCTCGGCCTCCTCCAGGCGCGCCCGGGCCTCGGTGATCCGCGTCGCGTGCATCTGACCCGCCCGGCCCGCGGACTCCTGGGCCCCCCGCTTCATGGTGCCGGCGAAGATGCGGGGCAGGCCGGCGTTCTTGAGGTTGCGGGCGGCGTTGCTCGCACGGCGCTCGGCGCGTTCGCGGGCCTGTTGCATCTCCCGCTTCTCGCGCTTGAGCTCCTGCTCGGCGTTGCGGACGTTCTTCTCGGCGGCCTCCTGCTCGGCTCGCACGGCCTCCTCGTACGCGGTGAAGTTGCCTCCGTAGAGGCGCAGTTCACCGCCGTCCAGCTCGGCGATGCGTTCCATGCGGTCGAGCAGGGCCCGGTCGTGGCTGACGACGAGCAGGGTTCCGGAGAAGTCCGTCAGCACGTCGTAGAGCTGATGACGGGCCTTCAGGTCGAGGTTGTTCGTGGGCTCGTCGAGCAGCAGCACGTGCGGTCGCCTCAGCAGCTGGGCCGCGAGCCCGAGCGAGACGACCTGGCCGCCGCTGAGCGTGGCCAGGCTCCGGTCGAAGGACAGGTCGGCCAGGCCCAGGCGCTGCAGTTGGGCGCGGGTGCGTTCCTCGATGTCCCAGTCGTCGCCGATCGTCGCGAAGTGCTTCTCGTCGACGTCGCCCGACTCGACGGCATCCAGGGCGCGGATCACCTCGGCCACGCCGAGCACCTGCGCGACGGTCATGTCGCGCCGGAGGGGGAGGGTCTGGGGGAGATAGCCCACCGTGCCGGGCACGGACACCGATCCGGCGTCGGGCGTGAGTTCGCCGGCGATGAGCTTCAACAGTGTGCTCTTGCCCGAGCCGTTGGGGGCGACCAGCCCGGTTCGGCCGGAACCCATCGCGAAGGACAGGTCCTGGAAGACGGGGGTCGCGTCGGGCCAGGAGAAGGACAGGTGGGAGCAGACGACGGAAACGTCGGACATGGAACGACCTCGAACGAAGCGCGGGCACGCACACGGGTGCCACAGGCGGACAAGGGAAAAGGAGACGACGAAGAGGCCACGGCGGCGCTTCGGGGCGCGGCCGACAGCCGAACAGCTCGGGTATCACCCGGAGATGTCGTCGTCACTCACCATGTCTGCGGCTCCTCGTTAATCGAGAACGTCTCCCGCACTGTAACAGCCGGAACCAAGGCGTGTCCGGCGGATTGTGCAGTGCCCCTACGGGGCGCCGTGGTGCCACAGGGCAAAGTCGCCGGACACGGCCCTAGAACGCTCCCATGTCCGCCGAGAGCCAGTGCTCCGGGCGCATGTAAATGGCCACGTGTTCGCCCAGATGCGTCTGTTCGTACTCCACGAAGGCCGCGACCCGTTCCGGCGGCAGGTAGCGTGCGGCCATCTGCCAGGACAGGTCCCGGTTGCCGGGGGCGATCCGGGTGACCGGTCCCTCCACGGACACGTAGCGCACGGTGGGGTCCGTCCGCTGCGCCATCAGGCTGAATCTGCCCGCCGCCTCGATGGCCTGCGCCTTCCGCGAGTGCGGGCCCGTGTGGATCCACAGCTCGCCGCCGGGCGTGTAGTGGTACCAGATCGGGACGGTCAGCGGCCCTCGACCGGACTGCCCGGTCACCGCCAGCGCACCGATGTGGGGCTCGGCCAGGAATTGCTCTCGTTCGTGAACGGACAACGCCATGTGTTCGAAGGTAGCACCGGCTACCGGTCATCGGCGCGGGGTGCGGCCCCTGACCACCTGCCCTCCGGCCGGCGGCACCGGCCGCGCCGGATGATGATCCTCCGTTTATCGTGACGGCATGGGTGGCAAGGACGACCCCGCGACGGAGCGGCGAGGGTGGAGGGCCTTTCGGCATTCGCCGTTCTTCCCCGCGGTCGTGGTCTGCCTCATCACGGCCGCGGGCGCGGGCCTGTTCGCCGGCTCGTACACGTACGCCATGGCCAACCCCACGCCCCACAACATCCCCACCGCCGTCACCGGGGTGCCCCCGCCCGAGGTCACCCGCGCCGCCTTCGTCCAGGGCATGGAGAAGGCGCTCGGAGCCGAACTCAGGCTCCGGCACTACGGAACCTACGCCGACGCCCGGCGGGCGGTCGACGAGCAGAAGGTCTACGCGATCCTGCGCGAGCGCCCCGACTCCGCCGAACTGGACGTCTCCGGGGCCTCCGGCGCCACCGTCGCCCAACTGCTCGCCCAGACCGCCCCGCAGGTCGGCCGGGCGATCGGCACCCCCGTCACGGTCAAGGACATCAACCCCCTGCAGAAGGGCGACCCGCGCGGCCTGGCGCTGTTCTACATCACCCTCGCCGCCGTCGTCGTCGGCTTCGTCGGCGCCATCCAGCTCAGCGTCAACGCCGCCGCCCTCAACCCGGGCGAACGCATCGCCTTCACGGCCGCCTACGCCCTGCTCGGCGGGTTCGCCATCGCCGCCATCGTGGACTGGGGCCTGGGCGCCCTGCATCTGCCCTTCGTGGAGTCCTGGCTGATCCTGGCGCTGACGATGTTCACCTCCGGCATGGTCTTCTCCATGTTCAACGCCCTGATGGGGCGCTGGGCCATGCTGCCCACCTGGGGCCTGATGGTGCTGCTGGGCAACCCCTCCTCCGGCGGCGCCGTCTCCTGGCCGCTGCTGCCCTCCCTCCTGGGCGCGATCGGCCGCTGGCTGCCGCCCGGCGCCTCCGTCAACGCCCAGCACACGGCGGTCTACTTCCACCGGCACCAGCACTTCTTCCCCTTCGCCGTGCTCATGGTGTGGGCGGCCGTGGCCTGCGCGGTCTTCTGGACCTGGCGCCACCGTCACCCCGGCGGCCGGCCGACCATGCGTCCGGCCCGCTGACGTCCGAAGGCCGGGGCGGCGCCGGGAACAGGCCACGTGCCGCGCATAACCGCGCCGTCCCCGGTTAGCCGCTACCAGGAACGCCGCAACGGCGGTCACGAAAGCCACCGGCGACAGGGAGGAAGCACGCGCAATGAACTGGCGGCAATACGCCAAGTGCCGGCACGAGGACCCGGATCTGTTCTTCCCCATCGGCAGGAGCGGCCCCGCCCTCGCCCAGGCGGAGGACGCCAAGTCGGTCTGCCGCACCTGCCCCGTGCAGGAGCAGTGCCTGCGGTGGGCGATGGAGACCGGGCAGGAGTACGGCGTGTGGGGCGGCACCAGCGAAGACGACCGGCGGGCCCTGCGCCGCGCCCGGCAGCGACGGCAGCGCGCCGCGGCGGGCGAGCAAGCGGCCTGAAAAGCAAGCGGCCTGAAAAGCAGGCAGCCTGAGAAGCATGCGGCCTGAAAAGCACGCGGTGTGACAAAGCACGTGGCGTGAAACGGCGCCGTCCCGCCTCACTCCCGGAACGGCGGCCCCTCGCGCACCTGGTCCAGGGCCTGCTGGGAGGCCGTGCGGACCTCGTGCAGCTGCCGGCGACCCCACCACGCCAGGCCGGCACCGCACACCGCGTACCCGGCGCCCAGCACCGTGGTGGCGCACCGTCGCGGCATCGACCGCTCCAGGGCGGCCAGGGCCGCCTCGTGCGCCGAGAGCACGGCGAGCGCGCCGCACACCGTCGCGGCCGTCAGGGCGAGCGTGCCCATCCCGGCCCGGCGCAGCGACGCCACGGCTTCCGGGCGCGCCCGCTCCAGCTCGCGCCGCACCAGCTCCAGGACGTCGCGCGAGAGCCGTTCGGCGGCCGCGGCGAGGGTCGCCTCGTCCTCGGGCGGGTGGGCCTGCCCGGACCGCCGCGGGCGGGATCGTCCATGCGCCATGCCGCCTCCCCGCGCCTACCGCTGCCGGTCCCCGCCGGCGATGCCGCGCAGGGAGCGCGTCGTGCCGGGCGGCGGGGCGGAGAGCACCCCGGCGTGCCGCAGGGAGACGTCCAGCAGCAGATCCCATTTGTCGTCGACGGCCGCGGCCGTCGCCCGTTCGTCGGCCAGGTGCCGCGCGGCGACCTCGGCGGTCGCCGTGTCCCCGGCGCGCTGCGCCAGGTGCCGCAGCAGCTCGTAGCCGGCGACGGCGGCGTGGACGAGGGTGTACGCGTCGCGGGCGTGCTTGCCGGCGTGGTCGGCCCGCACCCGGGCCAGCAGCCCCTCGGCGAGGGCCGCGGCGGCCAGGCCCGAGTCCTTGGGCGCCGAGGGATGCTGTTCGTGGGCGGCGAGCCGGTCCTCCAGGGCGGCCAGGTGGGCGCGCGTCAGTTCGCGGTGATGCTGCAGCAGATCGCGCAGCTCGGGGGCCCCGGCGGTGGAGATCAGCGCGCCCAGCGCGGTGTCCACGAGCTTCTCCAGGGCGTGGGCGTCCTGCAGGTGCGTGAGGAACACGTCCTCGATCGTCGGATGGCTCATGGTCGCGGGTCCGTCCTCACATGCTCTCCATCTTGATGTAGCGCACCGCGTCGGGCGTGCTGAAGGCGATGGCCGCGAGCGCGGCCGCGGCGAGCGCGCCCACCGCGATGCGCACCACGACCGCCGGGATGAAAATGCCGTTCCGCATGTCGAGTCACCTCCTCGCCGCGTCCGCAGTCAGCGCGCCGCGCGGGTCGCGCAGCAGCTCCTCCGTCAGCGACGGCAGCCACGCCGCGGCCTCGCCGACCGCGGCCCGTACCGGTGGGCTGAGCCCGACCTCCACGTCCGCCTCGTCGCCGCGCATCCGCAGCAGCGGCTCGCAGCCGAGCATGACGACGCGCGGCAGCGCCAGGCCCTCCTGGCGGGCCAGTTCGCGGGCCAGGGCGAGCACCTTGACCGGGTCCATGCCGTGCGCCCCGGGCGCGTCCGTCAGGGCGCCGACGTCGTCCGGGCCGACGTCGAGGAGGTAGAGGGTGCCGGGGCTGCCGCCGCGCGGGGCCGCGTCCACGAGCACGGCCGCGTCGTAGCCCTCCAGCAGCCGGTAGGCCAGGTCCATGCCGCGGATGCCGAAGTCGGCGGCGTGCACGCCCTGCGGCAGCGACCGGCCCAGCAGGGCGGTGATCACCTCGGGACCGAAGCCGTCGTCGGCCAGGAAGAGGTTGCCGATCCCCGCGACCAGCACGCGCCGGCCGTCCTCCGGCGGCCGCGCCGCGGCGTCGGGTCCCACCGGACCGGTGGCGGCGTACGGCTCGACCTCCTCCGGCGCGAAGAAGAAGCGGTGCCCCAGGCCCGTGGCGAAGTCCCGGCCGGCGTCCCCGTGCAGGCTCACCACGAGGTGGACACGGCCCTCCATGTCCTCCTCCACGGCCTCGACCTCGGCGGTGCGCCCGGTCAGTGCCAGGTCGAGCACGTCGGTGCGGCGCAGCGGCCGCAGCCGTACGGTGCTGCCGCGGCCGAGCCGTACGCCGGCGACGACCACCGTCCGGGCGTTCACACCGCCTCCCGCGAGGGGGCCGGTGCGGTGGGCGCGACGCCGCGGAGGGTGCCGTGCAGTGCCATCAGCTCGCGCGGGGACAGCGCGGCGCAGCGGTCGAGGATCTCCCGGGCCCTGGGATCGCTCGCCCGGGCCTCCTGCTGTTCCTCGGGGGTCAGGGCGAGCACGTTGAGGACCAGCAACTGGTCGATCTCGCCCCCGTCGAACATCGCTCCCGGGCTCTCGGGCGCGACCGAGGGGAAGTCCTCCAGCGTGACGGGCGAGGCCAGCACGGTACGGCAGCGGTGCCGGTCGCCGTCCGCGGGCCCGTCGGGGCCGGCCACCAGGGCCGGCCACACGCCCTCGTTGCGGCACTCCCGCGCCGCCTGCGTAAGGGGGCCCGCGGGCGGCGCGGCGAGCGAGACGAACGCGCCCTCTCCGGCGCACTCCAGCACGGCGTGGGTGGAGAGGAAGGCGTGCTTGGCCAGCTCGTCGCGGGCCGTGCGCCGGCCCGGCTCCACCGGCGGGCACGGCGAGGTGTTGTGCAGGGTGACGCCGACCCGCCAGGCCCCGCCGCCCAGCGGCACGGCCGCCACCTCCAGCTCTGCGGTCAGCGGCTGCCAGCTGCGGACCAGGGCGCCTTCCGGCCGCCCGTCCGCGCCTGCCAGCACCTCCTCGCAGCGGCCGCCCGGCACCTCGACGGGCACCCGCAGCGGGCCGTCGCCCGGGGACCACGGCGGCAGCGGCCACTCGCGTTCGGTGGCCTCCTGCCACGTCAGGTGCCGGGTGCCGGCGACGGTGAGGGCGTCGACCGGCTCCCGGCCGCCGTCCGGCAGCCGCCGGTGCACCTGCCGGTCGACGGCGTGCAGGAACCGCACCCGCCCCCGTACGCGCACCGGCCCGGCCGCCTCCAGCAGCACCTCCGTGCGCATCCGGTCCCGCTCGCCCAGGGCCGGCGCGCACGCGGTGGGGAAGACGGCGCCGAACGTCCAGCGCCGGGTGTTCTTCAGCGCCGAACGACGGTAGGGCCACAGCAGGTAGCCCTCGTACAGGCAGGTGCGGGTGATCTCCTCGACGGCCCGGGCGACCGTTCGGGCGGCGGGAGCCTGCGCAGTCATCCGGCACTCCCCTCGACGAGGTCGCGGACGGTCTCGTCCCAGCCGGCCAGCGCCCGGCGGTCGCGGTGGGCGGCGAGGAGGTCGTGGGTCTCCCGGGAGACGCGCAGCCAGCTCTGCCCCCCGAAGTAGCGGCTGGTGAGCTCGTGCCACTGCCGGGCGGGCAGCCGGTGCACCGCCTCGCCGTTCCAGGAGATCTGCGAGGTGCGCAGCCTCCCGTCGTCCCCGGTGTGGAAGACCGTGCCGCTGAAGTGGAACTCCAGCGGCACCTCCCCGTCCCGCACCGCCTCGAAGTAGGCGGTCACGGCCAGCTCGCACTCGCGGGTGCAGGGCACCGGCAGCTCCAGGACCGTGCGTGCATCGAAGGGCGGGACGAACGTGGTCAGCCGCGCCCAGGACAGGGGCCGCATGCTGGTGGCCCACTGCTCGGGCCGGCCGAACAGGCGGGCCAGGGCGAGCCGTTCGCCGTCCGCCGGGCGCCGGCGCGCCGGCGCGATGCGTACGTCCGTGGTCAGCGCCACCGAGCGCACGGGTCCGCCGCCGGTACGGGTGAGGGACAGCCGGAAGGACAGCGTGGGCACGGCGGCGTGCTCGAGCGCGCGGCAGCCGGTGACGGCGAACGACAGCTCGGCGATGTCCTCGCGCCGCGCCGGCCCGGGCGCGCACCCGCCGGGGGCGGTGGGCGCGCTCATGCGGGGGAGAGGTTGGGCATGCCGGGCAGGATCGGGTTCTTCGGGCCCGGGTTGACGCCGGTCGACCGGCGGGAGGAGGACCGCTGGTCCTTCTGGTGGCCGGGCTGGCGTTTGTAGTGTCCGGTGTGGTTGCCCTGCCGTACGCCGGGGACGTGCGAGGGCTTGTCGAGGTGCACGTGGGGCTTGCCGACGGTGATGGCGGCCATGCCGTCCGACGCTTGCGTGCGGTCCATCTCGCCTCCTACAGCTCTCCCTGGGCCGGCGCGTCCGTCGCCAGCTCCCTGAAGAAATCCGTGATCCGGGCCCGGGCCGCGGGTCCTCCGGTCAGGCCCTTCCAGTGTGCGCGGAGCACGGCCACCAGGCGACGGCAGTCGTCCACCGGGACGATCCAGTGCTCGTCCGCCTGCCGGTCCACCAGCAGCGCCTCCACCCCGGCGGCCGGCCGTGCCTGCTCGGGCAGGCCGGCGGCGAGCTCCTGCCACAGCTCGGCGTCCACGGCGGCGCACGGCGCCCCGAGCGGGCCGGGATAGCCCGCCGTGGCCGTCCCGTCCCCCTCGTCGGGGACGAAGAACGCCAGGTGCACCGGTACGCCGAGCGCCGCCCACAGCAGGTCGTCGATCCGGTGGCCGGCGAGGCGGATCCGGCGCCGGGGCACCAGCCGGTAGCGCCCGGCCGCCTGGTGGCCGAAGAGCAGCGCGCATGCGCCGCAGGCGCACGCCAGCGCCGTGCCGTCGGCGGCGTCGAGCAGGTGCCGGTGGCCGGCGGGCAGCGGGCCGGCGCACAGGTCGCAGCGTTGCGGCGGCGCCGCGGGCGGTGGCCGCCGGGCCAGGGCACGCAGGCGTACGGCGGTGCTCACGGCACCTTCTCCCCGCCGGCACCGGCCCGGAAGAGCGCCTCCACCGGGATCAGCGCCTGCGCGGCCGCCGGGGCGCTCTCCTGCAGCTCCACGTGCTCGATCTCGGGCGCCGCCCACGTCACCGCGTCGCGCACCTGCTGCCGTGCCCGGTCGGCCGAGCAGCCGCAGCCGGCGGCATCGAGCCGGACGCGGGCCACCGTGCCCTCCAGGGAGGTCAGCTCGGCGGCTTGGGCCGGGCGCAGGGTGGCCAGGGCGCGCCGCACCCGGTCGGCGGTCGGCCGGGGGTGCAGGTCGTGCACCAGCAGCAGGTGGCCGACCAGCTCGTCGGCGGCCAGCTCCGCCGCCGTCGCCTCGTCCACCTGGGCGAGGATGCGGGTCAGGCACTCGCCGTACAGGGCGACGACGGCGTGCAGGGCGTCGGCGGCCACCTCGCGCGCGGCCGGGCCGGGCAGCTCCTCCAGCCCGGCCAGCAACGCCTCGGTGCGGGCGACCCGGGCGCGGGCCTCGTCACGGCTCCAGGGCATGGCTGCGTCTCCCGCCTACGCCAGGGCGCCGAAGGTCGGCGAGTGGCTCTGCCGCACCGTGCGCCCGCCGCCGAGGTACATGTGCACGCCGCACGGCAGGCACGGATCGAAGCTGCGGACGGTGCGCATGATGTCGATGCCCTTGAAGTCGTCGGGCCCGTTCTCCTCGAACAGCTGCAGGCCCTGCACGGCGTCCTCGTACGGGCCGGGCGTGCCGTAGGGGTCGCGCGGGCTGGCGTTCCACGGGGTGGGCGGGTACGGGTGGTAGTTGGCGATCTTGTGGTCGCGGATGACGAGGTGGTGGGAGAGCACGCCGCGCACGGCCTCGTGGAAGCCGACGCCGATGGCCTCCTTGGGCACGTCGAAGTCCTCGAAGACCTTGGTGCGCCCGGCCCGTACCTCCTCCAGGGCCCGTTCGACGAAGTACAGGGCCATGCCGGCGGCGTAGGCGACGAAGTACATGCGCGCCCGGTCGCGTTCGATGGTGTTGGGGAAGGGCGGCGGCTTCCACTGCAGGCGCATCTCCGGGGTCGAGGGCGTCTTCGGCAGGTCGATCTCGATGCCCTGCCCGGTGGAGCGCACGTACGGGGTACGGACCTTGCCGGCGAGGGCGGTCACCCACAGCCGGGCCAGCGGGCCGCCGCCGGTGTCGAGCGCGAGGTGGTCGCCGGTGCGGGCGTCGTACCACCGAGGGCTCATCACCCAGCTGTAGTTGCCGCCGTCCAGGTCGCGTTTCTGGGGCCGGGGCAGGGTGGTCTGGTTCCAGGGGTGGCGCTGGTCGATCGGGTTGCCGAGGGGGTCCTTCTCGACGTACGTCTCCTCGCCCGCCCAGTCGTCGTAGTAGGAGCTGCCCAGCAGCACGCGCAGGCCGAGGTTGATGTCGACGAGGTCGGTGGTCACCAGCTCGTTGTCGACGATGATGCCGGGGGTGACGAACATGGCGTTGCCCCAGGTGTTCATGTGCCGGTAGTCGTAGTCGACGACCTCCGGGTCCTGGAAGCAGCCCCAGCAGCCCAGCAGCGTGCGCCGCCGGCCCACCTCCTCGTAGCCGGGCAGGGCCTCGTAGAAGAAGTCGAAGACGTCGTCGTTGAGGGCCACGCCGCGCTTGACGAAGTCCAGGCAGCGCATCAGGCGCACCAGGTAGTCGGTGAAGACCTGGGGGGTGGCCACCGTGCCGACGCCGCCGGGGTAGAGCGTCGAGGGGTGCACGTGGCGCCCCTCCATCAGGCAGCACATCTCGCGCGTGATCCGGCTCATGCGCAGCGCTTCCTTGTAGATCTCGCCCTCGAAGGGGTTGAAGGCGCGCATGATGTCGGCGATCGTGCGGAAGCCGTGGACGTCACCGCGCGGGGCGGGGGTGCGTTCGGCGCGTTCGAGGACCGAGGGGTTGGTCTCCTTGACCATGCGTTCGCAGAAGTCGACGAAGACCAGGTTGTCCTGGAAGATCGTGTGGTCGAACATGAACTCGGCGGCCTCGCCGAGGTTGATGATCCACTCGGCGAGCGGCGGCGGCTTGACGCCGTAGGCCATGTTCTGGGCGTACACCGAGCAGGTGGCGTGGTTGTCGCCGCAGATCCCGCAGATGCGGCTGGTGATGAAGTGCGCGTCGCGGGGGTCCTTGCCCTTCATGAAGACGCTGTAGCCGCGGAAGATGGACGAGGTGCTGCGGCACTCGACGACCCGCCGCGCCGGGAAGTCGATCTTCGTGTAGATGCCCAGATTGCCCACGATCCGGGTGATGGGGTCGAAGGCGACCTCGGTGAGGTCGCGCTGTGCCGCGTCGATGTCCTGGGCGCTCGCCACTGGCGGTTCCTCTCCTGGTGCCTGGGTGTCTGGGGTGCCTGGGGTGCGTCGGGCCTTCGGCCGGCTAGTGGCCGCCCGACCAGCGCGGCTCGTAGCCGCTGGTCAGTGCCGGTTCGTTGTGGCGCCACTTCGGCTCGCGGTTGGCGCTGATGTTCGTCATCGAGCGCAGGGTGCGGATGACCGGTCCGTAGACGGCCATCGCGGCGGTGGACAGGGAGCCTCCGGGCGGCTCGTCCATGAACGGCATGAACTTGTCGGGGAAGCCCGGCATGGTGCAGCCGATGCAGATCCCGCCGACGTTCGGGCAGCCGCCGACGCCGTCCATCCAGCCGCGCTTGGTGACGTTGCAGTTGACCACCGGCCCCCAGCAGCCCACCTTCACCTGGCACTTGGGGGAGTTGTAGTCCTTGGCGAAGTCGCCCTGCTCGTAGTACGCGGCCCGGTCGCAGCCCTCGTGCACCGTCTTGCCGAACAGCCAGGTCGGCCGCAGCTGTTCGTCCAGCGGGATCACGGGCGCCAGCCCCGCCGCCTGGTGCAGCACCCACAGCAGGGTCTCCATGAAGTTGTCCGGTTGCACGGGACAGCCGGGCACGTTGACCACCGGCAGCCCGCCGGCCGAGCGGAAGTCCTCGCCCAGGTAGTCCACCAGGCCCATGGAGCCGGTGGGATTGCCGGCCATGGCGTGGATGCCGCCGTACGCGGCGCAGGTGCCCACGGCCACCACCGCCCAGGCCCGGGGGGCCAGCCGGTCGAGCCAGGTATTGAGGGTGATCGGCTCGCCGGTGTCCGGGTCGTTGCCCATCGAGGTCCAGTAGCCCTCGCCGTTGATCTTCTCGTTGGGGATGGACCCCTCGACCACCAGGATGAACGGCTTCAGCTCGCCGCGCGCCGCCCGGTGGAAGGCGGCCGTGAAGTCGTCCCCGCTCTCGTAGGCGAGCACCTTGTTGTGCAGGTGCACCTTCGGCAGACCGGGGATCGCCCCCAGGAGCACGTCCTCCAGGCTCGGCAGCGAGGCGGCGGTCACCGAGACGGTGTCGCCGTCGCAGCTCATGCCCTCCGAGGTCCACAGGACGTGCACCTCGTCGAAGCCGGGTGTCATGGGCTCGAAACCCATTCGCTCGCTTCCCTTCGGCTTCCGGCGGCGCGGCACGCGGATGCGGTCCGCGGCACCGGGATACGGCCCCGGGGCTAAAGCTGACATACCTCATCTTTCCCGGCAATACGCCTGCTCGGGGCGTACAGGCGCGACAACGCCTCCAGCCGCTCCTGCGCACCCGGTGCCGGCAGCCCCCGCACGAACGCCGACCGCAGCGCGTGGTACGGCGCGTCCGGCGCGAAGAACGCCTCCTGCATGCGCTCCAGCTCCTGCGCCCGGTACGCCGCAAGCGGCCGCAGCCCCTCGTCCCGCTCCCGCGTCGCCTTCTTCACCGCGATCCGCACCGGCACGTCCGATTCACCGATCAGGTCCGCGGCCATCCGGGTGACCGCACCGGCGAACTCCTGCGCGGGCCCCGCAACGATCCGGTCCACCAGCCCCAGCGACCGCGCCCGGGCCGCGCTCACCGGCGCCGCCTGCTCCATCAGCGCCTGCGCCTGCCGCGCCCCCACCCGCCGCGGCAGGGTGTACGTCCAGTACTCCGAGCCGTACAGCCCCATCAGCCGGTAGTGCGGGTTGAACACCGAGCCCGCCCTGCACCACACCTCGTCCGCCGCCAGCGCCAGCATCGCCCCGCCCGCCGCCGCATTGCCCGCCACGGCCGCCACCACCAGCCGGTCGGTGGTCGTCAGCACCGCCTCCACCAGGTCGTCGATCGCGTTGATGTTCGCCCACGACTCCGCCGCCGGGTCCGTATCCGCCTCGATGACGTTCAGATGGATGCCGTTGGAGAAGAAGTCCCGCTCCCCGCCCAGCACGACCACCGACGTCGGCCGCCGGCAGGCGAAGCGGTAGGCGGTGAGCAACCGCCGGCACTGCTCCGTGCTCATCGCCCCGCCCGGGAAGCGGAACCGGACGAAACCCACCTCGCCCTGCTCCGTGTAGCGGATGTCGCTCCACGTGCAACGGTGCGCCGGCAGCTCCAGCGGCGCCGGCACCTCCGGCACGTCCGGCAGTGCGTCACCCAGCGCCAGGACGGCCGGCAGCTTCACCCCCGCCGGCGCGTCCGGCGTCCGGCAGCGACGCAGCTGCGCGATCCACACCGCACCGTCCACCGTCGCCCGGCAGATCGCGCCCGCCCGCGTCGCCAGCACCTCACCGGGCCGGCCCCGCAACCGGTCCTCCGGATGCCCGCCGTACAGGAACCACTCCGCTCCCAAGAACTCGTCACGCACCCCGGGCCGCGAATCGGCCGCGCGCAACGCCCGCAGCACCGCCTCCGTCGGCTGCGCCTCCCAGTCGATCCGCCGCTGCGCCTGCCGCAGCGCCGGCCGCGTACGCACCCGCAGCCCCTCCTGCGCCCGCGGACGCCAGGAGCCCGACGCGAACCGCTGCACCGCCAGCAGCACCGCCTCCACCGCCGCGTCCGCCACCTCCCCCCGGTACAACTCGCTCTTGGTCACCCCCGGCGGCACCGCGAACTCCGCACTCGCCCACACCGGGCCCGCGTCCATCTCCTCCTGCGCCTGCAGCACCGTCACCCCCCAGCGCTGCTCGCCCTCGTGCAGCGCCCAGTCCAGCGCCGCGGGCCCCCGGTCGCCCGGCGGCCCCGGATGCACCACCAGACACGGTCGGCGCGACCACACGTCGCGCGGGATCGCCGACGTCAGCATCGGCGCGAGGACCAGCTCCGGACAGTGCCGGCGCACCGCGGCCCGCAGGGAGTCGTCCCCGTCCACGACGGACACGGCCACTGCGTGGCCCCGGTCGCCGAGCTCGGCGAACACACGCTGGGTCAGGCTGTTGAACGCGCTGGCGATGAGCAGGATCTGCACGGGATCGACCTCCTGGCGCGGCTGTGCGGCCCCGGCCCGGACGCGGGCCGCCGGCACCACCGATCGTCACCACGGGCGGCCCCCGGCCCGCGCAGCGCCGCGCGGACGGCACCGTGATTGCGCTACGCGGGCGAATACCCCGCCCCCGTCACACCGGTGCCGCCGTGGCGCTGCGCCGTCCACGGCGGCGCTGGGCGCACTGTGGTCGCACAAGCACCTTTTCCGACGGCGGCGATCTGAGCAGGAGGGCGCGTGCACGAGCTGTCCATCGCCACCGCGATCGTCGAACGCGCGGCCGCCCTGGCCCGGCCGCACGGCCCCGCCGCCGTGGCCGCGGTGCGCGTACGCGTCGGCGAACTCGCCGGCGTCGTCCCCGACGCCCTGCGCTTCTCCTTCGCCGTCGCCCGCCAGGACACCGAGCTCGCCGCCGCCCGGCTCGACGTCGAGGAGATCCCCGCACGCGCCCACTGCGCCGCGTGCGCCCACGACTTCGCCGTCGGCACCCCGCCCTTCCTGTGGTGCCCGCGCTGCGAGGGCTCCACGACGCACCTGCTGAGCGGCCGGGAGCTGGAGATCACCGGAATCGAACTTCAGGAGGCGAGCGCGTGATGTGCCGCGCCATCGACGTGCGCCAGGCGGTCCTGGCCGAGAACGACATGCTGGCCGGCGCCCTGCGCGAGGAACTCGCCGCGCACGGCACCACGGCGGTCAACCTGCTCTCCAGCCCCGGCAGCGGCAAGACCGCCCTGCTGGAACCCGTCCTGACCGCCACTGCCGCCCGCGGCGTGCCGGCCGCCGCCCTGACCGCCGACCTCGCCACCGACAACGACGCCGTCCGCCTGGCCCGCTCCGGCGCCCCCGTCAAACAGGTCCTCACCGGCGGCCTGTGCCACCTGGAGGCCTCCCACCTGCGCTCCCACCTCGACGGCTGGCCCCCGCCCGGCACCCGCGTGCTGTACGTCGAGAACGTCGGCAACCTCGTCTGCCCGGCCGCCTTCGACCTGGGCGAGAGGCTGCGCGTGACGCTGATGTCGGTGACGGAGGGCGAGGACAAACCCCTGAAGTACCCCCTGGCCTTCGGCCTCGCCCACCTGGTCGTCCTGACCAAGACCGACCTGGAGGAGGCCGCCGCCTTCGACCGCGCCGCCTTCACCGCCCACGTCCACCGCGTCAACCCCGGCGTCCCCATCCTGACCACCTCCGCCCGCACGGGCGAGGGCGTGGGCACCCTCGTCGACCACGTCCTGGCCGCGTCCGACGGCGCCCCCCTGCACCGGCCGGCGCTGCAGACCACCCCCGCCCCGGCCGACCCCCCGCCCTCCCGCACCCCCGGCCCGGGCCGCCACCGCCGCCCGGACACCGACGACGCGACCGCACCCCGGCCGTGACGCCGCCCACCGACGAGGGGCGGTCCGCGCCCGGCACACCTGCCGCCTCCGCGACGGCCGGCGAGGTCCCGCCTGCGCCGGCGTCCGCGACGGCGACCGGCACGGCGGGGAGCCCGGGCCACGGCGCGGCCGGCGGCGGGACGCCGTCCCCCGCCGCAGAACCGCTGCCCCCGCACAGGCCGGTGGCCGCACCGGTGGCCGACCACGGCACGGGCCCCGGCTCCGGGCGACCGGCAGCACCTCGGGGCCGGGCCGCCGGCGGCGGGACACGCTCCGCCCGGGGCGAGGGGGTGACGCCGTGCGCATCCGCCGCCCCGGCGGCCGGTCGTCAGGGGCCGCCGCACGTGGAGGGAGCCGGCACCCGGCAGGACCGGGCCGTCGCCGCCTCCGGCGGCTCCGTGCGCGAGCGGGTCGTCGTGCGGGGGGCCGTGCAGGGAGTGGGCTTCCGGCCGTTCGTGCACGGGCTCGCGCGGGAGCTCGGGCTGTCCGGGTTCGTCCTCAACGACGCCGGCGGGCTCGTCGCCGAGGTCGAGGGCGACCCGCACCGCCTGCGCGCCTTCCACGAGCGCCTGACCGGCCACGCCCCGCCCCTCGCCGTCGTCTCCTCCATCGAGCGGCACCCCCTGCCCGCCCTCGGCGGGACCGGTTTCGTCATCCGGCCCTCCGTGCACGGCCCCGGCCACACCCGGGTACCCCCCGACGCCGCCCTGTGCCCGCAGTGCCACGCCGAGCTCGCCGACCCCGCCGACCGGCGCCACCGGCACCCCTTCATCACCTGCACCCACTGCGGCCCGCGCTTCACCATCGTCACCCGCCTGCCCTACGACCGCGCCACCACCACCATGGCGCCGTTCGCGCTGTGCGAGCGCTGCGCCGCGGAGTACGCCGACCCCGCCGACCGCCGCTTCCACACCCAGCCCGTGGCCTGCCCCGACTGCGGGCCCCGGCTCCACCTGGACGACGGCGGCACGCGGCTCACCGGCGAGCAGGCGCTCGCCCGGGCCCGCGACCTGCTCGCCGGCGGCCGCATCGTCGCCGTCAAGGGCATCGGCGGCCACCACCTGGCCTGCGACGCCACCGACCCCGCCGCCGTCGGCCGGTTGCGTGCCCTGAAGGAACGCGGCGACAAACCCTTCGCCGTCATGGCCGCCGACCTCGCCGCCGTACGCGCCCTCGCCGCCGTCACCGACGCCGAACGCGACCTGCTGTGCGGGCCGCGCGCCCCCGTCGTCCTGTTGCGCCGCCGCACGGCCGGCATGCTTGCCGACGCCGTGTGCCCCGGCGCCCCCGACATCGGCGTCATGCTGCCCTACAGCCCCCTGCACCGGCTGCTGTTCGGGCTGCCCGGCGACCCGCCCGGACCCCGGGTGCTCGTGATGACCAGCGCCAACCGCTCGGGCGAGCCGCTGGTCACCGACGACGCCGACGCCCGGCTGCCCGCCCTGTGCGACGCCCGCCTGGGGCACGACCGCGCCATCCGCACCCCGTGCGACGACTCCGTCGTGCGCGTGCGTCCCGACGGCAGCCACCTGCCGCTGCGCCGCTCCCGCGGCTACGTGCCCGAACCCCTCGACCTGCCCTTCGACGTCATCCCCGCCCTCGCCGCCGGCGGCGACCTGAAGAACACCTTCTGCCTCGCCCGCGGCCGCACCGCCTGGCTCTCGCAGCACATCGGCGACCTCGACCGCCTGGAGAACGTCGCCGTCCTCGACGCGGCCGTACGCCACCTGTCCGCACTCACCGGCGTACGCCCCCGCCTGCTGGCCGCCGACCGGCACCCCCACTACCGCTCCACCGCCTGGGCCCGCGACCGCGCCGCCGGCCGCCCCCTGCACCTGGTGCAGCACCACCACGCCCACGTCGCCTCCGCCATGGCCGACGCCGGCCTCGACGGCAGCGCACCGGTCATCGGCGTCGCCTTCGACGGCACCGGCTACGGCGACGACGGCGCCGTGTGGGGCGGCGAGGTGCTGCTCGCCGACTACGACGGCTACCGGCGCCTGGCCCACCTCGCCTACGTGCCGCTGCCCGGCGGCGACGCCGCCGTGCGCAACCCCTGCCGCATGGCGCTCGCCCACCTGCACGCCGCGGGGGAGCCCTGGCACGCGGACCTGCCCTGCGTACGCGCCTGCGACGACCGCGAACGCACCCTGCTCGCCCGCCAGATGGAGCGCGGCGTCGCCTGCACACCCACCTCCAGCATGGGCCGGCTCTTCGACGCCCTGGCCTCCCTCGCCGGCATCCGCCACCGCACCGGTCACGAGGCCCAGGCCGCCGTGGAGCTTCAGGCCCACGCCACGTCCGCCATGGACCGCTGCGGAACCCCCTACGCCTTCGCGCTGCGCGGCGAGGCCGGGCGGCCGCACGTCATCGACCCGGCCCCCGTGCTGCGCGCCGCGGCCGCCGACGTACGGGCGCGCACGCCCCCCGAGGTCGTCGCGGCCCGCTTCCACCATGCCGTCGCCGCAGCCGTCACGGCCGCCTGCGAGGCGGCCCGGCAGCGCACCGGGACCACCACCGTCGCCCTGACCGGCGGCGTCTTCGCCAACGCCGTGCTCGACGAGGCCTGCACGGCGGCCCTGAGCGCACGGCACTTCACCGTGCTCCGGCACCGCGCCGTGCCCTGCGGCGACGGCGGACTGGCCCTCGGCCAGCTGCTGGTGGCCGCCCGGTCCCACGGGAGAGGAGGAACCCATGTGCCTGGCCGTACCCGGCAAGGTCGTCCGCATTGAGGAACGCGACGGAACCCGCATGGCGCAGGTCGACTTCGGCGGCGCGGTCAAGGACGTCTGCCTGGCCTACCTGCCCGACATCGAGGTCGGCGACTACGCCATCGTGCACGTCGGCTTCGCCCTGCAGCGCCTGGACGAGCAGGCCGCCCGGGCGACGCTCGACCTCTTCCGGCGCATCGGCGCCCTGGAGGAGGAGTTCGGCGACGCCTGGGGCCGCGCCGCGGCCGAGGCGGGCGCCCCCGCCCCCGACACCCCGGAGAGGGACGCGCGGTGAAGTACCTCGAAGAGTTCCAGGACCCCGCCCTCGCCCGGCGGCTGCTGGAGGACGTCCACGCCACCGTCACCCGCCCCTGGGCGCTGATGGAGGTCTGCGGCGGCCAGACCCACTCCATCATCCGGCACGGCATCGACCAGCTGCTCCCCGAGGCCGTCGAGCTCATCCACGGCCCCGGCTGCCCGGTGTGCGTCACCCCGCTGGAGACCATCGACAAGGCGCTGGCCATCGCGGCCCTGCCGGACGTCGTCTTCTGCTCCTTCGGCGACATGCTGCGCGTCCCCGGCACCGGCCGCGACCTGTTCCGCGTCAAGAGCGACGGCGGCGACGTACGGGTGGTCTACTCCCCGCTGGACGCGCTCGACATCGCCCGCCGCACCCCGGACAAGCAGGTCGTCTTCTTCGGCATCGGCTTCGAGACCACGGCGCCCGCCAACGCCATGACGGTGCACCAGGCCCGCCGGCTGGGCGTGCGCAACTTCAGCATGCTCGTCTCGCACGTGCGCGTACCGCCCGCCATCGAGGCGATCATGAGCTCGCCGCACTGCCGCGTCCAGGCCTTCCTGGCCGCCGGGCACGTGTGCAGCGTGATGGGCACCGCCGAGTACCCCGCCCTCGCCGAGCGGTTCGGTGTGCCGATCGTCGTCACCGGCTTCGAGCCCCTCGACATCCTCGAAGGCGTCCGCCGCGCCGTCCACCAGCTCGAACGCGGCGAGCACCGCGTGGAGAACGCCTACCCGCGCGCCGTCCCCGACCACGGCAACCCCGCCGCGCTCGCGATGCTCGCCGACGTCTTCGAGGTCACCGACCGCCCCTGGCGCGGCATCGGCACCATCCCCGGCAGCGGCTGGCGACTGGCCCCCGCCTGGCGGGAGTACGACGCCGAGCACCGCTTCGGCGTCACCGGCACCGGCACCCGCGAACCGGAGGCCTGCCGCAGCGGCGAGGTGCTCCAGGGCCACATCAAGCCGCACGAGTGCGCCGCCTTCGGCACCACCTGCACCCCGCGCACCCCCCTCGGCGCCACCATGGTCTCCAACGAGGGGGCCTGCGCCGCGTACTACCTCTACCGCCGCCTGGGCACCGGCCCGGCGGCCGCGACCGGCAAGGAGGCCACCCCCGTTGGCTGACGCCACCACCACCCGAGAGACCACCGCCCTGCCCGACCCGAGCGCCTGGTCCTGCCCGGCGCCCCTGCGCGACGCCCCCGTCGTCGTCCTGGGCCACGGCGGGGGAGGGGCCCTGTCGGCCGAGCTGATCACCGGCCTGTTCACGCCCGCCTACGGCAACGACGTCCTCGACGCCCTCGGCGACTGCGCCCAGGTGCGCCTGGGCGGCACCCGCCTGGCCTTCTCCACCGACTCCTACGTGGTGCGGCCGCTGTTCTTCCCCGGCGGCTGCATCGGCGACCTCGCCGTCAACGGCACCGTCAACGACCTGGCGATGAGCGGCGCCCGACCCGCGTACCTCTCCTGCGCGTTCGTCCTGGAGGAGGGCACCGCCCTCGGCGTCGTCGAACGCGTCGCCCGCGCGATCGGCGCCGCGGCGCACACCGCCGGCGTCACCGTGGCGACCGGGGACACCAAGGTGGTCGACGCCGGTCACGGCGACGGCGTGTACGTGACGACCTCCGGCATCGGGGTGATCCCCGACGGCGTGGACATCCGCCCCCAGCGGGCCCGGCCCGGCGACGTCGTGCTCGTCAGCGGCCCCGTAGGCCTGCACGGGGTGGCCGTGCTCAGCGTCCGCGAGGGCCTGGAGTTCGGCGTGGAGATCGCCAGCGACACCGCCCCGCTGGCCTCCCTCGTCGCCGCCATGCTCGCCGTCACCCCCGACCTGCACGCCCTGCGCGACCCCACCCGCGGCGGTCTCGCCACGGCCCTGAACGAGATCGCCGCGGCGTCCGGCACCGGCGTCGTGCTGAGCGAGGACGCGGTGCCGGTCCCCGAGGCCGTCGCCGGCGCCTGCGGCTTCCTCGGCCTGGACCCGCTCTACGTCGCCAACGAGGGCCGGCTCGTGGCCTTCGTCCCGCGGGAGCACGCCGACGCCGTCCTGGCCGCGATGCGCGCGCACCCCCAGGGGTCCGGTGCCGCCGTCGTCGGCGAGTGCGTCGCCGAGCACCCCGGCACGGTCGTCGCCCGCACCCGGTTCGGCGGCACACGCGTGGTCGCCCTGCCCGACGGGGAGCAGCTGCCGCGCATCTGCTGACCGCGCCTCACGTCTCCTCCTCCATGCGGATCGCGTCGCGCAGCTCGTCGAACGCCTCCTCGTCGCCTTCCTCGTGCTGCGCCAGCAGCGCCCGGGCGATCGCGTCCAGCTTGCGCTGGATGGCGTGCTCGGCGCGCTGCTCGGAGTTCTTCAGCAGGGCGAGCAGCAGCAGGGTGACCGCCGTCATCAGACCGGCCGCCAGCAGCTCCAGCTCGACGGACGGCTGCAGCACGTGCATCGCCACGAAGTTGGCGACCAGCAGGAAGCAGACAGCGAAGAACGACCGCGAGCTGGTGAAGTGCGAGGCGTTCTCGGCCAGGTGCTCGAAGGCCCCGGGTCGCCCGCCGCCGCGGTGGGAAGGGTGCCGGACTCTCACCTGGCGCCGGTACCCCGCATCGCGGCCCGCCAACGCGCCATGACGCCGAAAGGCGGAACGGCGCGGCGCGAACGGGTGCCTTCCCGCGCGGTTCGCCGCCGGGCGGGCAGGCGCCTTCAGGGGGACGGACCCGCACCGAGAATGGGTATGGCATGAGCGAATACGAGCGGTCCCGTACGATGCCCGCGCTGGCCGACCACGTCTTCCAGGAGGCCTCCGACGTGACCCGGCTCGGCAGCTGGCTCCCGGACGACCTGCACGTACAGGCCGAGGAGCTGCCGGCGGTCACCGTCCACGAGGACCGCACCGGCCAGGACGAGCCCGGGCTCTTCCGCGCGCAGGCCGAGCAGATGCGCGTGGAGTGGGGCACGCGCGAGGGCGGGAGCTACGCGGGCTGGCTGCAGGTGGCGGGCATGGACGGCGGCGCCAGCGAGGTGACGGTCCACCTGTCGTTCTTCGACGAGCGGCACGACCCCGGAGCGGACGTCGTCACCACCGCGCTGGAGCGCAGCCTGGACCGCCTGGAGGAGCAGGTGCGCCTGCGGGCCGCGGGCCCGGAGGGCCCCGGCTGAGCCGGTCGCCTGCCCGCGGGGAGCGACACCGCCCCGCGGGCAGGCGCGCCGCTCAGCTCGTGACGACGTTGTGCGCGGGCGTGATCTCGGGCCGCAGGTGGCCGTAGCCGAGCTCGGCGAGCACGGGGGCGAGTATCTTGCCGAAGGCCTCGAGGGCCTCCGCCGACTCCCACACGTCGGTGACCCGCCAGCCGCCGTCGACCGGCCCGGCGACGTGCGCGAGCAGTCCGCCGACGGGCATGTCGGAGAGCGAGGTGAAGGGCCCGCCGATGAGGCGCTCGATGCACGCGTCGTAGAGCTCCTGACCGGCGCCCTCGGCGTGGAACGTGACGATGATGGCCACTGCTGGCACTCCTGTCCTGGGGTTCGTCCTGGCGGCGGCCCGGCGGGTCGGGGGTGGGGGCCGCACCCACCGGTCTCCCCCTCGGCCCCGGGCGGAACCCCCGGGCCCGCCCGGCTCGTCGGAGCGCCCGTCCGCGTGCGGCGGTGGACGCCACGCCGGTGGTACGGCGCGCTCACGAGCCGGGCGGCAGGGCGCCTGCGGCGTGCTCCGGGGCGATGCGCAGCCCGTCGGCGTCGACGACGTCGCTGGTGATCAGGGCCTGCCGGGCGCGCACGTCGGTCATGAAGACGAACGGCGGCACCACCGGCGGCACGGGCAGGGCGTCCGCGCTGAAGGACAGGCACAGCAGCCCCTGGAGGCAGCCGCTGAAGTCGGTGAGGTACAGCGTGACGTCCCCGCGCAGCCTCAGGTCGCGCACGTCCAGGGCCAGTTCGGGGCCGCCGTCGTGGGTGAACAGGCGGTAGTCGCGCAGGGACGCGGCCCGCATCCTGAGCACCATCACCGTGCGCGGCCCGGCCGCGGTCGGCAGGCGCTCGACGGAGGCGAGGGTGAACCCGCTGGGGGCGAAGCGGGTGGTGGTCACCGTCGGCGGGACTGCGCCGGCCGTGACGGGCCCGGTCCGCTGCGCATCCCGCGCCGGCAGGGCGGTCGCCAGCAGGACCAGGGGCAGCGCCACCGCCAGCGCCTTGGACGGCGACCCGCCCGGCGCCGGCCCGGGCCCCGGCGGGCGGGACGCAGCCGCCCGCACCGGGCGCCATGCGAACGCCATGGCGCCGCCGGCGATGCCCAGCAGCATCCCGATCCCGAACCCGCCGAGGTTGCTGGCCGCGAAGGAGACCACCGAAAGGATCACCGCGTGGAGGCCCACGTAGTGCCGCGTCTGCGGCCGCAGCAGCAGGAACACCCCGGCGACCACCAGGGCCGCGCCGATGCCGAGGGCGGCGATGCCGCCCAGCCCGAGCCCGAGGAGCACGCTCCACGGTGCGAGGGGCACCAGGGCCAGCTCGGTGCCGGCCAGGACGAGCAGCACCGCCGCCCAGAACGGCCGGGTGCGCCGCCAGCGCCTGCTCAGAAGCACGCCGGCCCGTTCAGGGCCACGTCCAGCCGCAGCCCCGTCAGGCGGAAGTCGCCGCCGGTGACCGACCAGGCGTGGGAGCGCACGCCGGTCACCGACACCTCGCGGGCCTGCAGGCCGAACTGCCCGGGCGCGCCGTGCACACCGGGCACCTGGTCCAGCGTCGAGGCGTCCCGGCCGATCTGCGCCTGACCGAAGCGGGCGTCGCCCACCAGGTCGTCGCCGTGCAGCACCAGATCGTGCACGGTCACCGGCCCGGCGCTGCCGCCGGCCCGCAGCCGGAAGACCACTTCACCCACCGGGGTGGGCACGCGCGCCGCCTGGCAGATGTCCGACAGCCGGGCGTCGCCGATGCCCAGCAGGGCGCCGGGGCGGCCACCGTCACCGGTGGTCGGGGCCGTGTCGACGTACGCGGCCAGACCCTTGCTGCGCAGCTGCTGCGCGGAGATCTGGAAGGCCGTGCCGGACACCGCGAAGGACGAGGCGAGGACGCCGTCCGCCATCGCCACGGCCATGCCCGCGACGGCCAGCAGGGCGGGCAGCGCGACGAGGGCCGCCCGGGGCCAGGACGTCCTGCCCTCGTGCGGGTCGCCTTCCAACTCGGCAGAAGTCACGGGAGGTTGACTTCCCGGGCGCAGCGAAAGCATCCCTCGCGGGAGGTCACCCACATGAATGAGCAACGACGGAATTGATCATTCCGGACATCGGTGGCCAATCACACAGACTTTTGCCGGGGTCCTGCGAAGGGGGTGTTGTCCGTTTATGCCCGGCCCGCGAGGTCATCGATATTCGCGACGGGTTCCTGGGGAAAGGTGGGGAGACCCATGGGAGTTGACGGCAACGGAAAGGGTGCGGCGGACAGGATCGTGGCGGTGGTGGGGGCGGCCTGCCGCCTGCCCGGCGGCATCGCCGACCTCGACGCACTGTGGCGGGCCCTGCGCGAAGGACGCGACCTGATCACCGAGGCCCCCGCCGACCGCTTCGACAGCTCCCGCTTCGTCGATGCGGCCATGCCCCGGCCCGGCAAGAGCTACACCGCCGCCGGCGGATTCCTCGACGACATCGGCGGCTTCGACGCCTCCTACTTCGGCATCTCGCCCCGCGAGGCCGCCCAGATGGACCCCCAGCAAAGACTCCTGCTGGAACTGGCCGCCGAGGCGTGCGACGACGCCGCCGTCGCCCCCGCCGCCCTCGCCGGCACCGACACCGCCGTGTACGTCGGCGTCTGCGACAACTCCTACGGCGCCCTGCAGTTCATGAACCGCAGCGTCAACGCCTACACCATGTCCGGCGCCGCCTCCTCCATCGCCGCCAACCGCATCTCCCACGTGATGGACCTGCACGGCCCCAGCCTCGTCGTGGACACCGCCTGCTCCTCCTCGCTGGTCGCCCTCGTCCAGGCCTGCCGCGACCTGCAGGCCGGCACCAGCCGCACCGCCCTCGCCGGCGGCGCCAACGTCCTGCTCAACCCCTACCACTACGTCGGCTTCAGCCAGGCCTCCATGCTCTCCCCGACCGGCCGCTGCCGTTCCTTCTCCGCCGGCGCCGACGGCTACGTACGCGCCGAGGGCGGCGGCATGGTCCTCCTCAAACGCCTGCCCGATGCGCTCGCCGACGGCGACCGCATCCACGCCCTGATCCTCGCCGGCGCCGTCAACAGCGACGGCCGCACCCCCGGCATCTCGCTGCCCCGCATGCAACTGCAGGAACGCCTCCTGCGCGAGGTCTACGAACACGCCGGCGTCGCCCCCGACGACATCGCCTACCTGGAGGCGCACGGCACCGGCACCCCCGCCGGCGACCCCGTCGAGGCCGAGGCCATCGGCCGCGCCCTGGGCAGCCGCCGCACCCACGGCGAACTGCCCATCGGTTCGGTGAAGTCCAACCTCGGCCACCTCGAACCCGCCTCCGGCATGGCCGGCCTCATGAAGGCCCTGCTCGTCCTGCGCGAGGGCGAGATCCCGCCCACCCTGCACGCCGACGAACCCACTTCCCACGTCGACTTCGCCGCCCTGCGCCTGGCCCTCGCAGTACGCCCCCGGCCCGCCGCCCTCGGCGAGCACTCCGTGGTGGGCGTCAACTCCTTCGGCTTCGGCGGCACGAACGCCCACGTGATCCTCGCCCCACCACCCGCCCCGCCCGCGTGGCCGGCGCCCCCGCCACCGGCCGAACGCCCCGTCCTGGTCACGGCGCGCACCCGCCGCGCCCTGGCCGACGCCCTGCACCGCACGGCCGCCCACCTGGCTCAGGCACCGGACGAGGACTTCTACGACCTGGCGTACACGGCCACAATGCGCCGGGGCCAACACCCCCACCGCGCGGCAGTCCTGGCCCCCGACCCGAGCACGGCAGCCGAACGCCTCGAAGCCCTTGCGCAGTCGCTCGCACCGGAGCCCCGCCAGGGGCGCGGGGAACTGCGCGACCAGCCACAACGGACCCGCAGCGAGGACGACCGGGCGGGCGGGGGTGCGAGGGGGCCGCAGGCCCCGCTCGGAGACGGGGAGAGGGCGGGGCAGGGGCACCCCACCGCCCCGGCGGACGGCTGGCAGCAGCGCGTCTCCTCCCTCCTCCAGCAGCCGGAACCGTTCACCGCAGCCGGCACCCCCGGCGACGCCGAAGGGAGCGACCCCGACCGCCCCGCCCCCGCCACGCGCCTCGCGGCGCTCGGCACCGGGACCGCTCACGGCCGCACCGTCTTCGTCTTCGCCGGCAACGGCGGCCAGTGGCGCGGTATGGGCGAGGCCCTCATGGCCGCCGACCCCGGCTTCCGGGAGACCGTCGAGACGCTCGACGCCCTGCTGGCCCCCCGCCTGGGCTGGTCGATCGCCCGGGCGATGGCCGATCCCGGCAGCGGCCCCGACCTGTCCGCCACCGAGTACGCCCAGCCCCTGCTGTTCGCCCTGCAGGTGGGCCTCGTCGGCATGCTGCGGCGGCAGGGCGTCACCCCCGCCGCGGTCGTCGGCCACAGCGTCGGCGAGGTCGCGGCCGCGCACACCGCCGGCGCCCTGGACCTCGCGCAGGCAGCCGCCGTCATCGCGGCCCGCGTCCGGGCCCAGGCCCCCACGGCCGGCAGCGGTGGCATGACGGCGGTGTCGCTGCCGCGCCACGAGGCCGAGAACGTCCTCGCCGGCCACCCCGGCCTCGGCATCGCCTGCGACAACACCGACGGCGACGTGACCGTCTCCGGCCCCACCGCCCAACTGGCCGCCCTGGAAGCGGAGCTGACGTGCAAGGGCGTGGCCTACAGCCGCCTGGACGTCGACTACGCCTTCCACAGCCCCGCGATGGACGCCGCCCGCGACCTGATCGGCACCGACCTCGCGCAGCTGCGCCCGGCGCCCGTGACGGTCCCCATGGTCTCCACCGTCACCGGCGCCCCCGTGACGGGCACCGAGCTGGACGCCGACCACTGGTGGCGCAACGTGCGCGAACCGGTGCTCTTCACCCCCGCCGTGCAGCACCTCCTCGCCACCGGCCACGACGTCTTCGTCGAAATCGGCCCCCACCCCGTGGTGCGCCCCTACCTGCGCCGGCTGACCCGCAAGCACCCCACGCCGGTGGCCGTCGTGCCCACTCTCGCCAAGGACGACGCCGGGCCGCACGCCGTGCGCACCGCCGTGGCGGCCCTCGCCGCCGCCGGCGCGGATCTCGACTGGCGGCACCACTACCCCGTACCCGGCCGGGTTGCGGACCTGCCCGCCTACCCCTGGCAGCGGGAGCGGCACTGGAACGGTTCACCGGGCATCTGGTCCGGCGTCCCCGGGGACGGCGGGGTGGACCACCCGCTGCTCGGCGACCGGCTCGTCCCCCTGCACCAGCCGACCTGGCGCGGGCCCGTCGAACCCGCCCTCGCGCCGTGGCTGGCCGACCACCGCGTCGGCGGGGCGGTGGTCTGGCCCGCCACCGGGTACGTGGAGATGGCCCTGGCCGCCGGCCGCCGCGTCCTGGACGCCCCCGCCGAGGTCGAGCACCTGGAGATCACCCGCGCCCTCGTCGTGCCGTGGGACGACCCCGGGAGCACCGTCCTCCACCTCACCGTCTCGCCCGACGACGGAGCCGTCACGATCACCAGTGTCACCGGCGACCGCAGCGCGCCCACCCGGCACGCCCGGGCCCGCGTCCGCCGCCTGCTGCGCCCGCGCCCCGGGCCCCTCGACATCACCGCCGTACGCCGCCGCTGCACCGCCTCCTGCGACCCCGCCGAGCTGTACCGCACCGCCACGACCGCCGGCCTCGACTACGGTCCGACCTTCCGTACCCTGCGCCGCCTGTACACCGGCGACGGCGAAGTCCTCGCCGCCTACGAGATCCAGGAACCCTGCGACGCCTACGAGGCGCACCCGGCCCTGCTGGACGGCGCCCTGCAGGCAGGACTGCCGCTCATGGCCGGTGCCCTGGCCCGCGGCGAGGCCTACCTGCCGTCCGGGATCGAGGCCGTACGCGTCTGGCAGGCCCCGCCCGCCCGAGGGCTCGTCCACCTGCGCGAACGACCGCGCACCGCCACCGAGGTCTGCTGGGACATCACCGTCACCGCCCCCGACGGCACCGTCGCAGCCGAACTGCAGGGCTGCCGGCTGCGGCGCTTCGACGGCGCACGGGCCGCACCGCTGATCCGCTCCGTCAGCGTGCTGCGCGCCGCCCCCCGCACCGAACTGCCCTGCCCGCCCTCGCCCCTGCCCTCCTGCACCGACCTGGTCTCCCGGGCGCGCCCGCGCATCGAGGCCGCCCGGGACGCCCTGCGCGCCAGCGGCTACGAACGGGGCCGCCGCATGAACCTGCTGATCAGCGCCATCCTCTTCTTGGAAGGGCTGCGCGGGCTGCTGCCGGCAGGGGAGCGGATCCTCGCGCTCGACGGCGAGAGCGCGCCGCCGCTGCGACCGCACCACCGGCAGCTGTGCACCTGGGTCCTGCCCGTGCTGGCCCGCCGGGGCCTGGCCGAGCGACTGCCGGACGGCCGCTGGGCCCTGCAGCCGTCCGCGGTGGGCGTCGACGACGTCCTGCGCCGGGTGGTGCACGAACTGCCGGCCTTCTCCACCGAGGTGGCACTGGCCGCTTTCCACCGCGGGGCCCTGACCAAGGTGCTGCTGGGCGAGAAGCAGGAGCTGGAGTTCCTGGCCGAGGGCGGCATCGAGCTGATGGACCAGTTCTTCGACCTCGCCCCGTTCACCCGTTGTCAGAACCGCATGCTCAGGGCCCTGATGGAGGAGATCGTGCGGCAGTGGCCCGCCGACCGGCCGCTGCGCATCCTCGAAGTGGGCGGTGGCACCGGTGGTGCCACCGCCGGTCTGCTGGCCGTCCTGCCGCCCGAGCGCACCCGCTACACCTTCACCGACGTGTCGCGGTACTTCATCGGCCGGGCCGAGAAGCGCTTCGCCCGCCACGACTTCGTCGAGTACCGCCCCTTCGACCTGGACGCCGATCCGGCCGAGCAGGGCCTCACCCCCGGCGGCTTCGACGTGGTCGTCGCGGCCAACGCCCTGCACACGGCCAAGGACCTGGTCCCTGCCCTGCGCCGCGTCGCCGGCCTCCTGGCCCCCGGAGGCCGTCTGCTGGCCTCCGAGCAGCACAACGTCGAGGCGATGGCACCGTACTTCGCCACCCTGGAGAGCTTCTGGCACCACACCGACCGCGATCTGCGCCCCGAGGTGCTGCCGCTGCCCGCCCACCGGTGGCCGTCACTGCTGCGGCAGTGCGGATTCACCGACGTCGTCGGCCTCGGCGAGGGCCGCCGGCGCACCGCCGGCGCCGACGGATCCGTCCTGCTGGCCACCGCCGCGGGCACCGCCGTCCCGCCGGCCGCCCCATCCCCGTCCGGCACGGCCGGCGCGTGGATCCTGGCGGCCGAGGGGGCCGGCGAGAACGAGCCGCGGGCCCTGGCCGATGCCCTGCGGCAGTGCACGGACTCGCCCGTACGGATCACCGGGGCCCCGGACGACACCACGACGTGGGACCGGCTCCTCGCGCGTGACACCGGCGACGTGACGGTCGTCCTCCTCCTCGATCCCGCCGCCCCGGACCCCGGCCCCGGCGAGGTGGTCGGCCTCACGGCACGGCGGATCGCCGTGCTGGCCGCCCTCGCCTCCGCCGGGGAACGGCTCCCCGCCGGCACCGGCCTGACCGTGTGGCTCGTCACCAAACCCAGTGGCGCCCTGCCGGCCCCCGAACGCCCCGAGGCCCCCCACGACGCCGCCATCTGGGGTGCCGCCCGGACGATGGCCAACGAGCACCCCCGCATCACCGTGCGGCGCCTGTCCTTCGAACGCACCGTGGACCCCGGCGCGGACGCCCACCGCCTTGCCCGGGAGCTGCTGACCGACACCGAGGAGGACGAGATCGCCCTGACCGCCGGCGGACGCTTCGTCCCTCGTGTGGTCGACCTCGCGGAGCGTCCGCAGCTCACCGCCGACAGCCGTACGGTCGCCGCCTTCGCCCTGGAGGTCCGCGACCCCGGCCTGGCCTACCGCCTCGCCTGGACCGAGACCGCGGCCCCCGCCGCACCCGGCTTCGGCCAGGTTCTCGTGGCCGTCCGCGCCGCCGCCCTGAACTACCGCGACATCATGCACGCCATCGGCGTCCTGCCGCAGGCCGAGGTGCTGCGCGAGCTGCCCCGGCAGCCCGGCCCCGGCATGGAGTGCGCCGGCGTCGTGGAGGCCGTCGGCCCCGGCGTGAACACCGTGGCCGTGGGCGACCGTGTCTTCGGCCTGGCCCCCGGCGCACTGGCCTCCCACACGCTCACCACCGAGCACGCCCTCGCGCCCATTCCGGCCCGCATGTCCTTCACCGAGGCAGCCACGCTGCCCGTGGTCTTCCTGACCGTCCACTACGGGCTCGGGCACCTGGCCCGGCTGCGGCGCGGCGAGACCGTCCTGGTGCACGGCGCCGCCGGCGGCGTGGGCCTGGCCGCCCTGCAGTACGCCCGGCGCTGCGGCGCCCGCGTCATCGCCACGGCGGGCAGCACCGCCAAGCGCCACCTGCTGCACGCCCTCGGCGTCGAACACGTCCTGGACTCGCGCGACCTGACCTTCGCCGAACAGGTCCGGCGGATCACCGGCGGCGAGGGCGTCGACGTCGTCCTCAACTCCCTCGCCGGCGAGGCCATCGCCAGGGGACTGGACGTACTGCGCCCCGGCGGCCGGTTCGTGGAACTCGGCAAGCGCGACATCCTGGAGGACAAGCCACTGCGGCTGCGCCCCTTCAGCAAGAACATCGCCTTCTTCGGCGTGGATCTCGTCCGGCTGCTGCACGACCCCGAGCTCGCCATGCGGCAGTTCGCCGAGGTCGCCGCGCTCGTGCGATGCGGCCGCTACCGCCCCCTGCTGCACACCGTCCACCCGGCGGCCAGGGCCGAGGAGGCCTTCCGGTTGCTGCAGCACTCCCGGCACATCGGCAAGGTCGTCGTCGCCTTCGACCCGCTCGACGAGCCCCTGTACGTCGAGCGTGCACCGGCCCCGCCCCCGATCGACCCCAAGGGCACCTACCTCGTCGCCGGTGGCCTCGGCGGCTTCGGTGCCGCCACCGCCCGCTGGCTCGCCGGTCACGGCGCCCGCCACCTGGACCTGGTCGGCCGCCGCGGCCCCGACAGCCCGGAGGCGGCGCAGCTGCTGGCCGACCTCGCCGCCCGCGGTGCCGAGGCGCGCGCCCACGCAGCGGACGTCGGCGACGCCGACGCCATCGAGGCCATCGCCGCGCAGGCCGACGCCGAGGGCCGCCCCCTTCGCGGCGTCGTCCACTCGGCGATGCACATCGACGACGCCTTCCTGGCCCGTGTCACCGACGAACAGGTGCGTGCCGTCCTGAGGCCGAAGATGGCCGGCGGGGCCGTCCTCGACGCCGTCACCCGCGGCCGGGACCTCGGCCTGTTCCTCGCGCACTCCTCCGTCACCGCCACCTTCGGGCACCTCTTCCAGGCCACCTACGGGGCCGGAAACCTCTACCTGGAGGCCCTCGCCCGCCGGCGCCGATGGCAGGGCCTGCCCGCCACCGCCATCGCCTGGGGTGCCATCGGCGGCACGGGCTACGTGGTCCGCAACGACATGCTCACGCTGCTGAAGCAGGCGGGCATCGAGCCCGTCATGCCGCAGGAGGCCCTCGAAGCGGCTGCGCAGCTCCTCGCCGCCGGCGCCGACGTGGCAGGCGTCGGACGCTACAACTGGGGACGGATCCACACGCTGCTGCAGTGCGTCGGCGCCCCCCGGCTGGGCGCTCTCCTGCCGGCGAGCACCACCGGGGGCTTCCTGACCCGGGAGGACCTCCGGCGCAAGCTGGCCTGCATGGCGCCCGACGAGGCCCACCAGTACATTTCCGGCTCACTCGCCCGCGTGCTCGCCGAGGTCCTGCAGATCCCCGTCGAGGAGATCGACCACCACCGCAGGATCGACTCCTTCGGCGTGGACTCCCTCATGGCCACCGAGGCCCTGGCCATGCTCCGCCGGCAGTACGACGTGGAGATCCCGCCCATGGAGCTCCTGCGCAGCGAGGGCACCATCGCCGACATCGCCCGCATCATCCAGCTGCGCCTGGGCCTGGCCGCCGGGCAGCAGCCGCCGGCGGCGCTGCCCGGTGCCCGGCAGGAGCAGGTCACGGACGCAGCGGCGGATAGGTGAACGGCCGCCACAGCGCCCGGGCGTCGGGGACGCGCGGGGCCACCGGCCCGCCGTCGTCCACCGACCAGGTCCGTACGGGCCCGCCGGCCGGGCCCAGCGGCGGCCAGCCCGGGTCTCCGGTGGCCGCGAAGGAGGCCCACGCGGCCACCATCCGCTCCGACAGCCGCCGGTCGGCGGCGGTGGGCGGGCCGCCGATCAGGAACTCCAGATGGGGGGAGGCGAGGGTGCCGAACGCGAAGGGGACGTCCGCGCAGTGCCACGGCCGCACCACGCCGCCGGGGCCCGTGCGCTGCCGGTCGAAGCGGGAGAGGAACGCCCGCCCACCGGCCCGCGCGTGGGCCTCGGCGAGCCGTCTGCCGTACTCGGCGAACAGCAGGTCGCTGGAGACGGCAAGGTACACCTCCAGCACGGATGCGCCCGGCATGAGGGCCCGGTATCCGGCCGTCATGCCCGGCGGCAGCCCGAAGTCGGCGGCAAACGTGCGCAGTTGCTCCTCGGTGGTCACCTTCGCGCTGCTGCCGACGGCGTCCAGCAGCCAGTACTCCTGCGTGGTGTGGCACACCAGCAGCTCCACGTCGCCGGCACCCCCGGCGGCCACGGCGGACAGCGGTTCGGCGGGCAGGACGGGCCCGCCGACCACGGGACCGTAGAGCACCGGGTCGTAGTGGCGGTGGCCGGACGCCGGGTCGCGCCGGTAGGCGTCCACGACCCGGTCGGAGGCCTCGACCAGGACGCCGGGCGGGGCGGCCAGGAGGGCCTCGGCGGTCGCGGGCAGCCCGGCGGCCGCCGCCACCCGCCGGGTGGTCTCCGCCGCGAGTGCGGGGGAGAGGCAGGGGCTCGCCGGGCTGTGCGCGACGGCCCGCCGGAAGAGCCCGCGGGCGCCCTCCATCACCGCCAGGCAGGCCACCGAACCGGCACCCGCGGACTGCCCGGCCACCGTGACCCGCCCCGGATCGCCGCCGAACGCGGCGATGTTCTCCCGGACCCAGCGCAGCGCCGCGACCTGGTCGAGCAGGCCGCGGTTGTCCGGGTACCGGGAGCCGTCGGCTCCGGGCGGGACGTGGCCGAAACCCTCGAAGCCCAGGCGGTAGTTGACGGTGACCACGACCAGGCCCGCACGGGCGAGCGCGGTGCCGTCGAAGTCGGGCTGCGCCGACGACCCGAAGGTGTAGGCACCCCCGTGCAGCCACACCAGCACCGGAGCCGACCGCGCGTCGGTCGGCGTCCAGATGTTCAGTGTCAGGACGTCCTCGTCGCCCGGTGACCAGAAGGGTGCACCCGGCAGGCGCGCCGACTGCGGGGCGACGGGCCCGAAACGCGTGCAGTCCCTGACCGCCGTCCACGGGCCCGCGGGCTGTGGCTCGCGGAACCGTGCCGCGCCGAACGGCGCTGCGGCGTAGGGGATTCCGGACACGGCGAGCACGGTGCCGTCGCGCAGGTGTCCCCGTACCGGGCCGGAGGTCGTGGGGAAGACGGTCACGTTCGGCGCTCCTCAAGGTCTGTAAGCAACAGGCGAATTATGTGTGTCGCCGACGTAAAACGTGACAGTGATTTCCACCAACAGGTGTCCCAACTTGCCGTGTTTCCATGTGGTTTGCATTTACGCAGGAGCGTTGCGTATGTCACACCTCGCTTCAGGTGTTGATCTGCCCGCGTCAAAGCTGACAGGGTTTCGGGTCATCCGGAGCCGATCACTTCGGTTCCGGGGTGTCGCATGCCGACACGCACGTCCCCCCCACAACCTCACGAAGAGGAACCTTCGTCATGGCAGACCACAAGCGCGCCGGCAAGCGGCGGATCATACTTGCGATATCCGCCGCAGCGGCCGTCACGGCCGGCGCAACCCTCTTAACCCTTCCCGCCCAGGCCACCTCCCCCGCGGAGGGCACGGTCTACGGGACCGACGCGAAGGGTGCCGTTGAGGGCAGCTACATCGTCCTGCTCAAGGACGGCAAGGCGGCGGCGCACGACGGCGCCTTCTCCGCCCAGGGCAAGGACCTCGCCGAGCGGTACGGCGGCAAGCTGGAGCGCACGTACTCCTCCGCCGTGCACGGCTTCTCGGCCAGCGGCCTGGACCGCACCGAGGCCAAGCGGCTCGCCGCGGACCCCTCGGTCGCCAAGGTCGTCCAGAACCACCGCTTCACCATCAACGCCGCCCAGGAGGCCCCACCCTCCTGGGGGCTCGACCGCATCGACCAGGCCGAGACCAAGGGCGACGGCAAGTACACCTACCCGGACGGCGCCGGCGAGGGCGTCACCGCGTACGTCATCGACACCGGCGTGCGCATCAGCCACAAGGACTTCGGCGGCCGGGCGGCATACGGCTTCAACGCCGTCGACAACAACGACAAGGCCGACGACGGCAACGGTCACGGCACCCACGTGGCCGGCACCATCGCCGGCACCGCGCACGGCGTCGCCAAGAAGGCGAAGATCGTGGCCGTGCGCGTGCTCGACGCCCAGGGCTCCGGCACCACCGAGCAGGTCGTGGCGGGCATCGACTGGGTCACCAAGAACCACAAGGGCCCCTCGGTCGCCAACATGAGCCTCGGTGGCGGTGCGGACGAGGCCCTCGACGCGGCCGTGCAGAAGGCGATCGCCTCCGGCGTGACCTTCGCCGTCGCCGCGGGCAACGAGTCCACCGACGCGGGCAAGGGCTCCCCGGCCCGGGTCAAGGAGGCCATCACCGTGGCCTCCAGCACCAAGGACGACCAGCAGTCCGACTTCTCCAACTTCGGCAGTGTCGTCGACCTCTACGCTCCGGGCACGGACATCACGTCCGACTGGAACGACAGCGACTCCGGCACCAAGACCATCTCCGGCACCTCGATGGCCACCCCGCACGTCACCGGCGCGGCGGCCGTCTACCTGAGCGGTCACAAGGACGCCAAGCCGGAGCAGGTCGCCCAGGCCCTGACGGCCGGGGCCACGCCGGACAAGATCAGCAACCCCGGCCAGGGAACGCCCAACAAGCTGCTCAAGATCGTCGAGTAGCCCCCGGCGCCTGCTCGGTGCCCCCCGGCGTTGCGCGTACGAGTGCACGCGTCGCGTAGCGGCGGGGAGTGCGGGGCGTGAGGACGCCCATAGGGCGTGGATCACATACGAAAGAGGGCCGTTGACGTCGGTGGACGTCACGGCCCTTCGCCGTCGGCGGGTACGGCGTCGGATCGTAGGTCACATCGTTGCGTGGGGTTTTCGCCGCCGCTAACAATTGCGGGGTCGCTGGGCGCCGTTTGACCGAGAACGGCGCTTTTGTGTGGCCGCCGAGCGGCTGCGGGCGACGAAGGCGATTGGAAGAGGTTCGGCTCAGTTATGCGCTCCACCCACTCCGGCTATACCCGTCTGACCAAGACCCACAAGTTCATGGCTGCCGGCCTGACCGCCGCCGGTGCGGCCGGTGTCGTGCTGGGTGTCGTCCCCGCCGCCACCGCTGCCACGCACGCTCCGGTGAAGCCGGTGGCGTGGAACGCGGAGGCCTTCGGTCGGACGCAGGACGCGGAGCTGGCGAAGGCTGCTGACGCCGCTGCCACCCAGGCCAAGGCCGACGCGTCGGTGAAGGCCAAGGCCGCCGCCGACCGCGGTGCCCAGGCCGCCTCCCGTTCCGAGGCCCGCACCGCTCTGAAGCCTGCTGCTCCGGCGCCGAAGGCCTACGCGGACAATCTGGACGGCTGGATCACCCAGGCCCTGGACATCATGAAGGCCAAGGGCATCCCGGGTTCCTACGAGGGCATCAAGCGCAACGTGATGCGCGAGTCCACCGGTAACCCGCACGCGATCAACGACTGGGACGTCAACGCCGTCAACGGTGTCCCCTCGAAGGGTCTGCTGCAGATCATCGACCCGACGTTCAAGGCGTATCACGTCGACGGCACGTCCTGGGACATCTACGACCCGGTCGCCAACATCGTCGCGTCCTGCAACTACGCCGCCGACAAGTACGGCTCCATGGACAACGTCAACTCCGCCTACTGATCAAGCGGGGACGCACCGGCTTTCCGGGGCGGCGGCACCTCACGGTGCCGCCGCCCCTTTCTCATGTCGTTGCGACACGTGGATGATTAGTTCGTTTTGTATTTGATTAAGGATCGCCGTGCCTGCACAGTTTCGGGTAAGCGGAAACGTATTTGTTCCGTCGTACCCCGGTTCACGACAGTCAGGGGAGTGATCGTGAAGGGCAGACACAAGAGGTTCCAGGAAAGGCGGCGTGGGAGCGCTCCCCGCCGGCACCCTCTCGCCGACCAGGTGTATGACGCGCTGACCATCGTGATCGTGGTGGTCGTCGTCGCGGTGTGCGCGCCGGGCATGAAACCCGAAGCGCTGGGACTGGTCGGACTCGTGGCAACGGTTGTCGGATCGCGATCGCGTATGGGCGTGCATCGCTAGAAAGGAAAATCCCGGACCCCGCGCCTGTTCGTCCTATCGCCATACCGGGTGACCTCATCGCGTAGTGGACGTTGAACCCCACGTGACGAAGTTGCCAACAGCCGCGGTGCCGTCACCCCGCCCGGCCGGTCAGGCCGGGCGGAAGGCGGTGGAGAACCCGCCCATCTTCCAGGCCCTGGCGGAGCGATGGCGCGAGGCCGGCCGGCTCGTGCCGGGCGACCACGACCCCGACTGGGCCCGGCTGACCGGGGAGCCCCCGGTCTTCGACCCCTGGCGGCGCCACCCGCGTCCCCAGGGTTGAGCCAGGTCTTGTCAGCTTTCTACCGTCGGAGGTATATAAGAAAGCGACGCATCCGCTTGTCTCACGCAGTCGCAAGGAGGGATCGCCGATGCTGATGCGTACCGACCCGTTCCGTGAGCTCGACCGCCTCACCCAGCAGCTGCTCGGGACGCCCGCCCACCCGGCCGCCATGCCCATGGACGCCTTCCGGGAGGGCGAGTCCTTCGTCGTCCAGCTCGACCTGCCGGGCGTGGACCCCGAGAGCATCGACCTGGACGTCGAGCGCAACGTCGTCACGGTGAGGGCCGAGCGCCGTCCCGCCGCGGGCGAGGGCGTCGAGATGGTGGTGGCCGAGCGGCCCGTGGGCACCTTCAGCCGCCAGGTGTTCCTCGGTGACACCCTGGACACGGAGCGCATCGAGGCGCACTACGACGCCGGTGTGCTGACGCTGCGCATCCCGGTGGCCGAGCACGCCAAGCCGCGCAAGATCGCCATCAGTGGCGGCAGCAAGCCGCGCCAGATCAGCAGCTGATCGCGTCAGCAGCTGATCGCGCACCCGGCCCCGGGCGGTGCACCGCCCGGGGCCCCGGCGTCCTCGCGCGGGGGCGCGGCCTTCAGGACGCCGGCGCCGTGGTGACCTTGCGGCCCTTGTCGTCCACGGCGAACCACAGCCCCTGCTTGCCCTGGCCGTTGACGTCCCCCGGCGCGTTGTCGCCGGTGAACCAGTACACCGGCCAGCAGTCGATGGCCAGTTGCTGCGTGCCGTCCGGCCGGGTCACCGTGCTGACCAGCTTCTCCGGCACGTCCTTGACCTTCGCCTTGTCCGCCGGCTTCGCCGGCTTCCACGTCTCCAGGCAGGCGCCCGTGCAGGCGAACTTCATCGGCCAGGGGTTGTCCTTGGCGAAGCGGTAGAGGGTGCGGCCCTGGCCGTCGACCAGGATCCTGCCCAGCTTGGGGTTGTCCGAGACGGACAGTCCCGCGGCGCCGTCCTTGCCGTCCTGGCCCCCCTTGTCGTCCTTGTCGTCCTTGCCGGTGCCCGCCTTGCCCGCCTTGCCGCCGTCGGGGGCCAGGGCGTTCCAGGTGCCGCCCACCCCCTGGCCCTTGGCGTCACCGGGCGAGGCGTCCTTGGCGTACCGGTACACCGGCCAGCCGGCCAGCGTCAGCTGGCGCGAGCCATCGGCGCGCACGACCGCGCCCAGGTCACCGGTCCTGACACCGGCCGCCGCCGAGGCGTCGCCCGCGGGAACGGGCGGCCACGCCTTCGCGCAGTCCCCGTCGCAGTGCGACGCCGGGGGTTTGGCGGTGTCCTTGTCGAAGCGGTAGAGCGTGAAGCCCTTGCTGTCGGTGACCACCGGCCCCAGGTCGGCCGTCTGCCGGACGGCCAGCATGCCCGCGGTCGCGTCCGGCGCCGTGCCCGCCGCACCGCCGCCCGACCCCTTGCCGCCGTACCCCGACCCGTACCCGCCGGCCTGCGAACTGTCCGCCGCCGGCTGGGCGTCGGTGCGTCCCTGCGCCGCCGGGCTGCCGCCGCAGCCCGCCGTCAGGGCCACGATCGCCACTGCTGCTGCCACCAGAGAGGCGTGGTGCCGCTTGTCCATGTCCGTCTCTTCCTTCCTGGGATTCTGCTCCGAGGCCCGGCGGCAGCGCCGCCGCCGGTCAGTACGGGGACGAGCCCCGCAAGTACTCAAGGGGCGAGGGAAGTCGTGCGCGTGGCGCCGCCCGGCTCAGCCCGTCTCCAAGCGCAGGGCCAGGGCGGGACAGCGGCGCACCGCGCGCAGCGCCCGCTGGCGCATCCGGGCCGGCACGGCGATGGCCGCCCGCTCGGGGTAGCCGTCCGCGCCCAGCCGCAGCAGGCCCGGCAGCAGGTCCGCGCACAGGCCGTGCCCGCGGCACAACGTCCAGTCGACCAGCAGCCGTTCACCGGGGGCGGGCCGCGCGGCGCCCTCCTGCGCCGCCCCGGCGGACCGCGGCCCCGCGGGCAGCGGCAGCGAGCCCAGTACCGGGCGCCCGCAGCCGGCGCCGGCCGCGTGCGCCTCGAACTCGTCGGCGAAGACCTCCAGCGAGGAGGCCACGAAGCGGGCGGTGCCGTCGGGGTGCCCGCAGGCCCCGCGCCGCTCCACCGCCCGCAGCCCGGTCCGTACCGCCTCCAGCGCACCCCGTCCGCCGCCGTGCACCGCCTCGTACAGGCCCTCGGCGAGCGACGGCAGGCCCCGGAAGCAGGGCCCGCACTGCCCGGCGGTCTCCGCCGCCAGCCAGCGGGCTACGCGGGCGGTCTCCCCGGCCGGGCAGGTGGCCTCGGGCAGCGGCATCAGTGCCCCCGCCCCGAAGACGGCGCCGGCCGCGGCCAGCGACGCCCGGGAGACCGTCGCCGCGCGGGCACCGGCCGCCGGCAGCCAGGAGCCGTGGTACCCGCCCGCGAGCACCCCTTGACCGGGTTCCGTGCCGCACAACTGCAGGGCGTACGGCAGCGGGAGACCGGTCGGGGTCTCCACCACGTGCGTCCCCGCGACCGTCAGCAGCACCGTGCCCGGCTCCTCCGGCAGCCCCAGCTCGCGAAAGCCCGTGGCGCCGAGCCGGGCGGCGACGGCCAGCTGCGCGAACGTCTCGGTGTTCGACAGCAGTGTCGGCACCCCGCCCAGGCCCGCGTCGCTGGCCCGCACCCGCCGCCCGGACGGCAGCGCCGGTCCGCCGCCCACCCCGCGCAGCAGCGCGCTGCTCTCACCCGTGACGAACCGCTCCGGCAGTCGCACCACGCGCACCTCCTGCCCCTCAAAGGCGCGTTCGCCCGCGGCACGGCGCACGGACGCCTCCACGTCCTCGCGGGCCACACCGACCACCACCTCCCGCGCGCCGAGGGCACCGGCGGCCAGCAGGGCGCCGTCGAGGACCAGATGGGGTACGTGCAGCAGCAGTGCCGTGTCCTTCAGGCAGCCCGGTTCCCCCTCGCTGCCGTTGACCACGACCGCGGCGCCGCCCTGCGTACGCCGCAGGGAGTCGCGCACCGCCCGCAGCTTGCGGGCGAAGGGGAACCCCGCCCCGCCGCGACCGCGCAGGTCGATCTCCTGCGCCAGCACGGCCAGTTCCTCGGCCGGCAGGGCGGGCGGCGGCCCGTGCAGGGCCAGGTGCGCCGCCCGGTCCACCCACATCTGCCGGTCCAGGCCGGCCAGCAGCCGGGGCGGCCCCACCGCGCACAGCGCCGGCACCGGCCCGTTCATGCGCCGCCACCCCGCTCGCGCCGGGCCCGGCGCAGCCGCAGCACCAGTGCCGCCGCGGCCCCCGCCACGCACAGCGCGTACGAGGCGGTCACCCAGCCGCGCGCCGCACGCCCCGAGTACAGGCCGTGCACCAGCGCCGCGCCCCAGGCCACGTACGCGCCCATGTGCAGCGCCCGCCAGGCCCGCGAACGGCCCACCGAGGCGAAGGCGCTGCGCACCGCACCGGTGACGGCCACGACGACGAACAGGTAGCCGGCCAGCGTCCCCAGCCCGATCAGCAGCGGCCTGCCGGCGTCGGCGAACGGCACCGCCACGGCCGTCCCGCTGGTGTGCCCCTCGGCCACCTTCACCCACAGGTGCAGCCCCAGGAAACCGAAGCCGGCCACCGCCAGCCCGCGGTGCACGCCCTGGGCCAGCAGCCGGTGGGCCGAACCCAGCAGCATCCGGTCGGTGGCCGCCAGCCCCCACATCACCGTGGCGGTCAGCGAGACCAGCGCCAGCACCCCGGCACCGAAGTCCAGGAACTCCCGCGTCCGCTGCGCCACTCCCGCCCGGGCCGCCACCGCGAGCAGCAACAGGATCGCCGCCGGCAGTGCGGGCCGGGCCGAGGGCCTGCTCGCCGGCCGCGAGCGCGGGCGCGACCCGATCGGCGCGAGGCGCCGGCGGGGGAGCGGCCCGGGGGGCACCCCGCCGGGCGGCGGGCCCGCCGGAGGTACCGCGAACAGGTCGGGCACCGGGGAGGACGGAGGGGACACGGACATAGGGGCCTCCGGCGGGGCAGCCCGCGACGAGCCGGGCGGGCGCCCGCGTAGCTTGAGAAATCCGGAAAATCCCGCGCATCGGCAGCAGCTGCCGGGCGGTCGAATGCACAGCAGGATCCTTGAATTCCGCAAGTCCTTCATAAGCTTTATCGCGCTGTGACAAATTCGCGCATGGGCACCCCGAGACGGCGGAGGGCTGTCGATGATGCCCACTCAGGCGAGCGGATCCGAACCCCTCTTCGGATCGCTCGTCCGTGCAAAAGTCCGGAGGTAGACGATGTGCGACATGCTCACCCGCATCTGGTCACGACCACGCCGCGAATGGACCCGCATCTTGCGCAGGGAACTCCCCTCCGTCGCGGCCCGCACGGTCGACGAACTGCTGCGCAATACACCGGGTTTCGCGCCGGCCGTGGAGAGGCTCGGAAGGGACGTGGCACAGGCGGCGGTCGAGCAGGCCCTGCTCCTGGCCCTCGGCCTGCGGGTCGGTGCCGCCGCCCGCCAGGCCCTGCCCGCCCCCGCGCGCCCCGCCGGCCGGGTGGTCACCACCATGCCCGTCGCCCGGGCCCGCCAGGTGCTCTTCGCCGCCCTCGCCGAGGAGCGCTGCCTGCCCGCCAAGGCCCTGAACGAGCTGGCCCGGGCGGCCGGCTGGCCGCTGCCCGGCCGGGCCCGGGCGGTGATCCTGGCGAATCCTTCCGCCACCGAGACCCCCCACCTGACCGCCCAGCTCGACGCCGCCCTCGGACCGGGCCTGCTCGGCATCCTCGACACCGACGTCTGCCTGCTCGTCCCCGACCCCGGCCCCGAGACCCGCGCCGCCCTCGCCACCGTCCTCGGCAGCCGCACGGCCGCCGTCGGGCACGCCGTGCCCGTCGCCGACGCCGCCTCCTCCCTGCGCTGGGCCCGCCGCCTGCTCGCGCTCACCCCCGCGAGCCCGGCCGGCGAGGGCCGGCGCCCCGTCTTCGTCGACGACCACCTCTCGGACCTGCTGCTCCTCCAGGACGAGTCCCTCGCCCGCGCGCTGTCCGACCGCTGGCTCGGCCCCCTCGACGGGCTCACCCCGCGGCAGAGCGAACGCCTGGAGGACACCCTGCTGGCCTGGCTGGAGAGCGGCGCCGCCCCCGAGGCCGCCCGGACCCTGCAGGTCCACCCCCAGACCGTGCGCTACCGCCTGCGCCAGATCGAGAAGCTCTTCGGCCCCGCCCTGCGCGAGCCGCGCACCCGCTTCGAGCTGGAACTCGCCCTGCGCAGCCGCCGGCTGCTGGCCCAGTCCCGCCGGCCGCGCGCCCGTGGTGCGGCCGGGCGCGCACGCGCCGCCGGCACCGGCGTCCCTCCGCTCGGCCCGGGCCGCCAGGCCCGCGTCAACGGCCTGTGAGGGCCTGCGGGCACCCACGGCGCACTGCGGCGGCCCGGTCCTCCTGGTGGGAGGACCGGGCCGCCTTGTACCCCGGCACCGGGCGGCTGGGGCGATGGGGAGCACCCGGCGCCGGGAGTCGTCGGCGCGCGCCTCAGCAGCGGCGCCCGCCGTTGATGCAGCCCACCGCCTTCGCCATCAGCGCGTCCGGCATGACGTTGATGAAGTCGCCGTGGTCGGTGACCGGCTTGTGCAGCTGCTCGGGGAAGCTGTCGACCGCGAACGCGGCGCGCGCCGGCACGTCGTAGGTCAGGCGCTGCACCAGCTGCGGCACCGCCGTGAAGCCGCGCGGGCAGGAACCGTCCTGCCGGGCGAAGGCCACATGCGTGCGGTGGTTGGCGCTGTCGGTGGACCGCCCGTCCCAGCAGCTCTGGAAGGCCAGGGTGCGCACCACGCTCGACCCGGGCGGGCAGAGGGGGTACTTGTCCTTCAGCTGCCGCTCCTCGAAGCCCGTGCAGCTCCAGGACGCGTTGGCGTTGCGCGGACCGCTGGTGAACGCCTTGGCGTCACCGGTGATGATGCGCAGGAACCGCGGCATCGCCGCCACCTTCGTCACCGGGCTCCCACGGAAGGTGAGCGTCACCGACGAGGGGCGCAGGATCCGGCCCATGTTCCCGTCGTGCCCGCCGCCCGGGGCGTTCGCATCGGGCGCCGCCTTGCCGTCCAGGACGCGCAGCACCGGCCAGTAGTGCGTCGAGAGGTCGCCGTTCGTGCACGTGGTGCCGGCGGCCGCCAGGGAGGCGTCGGTGGAGAACGCGTTCGTTGACACGTTGCCGACGTAGTCGTGCGTGTGGTGCGCCCCGTTGCTCACGCCCGGGGTGACGATGACGTTGTCGGAGTTGAAGTGGCCGTTCTCGTTGCGCCCGCAGCGGGAGACGAACGTCCCCGTGGAGCCGCCGCCGCGCGCCGCCGGCTGCCGGCTCACCGGAGCGCTGCGGATGTCGGCGAAGTCCCCCGGGGCCGGGCCGCCGGGCATCGGCGCCTTGAGCACACCGGGCTGACCGGAAGCGGCCTGCGTACGCACCGTACGGGCGCTGCACGCGCTCAGCCCCATCAGGTCCGACGGCCTGGTGGAACCCTCCCCGATGGCGTCGGCCATCCGCCCGATGGTCGCCGAGCGCTGCTGCTCCAGCTCGCCGAGCACCCCGGCCCCGGCCGACCCCGAGGCCATGGTGCGCTCGTACGCCCGCGCCACCTGGGCGTCGAGGTCGGCCAGGCTCTGCGAGACGCGCTGCCGGGCCGCGGCGGGCACCTGCGGCAACCGGTCGCCGACGTCGGGACAGGCGATGGTGCTCGCCACCGCCGCGGCCGGGGCCGCGTCGTGGGCCCCGTCCCCGGCGTGCCCGGGCTGCCGGTGCGTGCCGCCGGCCGAGGCGTTGGCCGCGATCACCGCCGTCCCGCCGCCGCCCAGCAGCAGCGCGGCGGCCGCGGCCAGCGCCCGCACCTTCAGCGGTGTACGGCGCTTGTGGCCCTGTCGTGTGGTGGTGGGGGTCATGCGATCACTTCATCTCCTGGTCGCTGTGCGGCGGCATCCCGGCGAGGGGCGGGACCGGGTCCGGCGGAGGGGACTGGGCCGGGGCGTTGGCGATGCCCGACACGCCCGTGCCCTCCAGGACGGTGATGTGGTCGAGCACCACGGTGTTCGCGCGCGTCGCCAGCTCGCGGACCAGCGCGTTGCCCGTGCGGTCCCGCACGAGCGCCACCAGGCCGAAGACCTTGCCGTGCGCGGCGCGCACCAGCTGGGCGAAGACGCGGTCGAAGTCGGCGCCCTGCGCCGCCCGGATCTGCTCCAGCCACCCCTGCTGCTGGTCCGTGGGCCGGTCCGGCAGCGCGATGCCCAGCATCCGCGCCGTGTCGACCGACCGCCGGTCCAGCTCCGCGTGCCCGCCGATCAGGTGCTCGCCCGCGGCCCGTACGGCGGTGGTGGTGCCCCGCTCGCGGGCCAGCCGGCCCGCCGGCTGCTCCCACAGCCCCGCCAGCCGCACCTTGCGCACGAAGTCGCGGTCCAGTGCCGTCAGCGGGCCGTAGGCGCTCTCGCGCACCCCCTGGCCGTCGTCGCTCCACACCGGAGCCACCGCGGCGTCCGCGGCCGCCGGCCGCGTCGCCGGGAACAACGTCACCGGCACGATCAGCGCCACCAGGGTGGCGGCCAGCGCCCCCACCACGAGCCAGGTGCCCAAGCCCCGGCCCGCACCCGCCCCGCCCACCGCGGCCTCGGGGCCGGCGCGCCGGCCCCGCAGACCGGCCAGGCGCGCGGTGATGGCAGGGGCCGGACGCATACGCCGCATGGCGCCGCCTCCCTCGTTCCTCGGTGCCGTCTCATCGGACGATCGGCGACGCTAGCCGCCGGGCGGGGAGGCGGAACGAGGTTCCTCGGCATGTGACAAATCCGCGGGCACCCCCACCGGCGGCTGTTACCGTGCGCCCGCCCGGCCGAAGGTCCGGACCACAGGCCCCGATCGGCCGGAATCCGCCTCGCGCCCGCCGGGCGCGGCCACAAAAATACCCACCGGCAAAGCAAGGCCCTCACGTGTCCGTCGTGTCCACCGAGGAAGGACGAGCATGAAGCTCCGCACTTTGCCCACGACCCTGGCCCTCTCCGGCATCGTGCTGGCCGGTACGGCCCTGGCCGTTCCCGCCCAGGCGGCCGTCACCGGCACGCCGACGGCGGTCAGCGCCGTACCGGGCCCGTACGGCTGCAACTACTCCGACGGCAAGGAGCCCCAGCTCTCCCGGGGCAGCTCGGGCCGCTACGTGAAGCAGGCCCAGTGCCTGCTGCTGCACTGGGGCGAGAAGCTGCCGAAGTACGGCATCGACGGTGACTTCGGCAGCGAGACGGAGAACGCCGTCATCGACTTCCAGAAGACCTACTGCGGGCTCGACCCGGACGGCATCATCGGCCCCAAGACGTGGTTCGCCCTGAAGCACGACGGCTGTTCCTGACGGTCCCACCGGCTCCCCGCCCCGCACCGCCCGGCAGCGTCCGCGCCGCCGGGCGGTGCCCTTTTCCGGTGTCCCGGGCGGGGCCTCAGGCCAGCAGGAGCGGCAGCTCCTTGAGCGCGTGCGACCGGAAGGAGGAGCGCCGACGCAGCTCCTGCGGCGCCGCGGCCACCTCGATGCGGGCGAACCGCCGCAGCAGCGTCTCTAGCCCGATCCGCGTCTCCAGGCGGGCCAGCGGCGCGCCGAGGCAGTAGTGCAGCCCGTGCCCCAGGGTGAGGTGCTGCTTGTCGGCGCGGTGGATGTCGAAGACGTCCGGCTCCGGATAGCGCTCGGGGTCGCGGTGGGCGGCGGCGATGCCCAGCATCACGGTGTCGCCCGCCGGGATGCGCACGCCCGCGATCTCCACGTCCTCGGTGGGGAAGCGGCGAATCGCCCACTGGTTGGGCGGGGCGTGGCGCAGGATCTCCTCCACCGCCGCCTCCAGCAGGCCCGGGTCGGCGCGCACCTCGGCCAGCTGCCGCGGGTGGCGCAGCAGGGTCAGCAGGCCGCCTGCGATCACGTGCTGGGTGTTCTCGCTGCCGGCGAAGAGAATGAGGAACGCCAGCGACACCAGCTCGTCCTCGCTCAGCCGGTCGCCCTCGTCCCGAGCCGCGATCATCGCCGACAGCAGGTCGGGCCCCGGGGCGGCCCGCCGCGCGGCGACGAGGTCCAGCAGGAAGCGGTGGATGTGCCCGACGCACTCCGCGACCTGCCCCGGATACGCCGGGTCGAACATCGCCCCCACCCAGGAGGAGAACGCACTGCGGCTCTCCTCCGGCACATCCAGCAGGTCCCCGATCACGGTGAGCGGCAGGGGATTGGCGTACGCCGCGACGAGGTCCACGGCCCCGCCGGCGGCGGCCTGCTGCGCCAGGCCCTCGGCCAGCTGCCCGGCGGCCCGGCGTATGCGCGGGCGCAGCTCCTCGACGCGGCGCGGGGTGAACGCCTGGGACACCAGGCGGCGCAGCCGCAGATGGTCGGCGGGATCGATGTTGAGCAGATTGGCGTCCAGGGCCGGCGGCAGGGCGAAGCCCCGGTAGCCGTTGCGGGAGCGGGCCTTGTTCACCGACAGCCGCTCGTCGGTCAGCCCCGCGCGGACGTCCGCCTCGCGCAGGACCAGCCACACCGGCGAACCGTCGGGCGTCGCCACCCGGTGCACGGGACCGGCCGCGCGCAGCCGCGCGTACACGGGGTAGGGGTCGGCGAAGAACGCCTCGTCGAAGGGCATGGGCAACGGGGACGCGGGGCCGGTCATGCGGTTTCCTCGGCACGGGGGCGGGAGGTGGTGGTCAGGGCTTCCTCGACGACGGGGCAGGAGTGCAGCGCCCGGGCCAGCCGGCGCTGGAAGTCCAGCTCGGCCACCAGGTCCGCGGGTTCGGCCACGCGGGGGGTGTCCGCGTGCCGTTCCGGCCGCAGCCCCGCGGCCTTCGCCCGCAGTGCGTCGCGCAGCAGGGCCGCCTCCACGGCGGCGGCCGCGTCCTGCTCCGCCAGGCCGGCCGCGGCCGCCCCCTCGCGCGCCGCGTGCCCGACGGCCGGGTCCATCCAGGTGCGCAGCGCCCACTGGGCGTCCCGTATCTCGACGACCGTGCGGTACAGCCGCGTGCGCACGTCGGCGCGGGTGTCCAGCGGGATCACCGGTTCGGGCACCAACGCCGTCACCTCGCGGTGCAGCCCGGACAGCTGCCGCAGGGCCCGCCGGTCCCGCCACCGCTCGGCCAGCGTGCTCAGGTGCCGGCCCCAGTCGGGGATCGTCCAGCCCGCCGTCTTGGTGATCGTGGCGATCGTCACGGCCACCTGGGCGACCGGCTCCCAGGCGCGCCCGCTCGTGCCGAACTGCCCCGCCACGACGTCCGCCGCCCGGCAGGCGCTGTAGACCAGGGCGAACGGCAGCGTGAGCGCGATCAGGTACAGCCCGCGCCGCAGCCACGGCGCGGCGGCGATCCTCGCATAGCGCCAGCCCAGCAGGCCGACGTCGATCTGGTTCGCCGAATAGGCCAGCAAGTAGACGACGATGTAGGCCGGGTAGTACTGCGCGTGCGAGAGCGCGAAGTCGTTCGGCGCCTCCCGCTCGACGGTCGCCGCCGAGAACAGCGTCACCATCGCCACCAGGGCCAGCGCCAGCCCCAGCAGCCGCGGCACGGCCTTGCGCCGGGCCACCTCGCGCTCGTACGTCAGGTGCAGCAGCACCAGTTGCTGGCAGGCGGACATCAGCACCACACAGCTCTGCGTGAGCAGACCCGAGAAGTTCACGATGCCCACGGCTTTGCTGGTGGCCACCCAGACGGCCGGCGTGGAAACGGTGTACGTGACGAACAGGAGCACGAAGTTGCCCGTCAGGGCGAGCTGCGTGGGTGATCTGTCGGTGCGCAGCACGCGCACCTTGTACAGCAGTGCCAGCAACGCGACGACGGCGCAGACCGGATACAGGACGCTATTCATTTCTCCCTCGGTGGGTCGGGGACTGCAGGGCGGCGAGCCGGGCGGCGAGTTCCTGCGCCTCCGGCGGGACGGACCACGGCCGCTGCGCGGTCCAGCTACTGATGTGGCGCCCGATGAGCGAACCCACCAGCTCCGCCTCCATCTCCACGTCCGAGTGCTCGTGCTCGCGGCCCAGCGTCCGGCGCACCATCTCCGGGTCCAGCGAGGGCAGCAGCAGCCGTGAGGAGTCCGCCGAGAGCACCGGCGCCGCCTCGTGGTCGCACACCAGATGACCGATCTCGTGCAGGATCACCTGCTGCTGGTGGACCGGCGCCAGCCGGCGCTCGAAAACGACGTAGTCCGCGTTCTCCGCGGAGACCCACAACCCGTCCGGACTGCCCACCGGCAGCTCCAGGGCCATGAGATGAATCGGCCGGCCGTGCAGGCTGCTGATGTGCTCGCAGACGTCGTCGACCGTCAAAGCCCCCGCACGCGGCAGCCCCAGTGCCCGTACCCGCTGCTCGCACCGCTCCCGCAACCCCGGCGGGCGCCCCGCCCCGCGCCCCTCACCGGACCTCAGCCGCCACCGCACCACCATCACGACGAACCGTCACCACACGGCCGAGCCACGCCCGCCCGGCCTCCGTCTTCTTCACGCTCCGTCACGGATCATCCACCTTCCATCGCGGCATGGTGCACCGGGAAGGCGACCGGACGCAAGAAAGATCGATTCCGCGGGGCCGGCGCGTGCGCGACCATGGAACCCATGACCACCCTCACCCTCGCCCGGGGCGACATCACCCGCCAGCACGTCGACGCGGTCGTCAACGCCGCCAACTCCTCCCTCCTCGGCGGAGGCGGCGTCGACGGCGCCATCCACCGCGCTGGCGGCCCCGACATCCTCGCCGCCTGCCGCGCCCTGCGCGCCTCCCACTACGGCAAGGGGCTCCCCACGGGCCACGCGGTGTCCACCCCCGCCGGCCGCCTTCCGGCCCGCTGGGTCATTCACACCGTGGGCCCGGTGTGGTCGGCGCAGGAGGACCGCTCGGAGCTCCTCGCCTCGTGCTACCGCGAGTCGCTGCGGGTGGCCGACGAACTGGGTGCGCGAACGGTCGCCTTTCCCGCGATCTCCACGGGCATCTACGGCTGGCCGATGCAGGACGGCGCACGCATTGCGGTGGAGACGGTGCGGGCGACGGAGACGTCAGTGGAGGAGGTCCGCTTCGTGCTGTTCGACGAGCGGGCGTACGAGGCCTTCGCGGCACAGATGCATTGATGGCGGCACGGTCCGCAGCAGCCGCATCAATGCTGATCGGCATCCCCGACTCGTCGGGCACGCTGTACGCCCGGCCATGGCCACCACCAGTTCCATCGGCTGGCCAGACTCATGAGCGCGGGCAGAAGGGCGATGCGTACGACGGTGGCGTCGAGGAGCACGGCGAGCATCGTGCCGAATCCCACCATCTTCAGTTGTGACATGTGGGAGGTGGCCATGGCGGCGAAGACGCAGGCGATGGTCAGTGCCGAAGCGGTCACGAGGCGGCCACTGCGGGCCACTCCCCACGCAACGGCCTCGTTGTTGTCACCGGTCACTTCGTATCGTTCTTTGATACGGGCAAGGATGAACAGTTCGTAGTCAGTGGCCAGACCGAAGACGACGCACAGCAACAGGACAGGCAGGTTGGAATCGATCGACCCGGTGACCGGGAAGTCGCCGAGCAGCCAGTGCAGATGTCCGAACTGAAAGATCCACACCATGGATCCGAAGGAGGCGGTGAGGCTGAGTCCGGCGAGCATCACCGCCTTGAACGGGGCGAGGACACTGCGCACGAACGGCAGCATCATGGCGAACACGCTGCCGACGAGGATGGCCAACGCCCAGGGCAGGCGATCGGTGATACTCGCTTTCGTGTCCGAGAGCGTCGCGTGCGGCCCTCCCACCCAGGCCTGCCGGCCGATCGGTACAGCTCGCAGTTTCGCCATCAGCAGTTGCGGATCGCTTCCTTTCGCCCCCGGGCCTGCGATGACCCGCAGCCAGCTGCCGGACGGCCCGGTGTACATGCGCGGCTGAAGGACATCCGCTCGGTGTCTCCCCGCCCGGTAGCTGCCTGTCGCCGTCTCGATGCCGGTGACGCCGGGGATACGCGAGAGCCTGCGGGCGTAGTCGTCGAGGACGCGGGCCCCGGCCGGTCCTGCAGTGATGTGGGGGAGCGCGATGCTGATCGGGTCGGCTGTCTGCGGGGGGAACTGCGCCCGCAGCTGGGTGCCGGCCTGCCGCGCCCGGGCGGTTGGTGGCAGGAGCCTGTCGTCGAAGCGCCCGAAATGTGCCTGGGCGAAAGGGAGTGCCAGGGTCAGCAGCAGGACGGTGGTGGTGGCGACGACGACGAAGGGGCGCTTCATCGCGGCGTGGGCCATGCGGTACCAACGCTCCTCCTGCTTCGCCGGGCTGCGACGCAGGTAACGACCGGTCCGTGTCAGGCGGTCGCCTGCTACTGCCAGCAGAGCGGGCATCGCCAGCAGTGTGAAGGCAGTCGCGCAGGCGACAACGGCGATCGAGGCGAAACCGAGGGAGCGCAGGAAGTACATGGGGAAGACCAGCAGGCCGCAGGCACTGAGCATGACCGTCGTGGCGGACACGAGCACGGTGTGCCCAGCGGTGACAAGGGTGGTGGTGAGTGCGCGCCGCGGATCGGCGCCGGTCGCCGTCTCCTCGCGGTAGCGGGACAGCAGGAAGAGGCTGTAGTCGACGGCGAGTCCGAAGCCGAGGGCCGTGGTGATGTTCTGCGCGAAGACCGAGACGGGGGTGACGAGTGCCAGGAGCCGCAGCGCCGCGGTGGCCACGGCGACGGATGCGGCACCGATCGCGACCGGCAGGAGGGCCGCAAGGGCGGAACGGTAGACGACGAGCAGCAGGACCATGACGACAGGAGCGGCAAGCAGCTCGGAGCGCACCAGATCGGCCTTGGTGATCTGCTCGGCATCACGTTCGGTTGGCACGGTTCCTGTTGCCGCCAGGCGCAGCGGTCCGGCCACCGCGTCGAGAGCCGGTAGGACGGTCTCGGCTGTGTCGTGGATGCGCTTGGAGCCCCCGGAGAGGTGAAGCAGGAGAAGTCCGGTGCGGCCGTCGTGGGAGCGAAGGGCCGGATCGGCGGTGGTCCAGTAGGACTGCACCGCCGAGACTCCGGGGAGGCCGGCCGCAGTGCGGGTGAGCCGCAGACCGGCTTGCCGTGTGGTGGGGGTGTCGACCCGTGCCATTGACGTGGCCAGGATCGCCACGTCGGGCGTTCCATTGTGAAAGTGGCGGTCGAGATAGGCGTCGGCACGTACCGAGTCGGCGCCTGCGGGATCGTAACCGCCGGGGGAAAATCCCGTACCGACGACGGCGCCGAGCAAGGAAAGCAGGAGCGAGGCGGTCGTGAGGGCGACCAGCAGTCGTCGGGGCCGGTGACAGGCCAGCCGTGCACACTGGCGCAGGGCGGAGCCGGCCCTCCGGGTGCCGGCGAAACCCTCGGTCTCTGGCAGAACATGCAGCTCACGTGGCATCGTCCACGCCGCCTCACCTGGTCGAGGCGTTGCGGACGCGAGCGGCGGTGGTGCGGAAGCCGATTGCGGCGGCGCGCATGGTCCGGGTCGTCAAGGAGCCGCCCATTCGGTCGAGTTGCACCAGTGTGCGGAATCGGGTCGAGCGACAGCCCATTCTGCCCAAGGTAGTGGCCGGCGAGGCACGAGCCTGCGCGGTCATCACTTGAAGGTGTGACAAGCACAGATCCGGAACGTTCCTGCATGGCCCGGACCGGCAGGATGGCCGGCGTTGGTCCGAAGCCTCGACGGGTGTCGAGTGGTGCTCGCAAATCCGCACGCCACGAGGAGCCATGCCCTTGTCCCCGCTTCCACTGTCCAGCGGTGCCGAGTTCTGCAACAGCGACAGGGGTGACTTCGCCACGCGCATCGACCGGTTCGTCTCGCCCCTGACGAGAATGTTGCTCAGCAGTGAGGGCCTGACCACCACGCTGCTGCGGGCCTTGCTCGGTCAGCCGGTGTCGGTCCGGTGTGCGCGAATCAGGCGGCTGCCGATCGCAGCGGCACCCGTCGACGCTGCCGGACTGCTGGGCGTCGTCGACGGTGACGTGCTGGTGCGGCGTTCGATGCTGGTCGACTCGGACGGGGTGGTGTCGGTCAACGACGTTGTTGCGCGTGTGGACGTCTCGGCTCGGGCGGAGCAGTGTGTGGTGGATGTGACCACGCCGCTCGGTGAGGCGTTGCATGCTGCGGGAACCGGCTACCGTCGCACCTTGGTGGAGGCCGGATGCCAGGCCTGGCTGATGCCCCCCGGTGGTCAAGCCGCCTTCAAGACCTATGTGTTGTGGCACCGTGACCAACCGCTGATGGCTGTACACGAGGTGTTCAGCCCCCGGGTTGCGCCGGCGGCCGTTGCGACCGTCCGGTGCGCCGCAGTCGGGAAGGACATGTGACCTGCGTACTGCGCACCCAGGTTGCCGTCGTCGGCGCCGGGCCGGCCGGGCTGGTGCTCGCCAACGTGCTGCACCAGGTGGGCATCGGTGTGTGTCTGTTGGAGTGCAAGTCCCGTAAGTGGATCGAGCAGCGAACCCGTGCCGGTCTGTTGGAACACCGGGTCGTGGCATACCTGCGCGAGCAGGGACTGGCGGATCGTCTCCTGGCAGAGGCTCGTCGGCACGGGCGATGTGACTTCACGTGTCTGGGAGAACGCGTACCCGTGCACTACGCCGACTTCGCCGGCGGGGCTCACCACTGGGTCTATCCGCAGCAGGAGCTCGTTCGTGACCTGATCGGCAGGCTCGTCGAAGCAGGCTGTCCGCCACGGTTCGAGCAGGGCGTGACCGCTGTCGAGCCGGGTGGCGGTGGCCGACCGAGGGTACGCACTGCGGGCCTCGATGTGGAGTGCGACTACGTCGTCGGATGTGACGGTGCCAATGGCCCCGTGGCGCAATCAATTCCCGAGGATCCCGGAAATGCCACGCGTGTCCTGTACCGCCGCTACCCGTACGACTGGCTGACGGTGCTTGCCGATGTGGCACGGCCGGTTGATGAGGTGCTGTACTGCATCAACGAGGCAGGATTCGCGGGGATCATGCCGCGTTCCGGCACCATGGCGCGCCTGTACCTGCAAGTGGACCCCGGCGACGATCTCGGGCGGTGGCCGCACCAGCGCATCGTACGGGAGCTGGTCGCGCGGTTGGAACCGGGTGCGTGCCGGCCCCGGGCCGTCCGCGTGGTGGAGAGCAGGATGCTGCGCATGCGCAGCCGAGTCTGCGGACGCCTGCGCTACGGACGTGTCCTTCTCGCCGGTGACAGCGCACACCTTTTGACGCCGTCCGGGGCAAAGGGTATGAACCTTGCCATCGCGGACGCCGCTGACCTGGGGCAGGCATTGATCGCCGCCCTCGGCGGCGGCGATACCGCCGACCTCGACGGCTACAGCGCGCGACGCATCGATGCCGTGTGGCAGGCGCAGTCCTTCTCCGAGGAACTCCTCCACCTTCTTCACCTTCCGGAGGGGAGTGCGCAGGAGCGTCAGTTCGCTCTGCGCCTGCGGTTGACCCGCATCCGGCGCATCGCCGAACCCGGCCCCGAGGCAATCGCCTTCGCCCACGCCTACGCCGGCTCCGGCTCACTGCCCGCTCGCCCTACGGCCACACGGCCGCGCCACAGCCGTGAACCCTCCTGTCACACCCGGAGTCGTGCGTGAGACTGATGACCGAACGCCTCCGGGCGCTGTACGGCTTCTCCCGTGGGACGCAGGCAGGCCTGAGTGTGGCCCAGCCGCTGATCGGCGCGCTGATCGTGACCGACCACCCCTCTCTGCCTCGGCTGTCCACGATGACGCTGGCAGCGCTCGCCGGCTACGTCGCGGTCTTCGCCGCCAACGATCTGATGGACGCACGCCTGGACCGGCGACGCTTCGCTCACGAGCGTGCCTATGACGGGTTCGATCTCGACAGTACCGGCGCACGTCACCCACTGGCTCGCGGGCAGCTCTCGACGGTCGCTGCGGTGGTGTGGGTGGGGGGCCTGGCGGTGCTCGCCGCGACGCTGTGCGCCGCACTCGAGCCGATGTGCCTGGCGCTGTTCGCCGCTGCTGTCGCGTTGCAGATCGGCTATTGCCTCCTCGCAACGGTCAGTCACTACAAGTTCGTGCTGTCCGGCTTGATGGTCGGGGCGGGGGCGCTTGCGGGTGCCTTCGCCATGCCGGTCCGGCGACCGGTGATACCGCTGCTCCTGCTGGCAGTGTGGATGATCGCCTGGGAGGTCGGTGGGCGCAACATCGTCAACGACATGGCGGACGTCGACGAGGATGTGCACCTCGGCATCCGTACCGTGCCCGTCGTCTACGGTTTGCGCACCGCGAGCATCCTCGCCTGCGGCTGCTCGCTGCTCGCCGCGGCGGCCTCGGTCGGGCTGGCACTGCATCGATGGTCCTCCTTCGGACCGGTGGGACTGGCAGGCGCGGTGCTCGCCACCGCCGGCACCGTGCTGGCACCTGCTGTGCGCCTGATGCGCGATCCGGGACCACGCATGGCGATGAAAATGTTCAACCGTGCCTCGTTGCAGCCGGTCTGTCTCCTGGTTGCCTTCGTCGTCGCCGTACTGCTCCGGCGCTGAACGGTCGTCTGCTCCTCACCTGTGCCACATCTGCGTCCATCACGTCGACAGAAAGCGATCCTCGATGAGCTCGACCAGGCGCACCTTCCTCCGCGTGGCTTCGGCCGCTTCCCTGGGCGCTGCAGTGGCGGCGGCGCATCCTGCTGTGGCCACCGCGTCCGAACACGGTCTGAACAGGGCCTTCGAGCGGTTGCGCCGACTGTTGGACGGTCGGTTGGTCCTGCCGGGCGCCCCCGACTATCTCAGGCTCGAACACGCAAACACCAAGGAGTTCGACCACATCCGTCCCCGCGCCCTGTTGCTGGCCGCGACAGCCGCCGACGTGCAACGTGGCGTGCTGTTCGCACAGGATCACACGCTGCCGCTGTCGGTCCGCAGCGGCGGGCACCACCTGCGTGGTTGGTCCACCGGTACCGGACTCGTCCTGGACCTGTCCGGTCTTCACCCCGAGACGGCTGTGACCGACCCGCACACCGTTCACATGGGGCCTGCCAACACTTCGGCTCACACACTGGAGAAGCTCGCGCCCCATGGACTGGCCATGCCCACCGGCTTGTGCGCCACCGTCTGTCCGGGCGGCTTCCTCCTCGGCGGGGGAATGGGCCTGCTGACCCCCTATGCCGGTCTGGCGGCCGACCGGCTGGTGAGCGCCGAGGTGGTCCTCGCCGACGGCCGGGTGGTGACCGCCTCCGAGCACGAGCACCCCGATCTGCTGTGGGCACTGCGCGGCGGCGGAGGCGGCGACTTCGGTGTGGTGACGCGCCTGACCGTCGACCCGGTTCCGCTGAGCCAAGTGGTCAACTACCTGGTGGCATGGCCGTACGACGCTGCGGACCGTGTGGTCGCAGCCTGGCAGCACTGGCAGGCCGATCGCCCCGACGCGCTCGGCAGCTCCGTGGTGTTGCTCCGCGCCGACGAGGCACCGAATGCGGTGCCATTTGTCGTTGTCAACGGTGTGTGGGCCGGACCGCCGGCCCCGCTGGAGCGCCACCTCGCCGAGCTGCTCGATCTCGTCCCCGTGCGCCCCCTGGTCAACGCTGCCGTCCCGCAGTCGTACCGGGAGGCCATGTCGACCTGGTGGGCGCTGGCCGCCACGATGCCCCCACGCCCGGCGGCGGAGGATCTGCTGCGCTCCTTCACCCACGCCTCGGATCCCATCAAGGGTCGGGTGCCGCGCTCCGCCTTGCGGGTGGCCCGGGGCCGGTATTTCGACGGGCCGATGCCGCTGACGGGAATCGACCGCCTGCTGAACGCATTCGACGCCGATCGTCGCCCCGGCCAGTCGCGGGTCGCCAGCACGATGCGTGTCGCCGGACGCGCTGGCCAGGTGCCTCGTACCAGCACGGCGTACGTTCACCGGACCGCGACCATCCACCTCGACTTCGGAGCCCAGCAGAGGGTGAGTGCCGACATTGCCGCCGACGCGGCGGCCGGCCGGGCGTGGGCCGACAATGCCGTCTGCGCGATCGCACCGTTCTCGAACGGCGAAGCGTACGTCAACTTCCCCGAGCCCGAGGACTCCGACTGGGCGCACGCCTACTGGGCGGAGAACCTTGCCCGGCTGCGCGAGATCAAGCGACGCTACGATCCGCACCGCGTCTTCCGTCAGCCACAGAGTGTGGTCGGACCCTGACGCCGAGGAAAAAAAGCGGGGGATTCACGCCTGGCATCCCGTGACTCGGTGGCTTTCGAAACCGTTGTTGAGGTATGAACATCACACGTGCCGTTCGCCCGTCCCGACGCCGCCGCACCGCACTTGTCTTCGCCCTCGGATCCGTCTTTGCGCTCTCCCTCTGCGCCACGCCCGCCCAGGGTGCGGCACAGGCGGGCAAGGGTGCTGCCGCGGAAAAGTGCACCGTGCGCAGTGACGGAGAGCAGGCCGGCGAGGAACTGAAGAAGTGCAGCCGCGCAGCGTTCGACACGCTCTTCGCGCAGGCTCCCGCGGGCCGGATGCCCCACGGGCCCATGCGCAGCGAGCTGCTGAGGTGTACCCCGTGCGGGCAGCCGGTTGCCGACCGGGCGTTCGGCCTGCTGGCCGGCACGGTGTACCACGGCAAGATCTTCCACACCGATGAGCGCCGGGGACAGGTCAATGCGCTCATGGGCCCGGACCTGCGCGTGTTTCACGGCGAGGTCGACTATGCCGCCTACCCGGAGGATGGCCGCAGGGCCATCCGTATCGTCTACCGGCGCGACACGGGCGGGCTCGTCACGGACTGGATCCGTGAGGTGCGGCCCGGCGTGTACGCGGGAGTGGCGACGCTGACCGAAGAGGGACTCCAGTCCTGGCGTTTCATGGATTTCGTGCTCTACCGCTGACCCGGCGCGAGGAGTGCGCGGTCATCCTTTCCGGGCGATGATGTCGGTAATGCAGCGTTCTGCGAGAGCGGTGATGGTGAACGATGGATTGGCGCCACCTACATTACCGGGGATGAGTGAACCGTCCACTGCGTAGAGTCCGCGATAGCCTTTCAAGCGTCCGTAGAGGTCCGTAGCTTTTCCTACCTGGCAACCGCCCAATGGGTGAGGTGTGAACGGGCACGGCCATCTGATCGCGGCCGGAACAACGTTGCTGTTGGCGTTCATTACCTTGTCGATGAGGCTGGATGCTGCTTGCGCAGCGGCGTCACTCTTTCCCGACCAGTCGGAGAGGGTGACCCGACCGGTCGACGCATCGTAGGAAAAGCTTGCTCTGTTGACGGGATCCGGATCGGCTGTCATCGCCAAGGTGATGATTCCGGGTGATTGACCGAGCTGCATGAGATGCCAGTTCTCTGCACGGACAGGCAGTACGAAGTCTTCCGTGAAGATGGTGGACGCGCTGGGTGCCGCTTGGGACGGGCCGCCTTCACCGACGTAGCCGTAGCCGATGAACTGGTCGCCGTTGTCCCCGAACCCGACACCGACCGAATCGTTGAGGGCCGGCAGCTTGCCTGAGTCCCGGGCGGCGACGAGCAGACGATTCGTATTGAGGGTTCCGGCGCATACGAAGAGCCATGTGCAACTGTAGTGAATCTTTTCCAGAAGTGAACCGTTGGCATCGATGTGCCGGACCGTGACCGTGTATTTCCCCGGGCGGCCCAGCCCGATGGATTCGACCTCGCAGAGGGTCTGCACGGTCACGTGGCCAGTGGCTCGCGCCGCTGGCAGGTAGTTGACGGTGAGACTGTTTTTGGCGCCGTTGCTGCATCCGAAGTCGCTCTCGCCCGCACTCGCCGAGGCGCGGACCGTGCCGAGAAGTTCCTGTCTGACGACTTCCCAGTTGAACGTCGACGGCATTTTGACCGGTTCATAGCCGGCTCGGCCCACATGCTCGTCCCAGACGCGAGAATGAGTGAATGGCGCTGACGCATAGATGTCCTGCGGCATGACGCTCGGCCTGAGCATGGCAGCTGCTTTGGGATACCAGATGGAGGTCATTTCTCGATAGGTGATTCCAGCGGGGAAGATCCGCTCGAAGTGTTTCTGCGGCGGCGTCACCGTAGCGCAGGTGTAGACCAGCGATCCGCCGCCCAACCCGGCTGCGCATGCGACATCGATGCCGCGTTCGTTGGAAACCTCCATCACGCCTGCGTAGGGGGCCATGGGAAAGGGCAGGACCATGGGCCATTGCGCAACCGGCCGGAACCAGAACATCTTCCTGCTGTAGTTCACCTGCGAACCGAAGACCACCCGATGGGGGTCGGTTGCCCATTCCTGGCCGCGTTCCAGCACGAGAGTGTCCACCCTCGCCTGCCCCAAACGGAGTGCGCATACGGCCCCTCCGAAACCCGACCCGATGACGATTGCCGGGTACTCGGTGCGGCCGGAAGCAGCTTCTTCACGAGTGCGGGCCCGAGCGCTGGAGGTCTCGGTGCTCGGGCGCAGACCAAGTCCTGCCCCCAGCCCCAGACCCATTCCCAGGAATGAGCGGCGAGGTACTCCACTTTCCATCTTCACGCAATCTTTCGTGCCGGGCCCGCCCGCCCGTCCGTAGCGGCCATCAAGGGTGGGACGGGTGTTTGTGATGTTGCGACCGCACCCCGGACTCTGCATCATCGCGGCTGCTGAGTCCGAGGCGTACTTGGAGGATCCGGGCGAATCCGGAGATGGTTCCACCGCTGCCGAGAACCTCCATCGGCGGAATCTCGACGCCATATTGATGGTGCAAGGCCGCCATAAGCTGGGTGCTCATGAGGGAGTCCATGCCGAGGGCGTCGAGCCGTTGATGGGCTTCGAGATCATCGGGGTTCATATGGAGCGTGTCGGCGATCATCCGGGTCAGCTCTTCGACGAGGTGAGCGAACGCGGCCTCCATGGGCATTCCCCGGAGGTTCTGCAGAACCTCTTCCCGACTGGGGGCGCCCTCGCGGGTGGGTGCCGGAATCAGGCTGCGCAACCGGGGCCGGGCAGTCTGTGGCAATACCCCAGTGGTGCGGGACCATCGGTAACGCCCTGCACCAGCGACTGCGTAGTCCCGGGTCAACAGTCGCTCGGCCGTGGCGAACGCGTCGCACGGCGCCAGCAGGTCGATCCCGAGGCCGGCCAGGGCTTCGGTCATCCCGGTGCGCGCGACATAGCCGGTGTCCGCCACCGCACCCCATGCCAGGGCGAGCCCGGGCAAGCCGTCCTGGCGGCGCATCCGGGCCAGGGCTTCCAGGTAGAGGTTGCCGCCACAGTAGGGGGCCTGCTTGATGTTGCCGAGCATGGCGGAGCCGGAGGAGTAGAGCAGGAAAAGGTCGCACTCCCGGCCGCGAGTGAGGACGTCCAGGATCGAGGCCCCGGTCATCTTGGGGGCCAGTACCGCGGCGATCCGTTCCTGGTCGAGTTCGGCGAGCGGAGCGTCATCGAGGTCCATGGCCGCGTGGACCACGCCGCGTAGCGGGAAGCCGCTGCGGTCGATCTCGGCCACCAGGGCGTGCATCGACTGTGCGTCGGTGACGTCGACGGCATGTGCGGTGGCATGGACGCCACGTTCGGCGAGGGAAGCGAGCAGCGGGGCCGCTTCAGGGGCGTCCGGCCCGCGACGGCTGACCAGGGCCAGGTGCCGCGCGCCGCAGTGGGCGAGCCAGGAAGCGGTGGTGGCGCCGAATCCACCGGTCCCGCCGGTGATGAGATAGGTGCCTGTGGCGTCCAGGCGGAGCCCGTTTGGGGCGGGTTCCACCAGCGGTGGCTCGTCGAGCGGGTCGAAGGTGACAACGACCTTGCCGATGTGGCGAGAATGCTGCAGAAGCTGGAACGCTTCGTGGACCCGGGCGGCGGGGAACACCGTGTGCGGCAACCCGCGGTAGTCGCCCTGCACCTGCTGGACCACCTCGGTGGAGAGCTGCCTGCAGAAACCCGGGTCATTGAGCAGGGGGGAGATGTCCATCCCGAAGAAGGCGATGTTGTTGTTGAACGGGTGCAGAGGCAGCGGCTTGTTCTCGTAGATGTCACGCTTGCCCAGCTCGATGAACCGCCCGCCGGTTCGCAGCAACTCCAGGCTACGGGCGATGGCCTCCCCGGCAAGGGAGTTGACCACTACGTCGACGCCGCGGCCGTCGCTGATCCCCCGCACCTGCTCGGCGAATTCCAAGGTGCGGGAGTCCAGGACGTGTTCGACACCGATCGCGCGGAGGAACGCACGTTTGACAGCACTGCCGGCCGTAGCGATGACTCGGGCGCCGCGCTGTTCTGCGTAGCGGAGCACGGCCAGCCCGACGGCTCCGGCTGCGCCGTGAACGAGTACGGTCTCCCCGGGGCGCAGCCGCGCGAGATGCCCCAGTCCATAGTGTGCGGTGATGAAGGCCACCGGCACCGTCGCGGCTTCGCAAAAGCCCATATGGTCCGGGAGCGGCATCAGACTGTGCGTCTTGGCGACAGTGTGCGAGGCGAGCGAGGCGGACGCCACGCCGAGGACCCGGTCGCCCGGGGCGAAGGCCGTCACACCAGGTCCGCAGGCAGTCACGATTCCCGCGCACTCGATGCCGGGTCCCTTCTCGGAGGGCGTGCCCTCGATCATCTCGGTCGGTAGCAGCCCGGTGCACTGCATGACATCGCGGAAGTTGAGACCGACCGCGTGCACCTCCAGGGCTACTTCACCCGGTCCGGGCCGGGGAGGGGTGATCTGCTGCCAGGAGAGCCTGTAGGACAGCCCAGGGGTGTGCACGCGCAGACCGAAGGGGAAGGACCCAGACCGGAGCCGGAATTCGTCGACCGCTTGCCGCTCACGGGGGACGAAGCGATCCCGGGCGGTGAGGACGACCTCGTCCTCGTCGTCCGGCTCGAACAGTTCGTGGACCAGCCGGCCGGCATCGGCCGCAGGATCTGCGGTGCGGTGCAGCATGATCCGGCGGACATCCAGATCGGGATGTTCGTTGGCCAGGGTCCGGGCTGCTCCCCAACTGGCGGCGGAGTAGGAATCGGCTACCGGTTCGAGCGAGGGAACGCCGCAGTGCGGATGAGTGACCAGTCGCAGGCGTACGGAACAGGTGTCGCCGAGCCGTCGGCAGGCTGTGGCCAAGGAGCTCAAGGCCGCGGTCTGCCGGGCCGTATGGGACGTTCGAGCGGCCGGTGCGGAGTCGTCGGCAGCGGCGAGCAGCAGCACCACGGTGAGCGGCCAAGATGCCGTTCGGGAGAGCAGGCGCTCCCATTCGTCGGCGGAGGTAGTGATGCCATCGGAGCGAGGACTCGGGCAACCGCGCTCGGTCAGGGAGGTCCTGAGGGCCTGCTCCAAAGGCTCCTCATGCCGCCCGTCAGTCAGTACCAGGAAGGAAGAATCCGGGTTGGTGGACCGTTCGGCAGGCTTGGCGATGTCGTGGGCGGGAAGCCCGGCCAGGAACAAGGAGTGCCACTCGCGACATGGGTCCTGCGCGTCGCCGGTCTGGACGATCTCCGTGAAGCCGCACCGGCGCAGCAGACCGGGCCACTGATCCCGGGCCGGCAGGTCGGCGAAATCGGTGGGAGCATGCAGGAGCGCCAGAAGCTCCGTGTCGTGCGGGGTACAGCCCAGGACCTGCCCGCCCGGCCCCAGCAGCGTGACCAGGTGGCGCAGCGACAACTCGGGGTCGTTGCTCGCGAAGAGACCGTCACCGGCCACGATCAGGTCGAAGCTGTGCGGGGTGAAGCCCTGCTCGGTCGGATCGGCGCCTGGGGCGAGGGTTCGGTAGTCCAGGAAGTCGTAAGCCGCGAACCGTGCCTGGGCCGCGGGGAGGCTGGACGCGGTGAAGTCCGTGAAGCAGTACCGGGTCCGCTCGGGAGGCAGCACCGCAAGCAGTGCTGCGGTCAGGCTTCCGCTGCCTCCGCCGGCTTCGAGTACCCGCAGGCTCCGGTCGACGGGCCACGCAGCCACCATCCGGGCCAGCAGAGCGCGGGCGATGCGGTGCCGCAACCTGTGCGGGGGAAGTGCCTCGGCGAGCTGCTCGACCGCGTACGCACTGCCGTCCGCTTGGTCGAGCTCATCCCGCGAGCGAGTCCAGTAGCGCGATGCCTGGGCAGCCAAGGCGAGCGCGGTGCTGCAGGTGGGTTCGGCAGCCAGGCATCGGCGGGCCGCGTCGGTGGCACCGAAGGTAGTGGCGGCGAGTTCCCAGGCGCCGTCGTCGAGCGTTTTCACCGCATGATGCCGCTGGAGGAGCGGGAGCAGGTGAGTGGCCCAGCGGCGGTGGGCGCGGGGCAATCCGTGTGCCTCGAGGTCGTCGATGGTGAAGGGACTGGTCGGGCGCGGAAGCAATGCCGCAAGAGCGTTGGCGTGGTGGAAGGAGGCGAATTCCTTGAGCGCGGCGACAGCCTGGGGCATGCGGGCATTGCGCTGGTCACTGCGGGCCCGGTCGATCTCCGGCTGGGCAGCAGCGAGCAGGGCACGGGGGGAGGGCAGGGGGGAGACGGCGCAATGCCGGGTGAGCCGGGGAGCGGCGCGCAGCACCGTGTGGTGGACAGTGATGTCGGTGCCGCGCGTGCCGGCCAGACGGCGCAGGCGGCACCCGTCGATCCGAGCCGTGACAGTGCCCTGGTCATCGGTGAGGGTGAGGTCCCAGCACACCTCGCTGTCGGTACGGGAGCGTTCCAGGACATGGATGGTTCCGGTGCACGCTGCCGGGCCCCACGAGCGGACCCTGCCGATGCTTGCGGGCAGGTAGAGCTGGCCGGCGTCCAGGCGTTCGGCGAGGAGTTGCACCCCTGCTTGCAGGGCACCGTCGAGCAGGGCGGGGTGGATGACGTAGGGATCGGCCGGGGCCGGGTGGTGGTAGGTGGCCAGGACCTCGGCGTCGCCGATGTGGAGTTCGTCGAGTACACGGAAGGCGGGGCCGTACTCCAGACCAATGGCCGCCCGCTCCTTGTAGTAGTCGTCGGCGGCCAGTGAACGGGGGCAGCGCAGCTTCAAAGCTTCCAGGTCGAGGGGCGCCGGGCGCGGGCTGGTGAGGGAGCGCACACAGGCGGTGGCGTGGGTGCGCGAGGCACTGCCGTGCTCGTCGGTACTGGCGATGGTGACCGTGCCGTCCTCGGGGCGCAGCGCGAGCTGAAGCCGGACCGCCGTCGGGTCCTGCCAGTCGACGGCCAGTCCACTGCTGATCCGGACGTGGTCGACCTGGACCGGTGCACCCAGCGCGATGCGCCCCGCAGCCAGCGCCATCTCCACATAGCCGGTGGCGGGCATCAGGGCGGATCCCTGGATGCGGTGATCGGTCAGCCAAGGGACCAGGACGGGTTCGATGGCGCCGAGCCAGACGGGATGCGGGGCTGGTAGACGTTCGCCGAGCAGGGGGTGTTCGAAGAGTCCGCTGCCGCTGCTCTGGATCCAGGACCGCGGGGTCCCCACCCAGTGGCGGCGGCGCTGCCACGGGTAGGCGGGCAGGTCGCGGACGAGGCCCGGACGCGCAAAGAAGTGTTCCGTCCCCACCGGGGCTCCGGCGGCCAGCAGGCCGGCAAGGGCGTGGCGCAGTGCACCCGGCCCGTCTCCGTCCCGCCGCAAGGTGGCCAGCACCGCGACCGGGCCCTGGCGGTCGGCGGAGGCGGCCCGGCGCAGGTACGTGCGCAGCACCGGGTGGGGACCGATTTCGAGGAAGACATCGGCCCCGTCGGCGCGGGCGAGCTCGACGGCTGCGGCGAAGCGGACCGGACGGCGGACGTTCTGCCACCAGTAGGAGGCGTCGAGTTCGCTCCCGAGCAACAGGGTGCCGGTGACGGTCGAGTAGAACGGGGTGGAGGCGTGGACGGGTGTCAGGCCGGTCAGCGCCCGGCGGATCGGCTGCTCAGCGGGATCCATCGCGGCGCTGTGGAATGCATGGTCCAAGTCCAGTTCTCGGAAGAACGCCCCGCGCTGCTGCACTTCCCGGCCGAGGGCGGCCATCTGATCGGCAGGCCCGGCCACTGTGACGTCCTGGGCACTGTTGATCCCCGCGATCTCCAGCCCCGTCCCGCAGGCAGCCAGGATGCTTTCGGCCTCCAGTGGGCCCAGGCCGACTGCGGCCATGCGGCCGGTGCCGGCCAAGGAGGCCTGGGCTGCGGAACGCTCGGCGATCACTCGGGCGGCTTGGTCCAGGGGCAGGGCACCACTGGTGCAGGCTGCCGCGACTTCACCGACGCTGTGCCCGAGCACCACGGCAGGCGCCACTCCGAGCGAGCGCAGGGCGGCCACGATGCCCACCTGCACGGTGAACAGCAGAGGCTGGGCGACCTCGGTCGCAGCCAACCGCCACTGCGCGGGCGGAAGAGCCAGTGTGCGGGCCACGGACCAGCCCAAGTGCGGGATGAGCGCGGCGTCGACCTCGTCGACCGCGCGACGGAAGGCCGGGACATGGGCGTACAGATCGGCTCCCATGCCCGCCCACGGGGACCCGTTCCCCGAGAAGACGAAGGCCACCCGCCCGTGAGCAACCGCCTGCGCGCTTGCCCCGGTCGCCGGCTCGTGCCGATCCTGGAGTGCATCGCCCTCCGACGCGGCGTCGGAGACCAGTGCGGACAGCTGCCGGGCCGCCTCCTGGGCATCATGGGCGAGAACCACGGCACGGTGCTCGTGCCGACCGCGCCGCCAAGCGGTGTAGGCGAGGTCGTAGAAGTCCTGTGCGGGCGACGCGGCAAGATGCTCGGCAAAGCTGGCCGTGGCCTCACGTAGTGCCTGCGCCGAGCGGGCCGAGACCAGCACGGGCAACGGGCGATCGCAAGAGGCGGGTGGAGCCGAGTGTCCCGACTCGGCCGGTGCGGGGGCACTGGTGAGGATGACATGAGCATTGGCTCCGCCGAAGCCGAAGGAGTTCACCCCCACCACCGGCCGCGCGCAGCTCGGCAGCGTTCGCCTTCGCTGTACGGGCACCAGGCCCAGACTCGCGAAGTCGATCTCCGGGTTGACCGGCTCACCGTGCAGTGATGCCGGCACCGCACCATGCTTGAGCACGAGAAGCGCTTTGTACAGCCCCGCCATGCCGGAGGCAGGTTCGAGGTGGCCGACATTGGTCTTCACGGAACCGATCGGCAGCTCGCCGGTGATGCGACGCACCCCCAGGGCGCGGCCGATTGCTGTCGCCTCCGCCGGATCGCCTGCCAGGGTGCCGGTGCCGTGTGCCTCGAAGTAGACCAGCTCGTCGGGGTCGACCCCCGCTTCGGCATAGGCTCGACGCAGCAGCTCCTCCTGAGCCCGAGCATTGGGCAGGGCCAGTCCGGTTGTGTGCCCGTCGCAGTTGGTTGCACTGCCCAGGACGACCGCATGGATGCGGTCGCCGTCCGCGAGAGCGTCGGGCAAGGGCTTGAGCAGTACCATGCCACCGCCTTCGGCTCGCACGAACCCGTCGGCGTCCGCCGAGAAGGCCGCGCACCGCCCTCGCCGGGACAGCATCGATGCCTGCGAGAAGCCGATGTAGTGCAAGGGGTTGATGAGGAGGTTGGCTCCACCGCACAGCACGGCGCGGCTGGAGCCCGCCCACAGCGTCCGGCAGGCCCGGTCTAGCGCCACCAGAGCCGACGAGCACGCGGTGTCGATCACCATGCTTGGGCCACGCAGGTCGAATACGTGGGAGATCCGGTTGGCCGCGATCGAGGAGGCCGCCCCGGACATGCTGTAGGCGCCTACCTTGCGTGGATCCTGCAGCGCGAGGTAGGAGGCATCGGAGACTCCGACGTACACCGCTGTGTCGGAGCCGGCAAGGGCTGCCGGACGGATGGCTGCATCGTCCAGTGCCTCGGCAGCCAGTTCCAGCAGCAGCCTGTGCTGTGGGTCGATGTAATCAGCCTCTTTGGGCGAGATACCAAAGTAACCGGCGTCGAACCCGGCGATGTCCTTGAGGAAGCCCCCTGCCGCGGTATAGCTCTTGCCCGTTCGCGGTCCTGCGGTGTCGACGAAGCGTTCGGAGTCGAACCTGTCCGGCGGCACTTGCGAGACCAGATCGCGGCCTTCGTCGAGTGCTTCCCACAGCTGGTGGAGGTTGTCGATACCACCCGGCAGGCGACAGGCAACTCCCACGATCGCAACGGCTCGCCCGGTCGCGGACTCCTCGGTCTGATGCATGCACACGGCCTTCCGGTCGCCGGGGCAACCCGTCGCATCCGGGCCCGTACTTTGTCATCGGGCCCGCTCACGCTGTCGAGCAGTGTTTCCTCGTACGTTTCCTCGCAAAGAAGCTTGTAAGGCCATTACAGCTCATCTCATTTGGTTTGATTGCTAGTCTGCCCACCGTGTTGACGATGGTGAATCACCTGGTCCCGGACGACCTGTGGGAGCTGTTCGAGCAGGTGGTGCCGCCTGCCCCGGTCCGCCGGCAGGGCGGAGGTCGCCGGCGGTACGGCAACCGCGAGGTGCTGGCGGCGATCGTGTTCGTCGCGACGACCGGCTGCGCCTGGCAGCAGTTGCCTCTTGTTTTCGGACCTTCCGGCCCGACCGCGCATCGGCGCTTCATCGAGTGGAGCGAAGCCCGAGTGTGGGCGGAGCTGCGCCGCCTCGTCCTGGATGAGCCCGGCGCCCGGGCCGGCCTCGACTGGTCGCGGTGCGCGATCGAATCGGTGCACAAGTGCGCGAGGAGAAGGGCGGGCGCACGGGCTTGAAGCTCGTTTCCAGGCAGCCAAATGAGATGAGATCTCGGTGGGGAGCTCGATGGGGTTCACCCAAATGGTTGATCCGGGTGCCGGGGGACGCCTCTGTCCACGTACGGTTGCGGAAGCGCTCCAACTGCTGTGGTGCGAGCCGTTCCCGTTCGTCCTCGTGAAGGTGTCCACCGTGTCCGTGCTGCTCACCGGTGCTACGGGTTTTACTGGCAGTCGTATTTTACGCAGGCTTCTCACGGCGGAGAGCGATGATCCGATCATCGTTCTGGGGAGGGATGTTCCGACCCGGTTGTGCCAGCGCATCGAAGCCGCGGTCACCTGGCTCGATTCGGGAAAGTTGCCGGCACCGAATACGTTTTCTCGATTGCGTTGCCTGCAGGCGGACCTCACCCGTCCCGGCCTGGGTTTGAGCCCACAGCAACGTGCCGGGATCACCGACGGCCTGACCGCGGTTTGGCACTGCGCGGCTGCATTGTCCCTCCACCGCGGCCCTGCCCCGCTCTACCAGACCAATGTCATGGGCACGCGTCGGATCCTTCAACTGGCCGATCTGGCACCCGAAGCGCATCTGATTCACGTGAGCACTGCGTACGTGGCCGGCGGTCGGCGCACTGGGCGCATCCTCGAAAGCGACTTGAGCGAAGCATCTGGATTCCAGACCCCGTACGAGGAAAGCAAATACACGGCTGAGCGAATGGTCCACCAATGGGCAAGCAGCAGAGACCGGCGGGTGACCGTCATGCGGCCCGCCCTGCTGATTGACGACCGGGTCGTGCCTGCCGGACTGCCGGACCAGCCCATCGGTGTGCTGGCCCGTGTCCTCGAGACGTTGCTGCGGCAACGGAATCCACCTCGTAGCCACGCCGGCATCCCGGCGTCCGACATGAAACCTGTGCACTGTTCCTCCGGCGCGCTGTGGCTACGAGTGGCCGGTGATGCCGAGGGAAGACTGAACCTGCTCCAAGTCGACTATGCGGTCGAGGCGATGATCCGAGCCGCGAAGGTGCCCGGCGGCTCCGGTGTGCGAACGGTGCACGTCACCCATCCACACGACACAACCTTCGAGGTCGTTGCCCAAGGCCTGGAGGTCGGTTGTCCAGGGTTGAGGATCCGCTACGTCCCTGAGCTCGCGGATCCGACGTCTTTGGAGTCCTACGTGGCAGAGGAGTTCGGCCACCTGCTGGGATTCGGTGCCCATCGACGTGTCTACGACCGTACGAACTTCCTGAGCCTGGTCGAAGGGCTACCGGACCCGCAGCCAATCGACGCGGCCTATCTGGCGCGTGCGCTCCCCGATTTCGGCGATCTTCTCGTTCCGTAGAGAGCGTCTCCGCCGAGAACATCCGGCCGCGCCCCCGCCCCCGATACAGCCGCTGGGATGCCGTCCCGCCGTCAGGCTGCGGCACCCCAGGGCATCTGTCTTAGACCGTGTCCTATGTGGTGAGGCGGACGAGCCGTTTGTAGCTGCAGATCGCTGCTGCGAGACCGAGAAATGCCAGGTAGTTGCGGGGATCGCGC